>NZ_JBVUBB010000065.1:0-24715 GCF_055791185.1 Bradyrhizobium ingae
CATTCTTCGCCAAATCTATTCCGATCGTGCTAACTTCCATGGCGGACGCTCCTTCTCTGCAGTGGCTGTTTCAACACCACCATCTTGGCACATTGATGCCGTCGAGGGGGGCGTCCACCCCATCACACCTTTAGGAGTTCAGCTTGCGTCCCGAAGTACATCATTTCCGAAGGGTCGCTCTTCTCTGACACTTTTTGAGCATCAGTAAGAAAGATAAGACCATGAAGCTTGGTGTTAGGATAATGAGTTTTAAGCCACTCGATGTGATTGTGGCCTTGGCCTACGTCATCCTTCGATAGCGTGCTTTCGGTGGTTTTGTCAGTTTTGAGCTCAAAAGCAATCATCTGCTTGCTGTATGAGTCCAGCCAGAGGTTGTCGGGTCCTTTCCCGTGATCAGTGCAAGGCCTGCTTGATACAAATCCCAGAGTCGCTCCAATCGCTCTGACCGCTTCTTCGCATTGCTTGTGGGTTGCTGCATTTGAGAATGCATTTTTTGCGAGGATGCGCGCCTTGGCAATCCTATCGTTTATTTTGGCAAGATCCGTCAGCACAATTTGTCGAACCGCCTCCTCCATTAGAGTCTGCGGGTCTGTTTTCTTCTCAACCTCGTTCACGGCTCTACGAGGAAGAGGTAGGTTTTTCCCGATTCTGCGACGAGCTTCGTCGAACAAATCGTAAGCGGCATCAGTCTTGTTTGCAGAGTAGTAGGCGACTCCTGCCCAAATAGAATACCAGCCGGCTAACATGGGATCGACTATCGCGACTTCTCGAATTTCTTCTTCGAGGTCCTTAGCCGCGCCTTCGGGGTCGTTGTCCCAGAGCTTTGTCATAAATCTGACTTCGCTCTTGCCTGCCTTCTCCAGGACTAAGTTGTTCTGCTCGTTTTCCTGCAACTTCCCTTTCGGAACATCCATATCGTTGATGTTGTCTCGATAGTAATTTACCCAACCTGCATCACGACTAATCACCTTGTTCATCGTGTCGATTATTGATTTCTTGGTGTGCTTACCCGGAACTTGATCTTCAATGGCTTCGCTTAAGAATAGCTGTCGCCTGAGTAATTCAGGGAGTTGAGCTCGATTCCGTTCATTCTTCAGCCAATTCTCAAGCGGGCGATCCGCGACTATAAAGAATCCAAAATCCTGTCTTCCGCGAATGATGCGTCCGAGGAGTTGCGTAATGCGAACGCTCAAGGTGTTCGAACGCAACTGATCCATTTGCAGCTTCTCAAAAAGGTACTGCTCGATCAGGTTACCGCCAGCGGGCAAGCCGTCCACGACCATTGATCTGCATTGGGCGCCAGGCAAATCGATGCCATCGAACCGTCCCGCAAGTACAAAGGCTCCGGTGGCTTGTCGTCGGAAGCGGTCGAGGTCGTTCGTGAACGTTTTTGCGGTTGGTTGGATAGCGAAATCCCATTGCTTTCCGCGGTGTCGACTTGGTGCGCCGATTAGAACCTTGGATTGCTCGGCCATGTTGCGCACGATGGCTTTGTCAACGGAGCCGTTTTCGAACTTGCTGGCAAAGACGAAGAGGCGTTCTCCGTCCCCGGCATCAACATCTGGTGCGATTGTCTTGTCAGGCTTGTGGCCGAATATTCTCGTGAAGTCGGCTCTCGAATTTATTGTCGCCGAAAGATACACCCGCTTTACGTCGCGGCCAAAAGCGGGGAGCGTAAGAGTAGGAAGAAACGGTGGGGTGATCTCAACTGATCCGCGCCCCACAAAGACAGCGCAGTACTTCAAATGGTCTCTGATAAATGGCCATGGAAAGTAGAGAGATCGATCCTTTTCGTTGATATGAGGATTGATTACCGACGAGAGTTTGCCAGCCATATCGAATGTAGCACATGGCGGGCTAAGTAGGACTGTCCCTGACTCTTCGTTCTCTCGGATCGCCGCTTCAAACTCCATTTTCTGATGGTAGTCAGTGAATATCGGCCTCAAAAATTCCAGCAGTTCAGCATAAAGCTGAGTGTGATCCTTCTTTGAAATCGATAGCGTAAAGACATCGCGTATCGACTTTCCGGCAACATGCGCGTCATCAAAAATAAGAGCTCCGGGCTTGTTCGCTCGGAAACCAAAGAATAAAGCTGGATAAGTTGCAATACAGAATGCTTTCCCTTGACTGAAAAGATCGTTGTCGAAGTCCCCTTCCGCGCGGATGGTTACAGGAATTCCCAGCTTTGCTGCCTCGGCCGCAGTTTGTTTGATGAGATCGATGGTGCTGCATACGTAGACAACATTTTTGGTTCCCTGAGCTACTAAGCTCTGCGCGATCAAGAGTCCGATGATCGTTTTTCCAGCTCCCGTATTAAGCAGGATAAGAGTTTCATCCTTTTGATCCTTGAACCAACCCTCAAGCGCTTCGGCCTGACCGCGCCACAAATCATTGGCTACGCCTTCACCAGACGGTCGCCTCTTAAATATCTCGCGAGGATCAGTCGGAGTTGTCCTCGCGTCCGGCTTCCTTAGATTATTGAAATCGATCATCGTTTCCTCGATCTCCCAGCTGGATTTGCTTATTATCCGTATAACTAAAACCTAATTTTAGGTCGATAACGAATAGGATGCTACCTTAGGGGGAGTTTGCGTCCAGTCTAATGAGTTGTCGCCAGCAGTGGGTGGCTGGCATATTTGCCGGCTATTCTTCACTCCTAAGCGGTGTGCGTCCGTGACGCTGCGACGCGCGCTAGTATCGAAGTTCAACAGTAACGTGTCGAAACACTTCACCGTCTGGTACAACACCCGCTGCCCCGTCTGCGATGCCGGCATCGACTGGCAGCGCAACAAGCTGCTGGCGCTGGTGCGCGCGGGCACGGTCGAATTCAGGGACACCAACGAGCAGCCCGATGCGCTGGCGCACTTTGGCGCCTCGCTCGACGACATCAGGCGGCGCCTGCATGCGACCGATGAGGCCGGCCGGCTCATCGTTGGCGCGGATGTCGCGATCGCGCTGTGGAGGCTGACGCCAGGTGAGGGGTGGCTTGCGGCGCTATTCGGCAATCGCGTGGCGCTGCCGTTCACGCGGTTCTTCTATGACCGATTTGCCGACCTGCTGTTTGCCTGGAATAGGCGTAGCGGGCGCTGGTGAGCGCCTGCCGATGTCGGCCTACTTCTTCTTCGCCCCGACCCGGTCGAGGCTCTTGATCGCCAGCGGCGGCCGGCCGGATTTTTCGGCGATCTCACGGTCCTGCTCCATGATGAAGCTGCGCGCGGGCTCGTCGCCGTCGAGGCCGCCGAGCAGTTCGGCAGGCACGCGGCGGTTGGAGCGTTGGGAGTCGTCTTCATAGACGACGTTGAAGAAGGCGAATTCGCCTTTGGGATTGGTTCCGGGTTTTTTGGCCATGGCCAGCTTGTGGTCGATCAGGCCGCCATAGTCAAATGGCTTTGCCGGCTGCCGGTGGGGAAGCTTGTGGCCGCGGAGTCGACCAGCGCAATCGATCGACGACAATTGTTTGCGAAATGGCAGCGTCAAACGCCGCGTCAGGTCTGGTGCGGCCCTCAGCCTCAATAAACGGCGGGCCGAAAAGCCCGCCGTTTATTTTTGGTCTTCAGCGTTGCCCGGGGCTGGCAGGGACAACAACTTAAGATAGAATTCTACCGCTCCTTCGATGTGCTGGCAAGAAGAAATTGTGACGGAGCGGTGTCGCGTCGCGCGCGACACGCATATGTTAATCGACGTGCATTTTATGTTTGAGATTCGAATGATTTGATTGGCCCATCGAACTATCGCCATCGCGATTGGAACTCGCCGCGTTTGTACGCGGCGGTAGCGGGTTGCATTGGTTCCATGCGCGCGAATAGAATTTCGCCGGTGCGCGGGCGCGAAGCGTGATGAGATCGGGCTGAATCATCATCACGCCTCCGGTTATTTGTTTGAGAAAACATCTTCGCGCAAACGTGTCGCTCGTTTGTCGCGAGGGAAAGCCGCTTGACAGTTTGCGTTAAGGCGGCGCTTCAGGGCCGGACCGCTAACGCGGGTCGTCGATCAGCTTGTGCGGCGCCAGGTGCAGCTTTCCGCCGCTACCTCCACCGTTATCCTCCTTGCGCCCCTGCGCCATGATGGCGCTGCCCATCGCGGCCGAGCCGAAAGTGACGAGGAAGGAGCCGAGCAGGAGAAAAATTGCAACTGCCGGCGAACTGTCGGCGACGATGAGATCACGCAAATGGGCGGGATTGATGAGCAGCAGCCCGCCGACAAGCAGCGTCGCAGCACAGGCGCCGATCGCAAGGTTGATCGCGAGCAGCCGGAACAGTGGCACGCGCAGGAGCGCCAGGCGCGTTGTTCGAGGAGGTTGCTGGTCGTTGGGCATGACGTACAGCTCTGTCTGCACCGGTGGATCGAGGTTAGCACCGGCGCACGAAGCATCAAGCCGTCATGGGCGGAGTTTCGCGCTCGTTCATTCCCCGGTGCGCAGCTTGTCAGCCATAGCTCGAAGAGCGAAGGCGGAAGCGCGAGTCCGGAAACCATCTTGCCGCCGGCTCTGCGGCTGAATGGATTCCGGGCTCGGCCATTCGGGCCGCCCCGGAATGACGAGAAAGTATCACGGTGCCACCAGCTCAACGCGGCGATTGAGGGCGCGGCCGGCGTCCGTCGCGTTGGAGCCGACCGGCGCGAGCAGTCCGACGCCTGCCGTGCGCAGCCTCGTCTGTGCGATGCGAAAACTCTTCACGAGCTCGGTCGCGACCGCTTCGGCGCGGCGGCGTGACAGATCGAGATTATAGTCGTAGGCGCCCTGGCTGTCGGTGTGGCCGACAATGAACACGTTGAGCTGCGGCTGGCTTGTCAGCAGCTTTGCAATCTGCTCCAGCGTCGGACGGCTTTCCGGCTTGAGCACGGCCTTGTCTGTATCGAAATAGATGCCATAGAGCGCGATGTGCCCGGTTTCACCGAGGCCCTTTGCCATTGCGGCGGCATCCACCATCTTGTTTTCGATCGCGCCGAGCTCGGCAACGATGAGCTGCGCATAGATCTCCTGGTTGTTCTGGCTGACGATGACGCTGGCATAGGTCTCGCGCCCGCCCTCGCTCTTGCGTCCCGCATAATAGCGGTAGTTGAAGCCGTCCACCCACATCTGCGGGACCGGCAGCGTGTCGACGCTTTCCGTGAAGGGAATGGCGCCGCAGGCATCCGTATCGCAGGCGAGCAGGGTCTCGAAGCCGGCCTTTGCAAGTTGCGTCTCGAAATTGCGCGACACCTCGAGGATCGAGGGGCCGGGATTGGTGCGGTAGGCGATGCGGACGACGCGGCCTTCCAGCCGTCGCGCGTCGATCGGCTGGCCGTCCCTGAAGGCCGCTGCCTGCATCCGCGTCGCGTCGAAATCCTTCGTCACATAGCCCGTGATCACGCTGCCGCCGAACCGTCCGATGCCGGGATAGTCCCGCCCGCCCGCGACATCGCGGGTCTGTGCTGGCGCCGCGCCCGACATGCCGAGGGAGAGCAGAACAACGAGGGCAGGCAATCCAAACGTCTGGCGCGGAATGGGCATGGGCATCTCGTGCGGTTTCGGAGGGCGGGTGGGAGCGCAATGCATTAGTCGCAACCGCAGCGCGATCGGTTCTGGCGCCGAGCTGGTGCGCCGCTTTGACGCAAGTCCTGTTCCCGGGCATGATCGCGCGCTGCTTCGCGCAAAGATGAGAGGAATTTTTCAACATGCTGAGACTGAGCCTGGCCATCGCATCCGTCGTTCTCGTGGCCAGCGGCTCGGCGCAGGCCGCCCGCTGCGGTGGGGATTTCAACAGCTTCGTCGCCAGCATGGCCTCAGAAGCGCAGGCCGCAGGCGTTTCGGCGAGCGTGACCAGCGCAGCATTCAGCGGCGTGACGCAGGACGGCGCGGTGCTCGCCTTCGACCGGCGCCAGCGCTACACCTTCAACAAGAGTTTTGAACAGTATGTCTCGACCCGCGTCGGTCCCGGCCGCATCAATGGCGGCCGCGCGCTGCTCCAGCGCCACGCCGCGCTGCTCTCGCGCATCGAGCAGCAATTCGGCGTGCCCCGACAGATCCTTGTTGCGATCTGGGGGCTGGAGAGCGATTTCGGCAAGGGCGACATGGGCAAGCTGCCGGTGATCCGCACGCTCGCAACGCTTGCCCATGATTGCCGCCGCACCGAGCTGTTCCAGGGCGAGCTGCTCGCCGCGCTCAAGATCGTGCAGCGCGGCGACCTGCCGCTGCGCGACCTGATCGGCGCCTATGCCGGCGAGATCGGGCAGACGCAGTTCCTGCCGTCGTCCTACATCAAATACGGCGTCGATTTCGACGGCGACGGTCGCGTCGACTTGCGCCACAGCGCCGCCGACGTGCTCGCCTCGACCGCAAACCTGCTTCACACCAACGGCTTCAAGATGGGCCAGCCTTACGGCGAAGGCACCGCCAATTTCGAAGCCATGCGGGAGTGGAACAGGGCGCTGATCTATCGCAAGACCATCGGCTATTTTGCCGATCGGTTGATGGGACAGTGAGTAAGGGGGGCGCTTAGTCGCGAAAAATCTTTCCACCGTCGTCCTGGCGAAAGCCAGGACCCATCACCCCAAGGGAAGCGTTGTTGCGACGGCTCGTAGTCACGTGTGTCGGCTGAGCAACTGATGGCCTCCGACAAACTATTTGCGGTAGTTATGGGTCCTGGCTTTCGCCAGGACGACTGACAGAGAGGCATTGCTGAGCGCCGCCCTCACTTCCCCCGCGCCATCTTCTCCAGCCGTCGCTGTAGCGGCTTCCAATACGTCCCCGGGCGGAAGCGCTGCAGGAGATCCATGAAGCGGGCGTCGTTGCCGATCAGGATGCGCGGCTCGTTGCGCTCGATGCCCTTGATGATGCGCAAGGCGGCGGCTTTCGGCGTCGTCTTGGCGGCGTTCTCGAACCACTCGATCGACCGTGCGCGGCGGGCGTTGTCGGTGACGCCGACGCCGGTGCGCGAATTGCGTACGATGTTGGTGGCGATGCCGCCGGGGTGCACCACCGACAGCTTCACCGCGCTCCCCGCGCCGTCAAGCTCATGGCGCAGGCTCTCCGAAAAGCCGCGCACCGCGAACTTCGACGCCGCGTAGGCCGATTGCCCCGGCGGCGCGATGATGCCGAAGCTGGAGGACAGATTGACGATATGTGCCTCCGGTCTCGCCTTCAGATGCGGCAGGAAGGCGCGCGTGCCGTGAACCACGCCCCAGAAATTGATGTTGAACAGCCACTCCATCTGCGCCTGATCGATCTCTTCGAAGGAACCGAGCAACGTGACGCCTGCATTGTTGACGAGGATGTTGAGATCGGGGTGTGCCGCGACCGCCTCGGTCGCGAACCGCGCGATCTCGCCGGCGTCTCCGACATCGACGCGATGCACGCTGACCTTGCTTCTGCCTCCAATTTCGGCAGCCAGCGCCTTCAGTCCGGCCTCGTCGCGATCGGCGAGTGCGAGATCGCAGTCGCGTTGACAGAACTCGATCGCAAGCGCGCGGCCGATGCCGCTTGCCGCTCCCGTGATGGCGGCGGCGCTTCGGATCGCAGTCATCTCAGCTCCATGATTTCATCGTCGGGAACAATCATTTACATTTTTTCGGTCCGAAGCAGAACCAATTTGCGGTTCCCCTTTTAACTCATGATAGGTCGAGCCGTGACATCCAGCATTGGGAGCGTGCCCATGGGACAAGCAAAGCCGTTTCGCGCAGCTGCACTGATTGTGGAGGACGATGCCGGGCAGCGCGACATGCTTTGCCTGTTGCTTGAGGAAAGCGGCTATGAAGTCATTCAGTGCGAGAGCGCTGAGGCCGCCGAGCGCGTGCTCGAAAAAAATGCCGGCGCATTGTGTCTTATGATGACCGACGTGCAGCTTGCCGGGCGGATGAACGGCGTCGAGCTCGCGCATATCGCCAAGGAGCGCAATCCCACGCTCGAGGTGGTCGTGACGTCCGGCCGCCCGCTGGCGCAACCCTTGCCCAAGGGTGCCAAGTTCTGGGCCAAGCCCTGGGCGCCGCTGGATGTCTTGCGCGAGGCGGAGGCTGCCCAGCCATCCTGACGGCTCATTGTCGGGCCGGCTTTTTTGCGGTGAGGAGCGATGATAGGGTCGGGGCATGACCTGGTCATTCCTGCTCACCTCCCTGATCGTGATCGCATCCCCCGGCACCGGCGTGCTCTACACGCTGGCGGCCGCCTTGACGCGCGGCTCGCGGGCGAGCGTCGCTGCCGCCTTCGGCTGTACGCTTGGCATCGTGCCGCATATGACGGCGGCGATGCTTGGGCTCGCCGCCGTGCTCCACACCAGCGCGCTCGCCTTTGCCGCGCTGAAATGGTGCGGGGTGGGTTATCTGCTCTACATGTCCTGGCAGGCGCTGCGCGAGACCGGAACGCTGGCGGTCGAGGGGCGGATCAAGGAGCGTTCGAGCTGGCGGGTGATCGTCACCGGCTTCTTGATCAACATCCTCAATCCAAAGCTCTCGATCTTCTTCCTCGCCTTCCTGCCGCAGTTCATCACCACTGATGAGGCCCGTGTGCTGGCGCGGATGCTGGAATTGAGCGGCGTCTTCATGGCGATGACCTTTGCCGTGTTCGTCGTCTATGGCCTGTTTGCCGCTTCCGTCCGCGAGCGCGTCATTTCCCGTCCGCGCGTCATGGCCTGGCTGCGCCGCAGCTTTGCCGCCGGTTTTGCCGCGCTCGGCGCCAAGCTCGCGTTTGCAGAGCGGTAGGCCCTTCACCTCTCCTGGCTTGCGGGAAGAGGGCAATGAAGCGGTCTACGTTTGGCCAATAAAAAAGCGGGCCTTGCGCCCGCCGTTTCAAATCCGTCCCACTGAAGCCCGGGCGGAGCGAGGCTCCACCCGGGCAAAGAACAAGAAGTAGCGTTACTTCTTCTTCGCCTTCTTGGCCTTCTTCGCCTTTTTCGCCTTCTTCGCTTTCTTAGCCATAGTATCCTCTCAAGGGTTAATGGTGGAACGCGACACGAGGGATGCTCGGCGGAGGGCCAGCCTCGCAACATCCTCGACACCAAACTCAGCAGATTCGCGGGCGCCTGCCCCGCGCTGTCACGCCACTGTCATTGCGTTATCCACAGCTCAAACGTCTTCAGGGGTGATTTCCGTCCGCGAAATCCGCCTTGCGATACCTGCGATCAAGCCGTGCCTCGGCGCCGGCGACGTCGGCGCCCTATGCCTAATAATCTCCGAATCCGCTCGCGCGATTCATCAATCCAAAACCAAGAAGCGGGCTTGGGAGAGCGCAGTGAGACTCCGTTAAACGCCGCTCGCGCATTGTCCCCGCAAGAAACCGGGGATGGTGATGAAGAAACAGCGACCAGTTGCGGGGGGCGGGGCGATGCACGCGCTACGGCCGTCATGCTGAGCGTACCGACAATTTGGACGGTATTCGTCGTCAACTTCCTGGCGCTTGGCCTGATCTGGGCCTATGTGGCGCGCGCCTATCCCAAGCTCGAAGCGGCGCGGTACTGGACCGCGTCGGCCTTCGTCGGTGCCGGCGGCGCGATCGCGGCGCTGACCCGCCTGTTCGTCGATTCCTTGTTGCCGCTCGTCCTGGGCGGAGCTTGCGTCATCCTTGCCGCCTGCCTCGCGGCGATGGGCATCCGCCGCTTCTACGACCGGCCGGTCTCCTGGCGCGCCACCGCGCTGATCGTAGGCTTGAGCATGGGTGCGCTGCTCTTCCTGACGTTCGTCTATTTCAGCATGCCGCTGCGCATGATCGCATATTCGCTCGGCCAGTCGGTGCCGCTCGCACTGACGTTGAAGCTGTTGTGGTCGGAGCGGGAAGGCAGGGCTGCACCGGGAGCGCGGCTCGCCGGCCTCGTCATCATCGTGATCATCGGCATCTACGCCGGACGGGCGGTCGGCAACGTGCTCGGCGGTGATTTCTCCGCATTGGCCGGCGGCCAGGCACACGCCATCATGGTGCTGGCGCTGCTGTTCCTGTCGATGACGCTCAATTTCGGTTTCCTGTTGATGGCCATGGACCGCCTGCGCAACGAGGTCGCCGATCTCGCATTGCTTGACGACCTCACGGGCGTCGCCAACCGGCGGCACCTGTTGCAGCGCCTCACCGAGGAATGCGCCCGCTCCGAACGCAGCGGCGAGCCGTTCTCGCTGCTGGTCATCGATCTCGACGGCTTCAAGGCCATCAACGACACCCACGGACATGCCGCGGGCGATGCCTGCCTACGGCATTTCACCCTGATGGCGCAGACGCGCCTCAGACCCGGCGACATGCTCGCCCGCACCGGCGGCGACGAGTTCTGTATCGTGCTGCCGTCTTCGACCCAGATCGAGGGCGCGTCGATTGCGCGCCGCGTGCTGGACGTTTGCCGCAGGGATGCCGAAACCTGCTCCGGAGGCGAGATTCCGATCGCGGTCTCGATCGGGATCGCGCAGTGGGAGCGCGACATCGGTCAATTCCCCGACCGGCTGATGGCGAACGCCGACCATGCGCTCTATGCCGCCAAGAAGAGCGGCAAGAACGATTTCGCGGTCTACGATGCCGCGCCGCCGCTCCAGCCGGACGCGCCGCAACTGCCAGCGGAAGCGGCACGCAAATTCGCCTGACGCATGTTAGAGTGCGGACGCAACGGACTCGCCTCATGCTTACCCGCCTTCTCGCGGCGCTGCTCGCCGCCATTACGCTGCTTGCTCCGGCCGCCGCAACCGATCCCGATCTTGCCAGACTGGCACGGGTCTCGGGCACGCCGACGATTCCCGGCCTGCACATGGTCTGGCTCGCGCCCTGGAGCGATGTCACTGCAGCCCATGCCTGGCACAACATCATCGTGCACCAGACCGAGGGGCCGGCAGGATCGGCCCGCATGGGAGCGCTGGAGCAATCGAAGAACCCGACGCGACGCGGCGTCACGATATGGGTCGAAACCGACGGCACAGTCTATTGGGCCGTCCCCGAGAATCTCGTGCCGACCCACGGCGATGGCGCCAATCGCAACGACAACAAGTTCATCGACAACAGCACGACTTACCATCAGGTCGTGCGCGACAACTCGATCGGTGTCGAGTTCGCCGGCAATTTTCCGGATGTGACGACGGGGCCGACCGAGGCGCAAGTTACGGCGTGGCGCATCCTCGTTGCCGTCCTGCGCGCACGCTACGCCATCCCGCTCGACCACGTCTATGCGCACAACTGGATCGACTTCAAGGACGCCCGCTACTGCGAAGGCTGCGCCTTGGCGAAGATGGCAAGAGGGTGGGGCGAGTAGAGATCGCTCGCTGCAGCCCCGCCGGGTCTGAACTCAAATCTCGAAAACAACCCCATGCAAAGTAGCCCGGCCACGGCCGGCAAGGACTGCCTGAGCGCATCGAAGAGTTTGACTTGTCGGGCAAATCGGCGTGACGGGCGCATGATCGGACGGGGCAGGCGCTTTATTGGAGTTTCTCACCGCAAACTCGCTGCACCTCCCCTTGCGGGAGAGGTGGCTTCGCGAAAGCCAAGCCGGGTGAGGGGTCTCTCTCCGCGCGTGAATCTGTAGCGGGCGACTCGCGGAGAAAACCCCTCATCCGGCGCTTCGCGCCACCTTCTCCCGCAAGGGGAGAAGGGAAGCGCCAGTGCCTGGCGCTCGCGCACCCTAAACAAAAAAGCCGGCGTCGCCGCCGGCTTTTGACACTCTTCGATCCGCCAATTTCTGGCGCTGAAAAATCTCGCGCTTAGTGCGCGGCTTCCAGCGCTGCTTGTTCCTGCTTCGCGATCGTGCCCTTGACCGCGGCCTGCACCTTCTCGAAGGCACGGACCTCGATCTGGCGGACGCGCTCGCGCGACACGCCGAACTCGGCTGCGAGGTCTTCCAGCGTCATCGGCTCGTCCGCAAGGCGCCGCGCCTCGAAGATGCGACGTTCGCGCGGGTTGAGCACGCCCATGGCGCCGTTCAGTGCGTCACGGCGATGATCGTATTCCTCGTGCTCGGCCATCAAGGCTTCCTGGTTGGGCGAGTTATCGACCAGCCAGTCCTGCCATTCGCCGGCTTCGCCGTCGTCGCGGATCGGCGCGTTCAGCGACGCGTCGCCGCCGAGGCGGCGGTTCATGTCGATGACGTCCTGGGCCGTGACGCCGAGGCGGTTCGCGATCAGCTTCACCTGGTCGGGGTGCAGATCGCCCTCGTCCAGAGCCGAGATCTTGCTCTTCGCCTTGCGCAGGTTGAAGAACAGCTTCTTCTGGTTCGCGGTGGTGCCCATCTTCACGAGCGACCAGGAACGCAGGATGTACTCTTGAATCGACGCCTTGATCCACCACATGGCGTAGGTGGCGAGACGAAAGCCCTTCTCGGGCTCGAATCGCTTCACCGCCTGCATCAGGCCGACATTGCCTTCCGAGACGACCTCGGAGATCGGCAGGCCGTAGCCGCGATAGCCCATGGCAATCTTGGCCACGAGTCGGAGGTGGCTGGTGACGAGTTGATGCGCCGCATCCCGATCATCATGCTCGCGCCAACGCTTGGCGAGCATGTACTCCTGCTGGGGTTCCAGCATGGGGAATTTGCGGATTTCGGCGAGGTAACGGGAAAGGCCGGATTCTCCATTCAGAACCGGCAACGTGGCTGCACGGGCCATACTTGCGCCCTCCAAAGGTTCAGGCCCCCGATAGCGGCGGGCCAGGCAGACGACCACTTGGTTAAAGCCAGTCGCGCTGCGATGTTCCGCGTCGATCTTTCAACGCAGGCGCAATATACCCCACAGGTGGGCATTTAGGGAAGGATTACTGACGTCACGTCCCCGTGTGGCTGCTATAACTTTTTGTAATGTAAAGCTTTTCTGAAGCGGCCTGCGTCATAGCGCCGCTTTTAGCCTCCCTTCGAGGAGAAGCAAATCCTCCGGCAGAGGCTGTTCCCAGTGAAGGAGTTCTCCGCTCCTCGGGTGCTCGATTACCAGGAGATAAGCATGCAGGGCCTGCCGGCCAAGGGCGGCGAGCGCAGCCTGCGATTCGAGCCCGAGCTGGTTTGCCTTGGTCTTGAAATGGGGGCCATAGACCGCATCCCCAAGAAGGGGGTGGCCGATGTGGGACAGGTGAACGCGGATCTGGTGGGTGCGGCCGGTCTCGAGTTCGCAGGCAAGCAGCGAGGCCACCGGCTTTCCGTCGCGCCCCGCAAAGCTCTCGAGAATCTCCCAATGCGTCACCGCCGCGCGGCCGCTTTGCCGGACGGCCATCTTCTCCCGCGCATGCGGGTGGCGATCGATTGGCGCATCGACCGTACCGCGCTGCCGGTTCGGCACACCCCAGGCAAAGGCGAGATAGCCGCGACGCATCTCGCCGGTGCGGCCATGGTCGGCGAACTGAGCCGACAGCGACTGATGGGCAAGGTCGTTCTTGGCGATCACCATCAGCCCGGTCGTGTCCTTGTCCAGCCGATGCACGATGCCGGGCCGGCGTACCCCGCCGATGCCGGACAGCGAGGTGCCGCAATGGGCGATCAGTGCGTTCACCAGCGTGCCGGTCTCATGCCCGGCGGCCGGGTGCACGACGAGGCCCGCCGGCTTGTTGATGACGATGATGTCGTCGTCCTCGAAGACGATATCGAGGGCGATGTCCTCGCCCTTGGGCTCGGCGGGGGCGGCTTCCGGTACGTCGATTGTGATCGTATCGCCGGGAGCGACGTGATAAGCGGGGTCGCGGATCGCCTCCGAACGAAACGTCACCGAGCCCGCCAGAATCAGGGCTTTCAGCCTTGATCGCGACAGGTCCGGCAGGCGGGCGGCCAGCACCCGATCGAGCCGGGCCGAACCCTCATCGCCGGCGACGACGACTTCCAACCTTTGCGCTGACCCAGAGCCCTGCATGACGACCGAAACCGCTGTTCCCGAACCGACCTCCGAGCAAGCCGCGCTGTTCGCGCGGATCCGACGGATGATGCTGATCGCGGGGTTGACCACGGCGCTGGCAATCTGCGCCGTCCTGATTGCCGTGGGCTACCGCCTTTTCAAGTCCGAGGGAAGGGCGGCTGATGCGTTGAGCGACGTCACCGCCACCCTGCCGAAGGGTGCGAAGATCGTCGGGGCGGCAGTTGCCGGCGACCGGCTCGTGATCACGCTCGACGTGGGCGGAGCGACCGAAATCCGCACCTTCGACGTGCACACGTTGAAGCCGGCCGGAAAGCTGAGATTTGCCGACGAGCCGTAAGGCGGACGACACGCGTTGCGGCTGAAATTGTCGACCGCATTCCGGTCCGTGTTGTCCTGTGCCGCAACTTCTGATTTAGCTCCCTTCCGGGGAATTCGGGCTGGGACAGGAAATGGGCCGTATCAAGTCACGCGTCGTTGCAATTGCGTTCATCATCGGGTGGGGCGCATTTGCCGGAGCCGCGGCGCTTTCAGCGCAGCCCGACCAGACTGCACCGCAGACCAAGCAGGTTGCACGTCCTGCGCAGTCCAAAAAGCCTGCGGCTCAGGCCAAACCAAAGGACACTCGGCTCGCGCGGCTCTACTTCCTGCGCGAGAAGGGCATTTTGGGCGCGATGGGCGGATTGGCCGCCTCGTCGGAGATCAAGATCGACGACAAGCCCGTGGGCAAGCTCGAGATGGGGGCGTTCTTCGTCGTCGATCGGCCGCCAGGCACCTACAAGATCGCCTCGCACACGACGATGGCCATGGCGGACTACGAAGTCGAAGTCCCGATCGAGGCCGGCCAGACCTATTATTTTGGGATCGGGACGCAGCGGACCGGCCCCATCGGTCAGGATCTTCTCAATCAGGCCATCGCAGGCAGCAGCGGGCAGCAGATCCGGTCGACGTCGCCATTGAAGTCCGCATTTGCGGGAGCGGGGTTGTTTCGGCTGGAGCCGGCTGCCGGCGCCGCCGCGATCGAAAAGCTGAAGACGCCGTGAGTGTTCCCGGCGGTTTGGTTGGTTAGCAGCCCGATCGGCCGTCGCACGGTCAAGCCTCAGCCGCAGTCACTTTGCATATCAGGCCTCTTCGCCCCTGATCGAGGCTTGCCGCCGGCGGATTTCGCGGCTATGTCCTGTCCCTCACGCTCCCTTCGTCTAGCGGTTAGGACGCGGCCCTCTCAAGGCTGAAACAGGGGTTCGATTCCCCTAGGGAGCGCCAGCAATCTCAGGCACTTAGGTAGCCCTTCAGCCACGTTCGTTGAATAATGGTTGAATAAGACGCCGGTGAACGGCGGCGAACGCTTGGGAAATTTGCTGCCGACATGGGCAGACTAGCCTCGACGCGACGCCTCACTGTGGCTGGCGCATTCGCCAAAAATTTCCTCGTCGCCCTTAGTGTCCGGAAATATTCAAACTGCCGCTAACGTGCGCTCTCGTACGCGAGCGCCCTCGGGTGTTCGCATTGACGTTGCTCATCGCTCAATCGACTCTTGTCCCGACGAGCTCCGCCCCGGCCATGGCGATGACCGAGGGCGTCGCGCCGATGATGACATCCCCCGCGAGGTGCTTGCCCTCGGCCATCACCTCCTGGCCGACGAGCTCGACGTCCCGAAGAATTTGCGATGCGCCGCGATACAGAAGGACGCCGGCGGGCGTCACCTGCATGCCACGACCATCCCGCTCGAAGAGCGGAGTTTGCAGTTCTTCCTCGAGAGCACTGATAGACCGACTGATTGCCGGCCCGGCCACGCCAAGGTAAGTGATGCGCGCGCGATGCTGTGAAGGTCCGCGACGAAGACGAAATATCTAAGTTGGCGAAGATCCATACCGGATTATCGGAGCTTGTCGGAGGTGATGGCCCATGAGGCTGTTGAAGGTCAGAGCGACCACGTAAGACAATTGTTACATTCGCGTCTAGAACGAGCAAGCTCCATGCCACGTTGCCGTGGCCGAGTCGCGCCGCGGCATTTCGCCGACGCTAAGCTACACCAAGTCCGATTCCGTGCCGATCGAGGCTGATTGCTGTCATAGTATCTTCAATCGTCAGAAGGCTGTTACGTTCGACCTGAACGCGACCTATCGGTCAGACCGAGTCGGCGCAGCCGATAGTCGAGCTGCGCCCGGCTGATCCGGAGCGCCCGCGCGGCGGCCGAGACGTTGCCCCCCGCGCGCGTCAAAGCTGCCTCATAGGTGGCACGCTCTACATCCGCAAACGATGCGCCTTGGCCGGGCGACGGCGCCTCCGCCGCTTGCGCGTCGCCCGCGCGAAGCGGCATCCGTCCAAGCCGTCCCTCGCTGGTGAGCTGGATCGAGAATGGCGGCAGCAGCTCGGAGCCGCTGAAGAGATGGCCGACGTCGAGCACACCCCCGTCATCGGCATAGACCACGCCGCGCTCGATAAGGTTCTGCAATTCGCGGATGTTGCCGGGATAGTTGTATTTGAGCAGCGCGTCGGTCGCGCGCCGGCTGAAGCCGGTGAGACGCCGGCCGTGCCGCGCGCAATAGACGCCGAGAAAATGCGCCATCAGGAGCGGAATGTCGTCGCGCCGCTCGCGCAGCGGTGGGATTGCGATCGGAAAGACGCAGAGGCGGAAATAGAGATCTTGCCGGAAACGGCCGGCCGCGACTTCTGCCCTGAGATCAACATTGGATGCTGCGACCACGCGGACATCGAGCGAGATCGTCTTGGTGCCGCCGACGCGTTCGATCTTGCGCTCCTGAAGCGCGCGCAACACCTTGCCCTGTGCCGAATAGGTGAGCGAAGCGATCTCGTCCAGGAATAGCGTGCCGCCCGAGGCGCGCTCGAAATAGCCTGCGCGCGATGCGATGGCACCGGTATAGGCGCCCTTCTCGACGCCGAACAATTCGGACTCGACGAGTTGCTCTGGGATCGCGGCACAGTTGATCGCGACGAACTGGCCCGCGCTGCGCCGGCTCATCACATGCAGCTGACTGGAGAACAGCTCCTTGCCGACACCGGACTCGCCAACGAACAGCACGGTCGCGTCGGTCGCCGCGACGCGCTCGAGCTGACGCCGCGTGCGGACGAAGGCGGCGGAGACGCCGACGGCGACATCGCTCTTCGCATCGAGATCGGCAGGCGCCTCCTGTTCGGCGACCGGGGCCTTCGCCCCGGCGTAAAGCGGGCGGCTCTTCCATTCGAGGCCGAAATATTGCCGTTCCGGCGCGTCATCGCCCCAAGCATCGGCATGCTGGCCGATGATGACGCAGCGCGGCGCGCCCATCCCAGCGCACTCGATCTCGCGAAAGATCACCGGCTTGCCGAACAGTTTTGTGGTGTAGCCCGAGGGGTAGCCGGCCTGCAGCCAGCACACCGGTTCATTGGCAAGACCATAGCTGGCAAGATGCTCGGCCGCTTCCGACGAATCGTCCCAGTAGAATTCGCCGAAATAGGTGCCCTTGTCGCGGTCGAACTCGAAGTGTCGCGTGGTGACCTTGACGAAGCCCTCCAGCGTGTGCACCCGCGGTCCCGCCGCGAGCGCATGTGTCAGGTCTTCGTTCGGAAAGCGCTTCTGGATCAGCGCGGCGTCGCGCGCACCCTGCATGTAGCCGACACGCATGAAGATCGCCTTGGCCGTCTCCAGCCCGAAGGCATCGATGATCTCGGCGCGCAGCCTTCCCAAGACCTGCGATTGCATCAACACCATGCGCTGGTCGTTGAGCCAGATGCGGCCATCGCCGAGCGCGAAATGCAGGGACTCCGCAAGGTCGTCGAAGGTCGGCGGCGCACTGGTGTGGAGCTCGCTGCTCGCACCCCGGCTGAGGATTTGCGCCGCGCGGCGCGACGCCTCGGCGAGCGAAATCAGGGTCTTCTTGTCGGGCATGCCGGCTTTTCAACTTCATCAAATAATGAAATCGACCTTAGCAATATTTCACTATTTCACAAAGTGGGTGGACTGAGAGCGTAAGCGGCAACCCCGATCCGTTACTCTCTAAAGTGACGTATCTATATGAAATAATTATTATATTAAGAGAGTTGAGGAAATCGTCGCCGACTCAAGTCGGACGTGGCACCGGCCTTGCTATTCCCTTAGCCAACGGGAGGAAAACGAAAACAAGAGGGCTGGCCCACAGTCCCGAGCACGACGGATGGAGGCCCTCTTCGTCCGGCTCATGGCGATCTCGCGCATTGCTCGCGTTCGCCCTTGGATCTGTTTCCCCTCCCTTAACGCCGCAGTCATCGCGCGCCGCGCGGTCCTGCAACGACAGCCCGCGCATCGCGGGGACATGGGAGGACGATTCGATGAACACGCAGGCTCACAATTTCATTGCCGTCGAGCGATGGCAGGGCAAGGCATTCCTTGGCGAGTGGTCGGCAACCGGCGGCGGCGTGGCCGATGTCAGTGATCCCGCGACGCACGCCGTGCTCGGCTCCGTCGGCATCGGCAATGCGATGGACATTGCGAAGGCCGCGCACGAGGCGCGTATCGCCCAGCCGGCCTGGGCAGCAAAGCTTCCGCAGGAGCGCGCTGCAATCCTCAACAAGGCGGCCGACCTCCTCGATCGCAATGCCGAAGAGCTGATCGGCTGGATCATGCGCGAGAGCGGGTCGATTCAGCCGAAGGCCGCGATCGAGATCGAACACGGCGCCGGCTTCGTGCGTCATGCTGCCGCCATCGCGCTCGAGCCGAACGGAATCCTATTGCCGTCGATGGAGCCGGGCCGGTCGAACACCGCCAAGCGCGTTCCGCACGGCGTCGTCGGCGTGATCTCGCCATTCAACTTTCCGCTGGTGCTCTCGATCCGCGCCATCGCGGCCGCGCTCGCGGTCGGCAATGCGGTCGTGCACAAGCCTGATCCGCGCACGCCGGTCTCGGGCGGCATCATCATCGCCCGAATCTTCGAGGATGCCGGGCTGCCGCGCGGCGTGCTCCACGTCGTGCCCGGCGGCGCGGACGCGGGTGAAGCCATGTGCGCCGATCCCAACATCGCGATGATCTCGTTCACCGGCTCGGCCGCCGGCGGCAGCAAGGTGGGTGAGGTCGCCGGCCGCCATCTCAAGAAGGTTCAGCTCGAGCTCGGCGGCAAGAATTCGCTGATCGTGCTCGACGATGCCGATCTCGACATCGCGGCGTCCAATGCCGCCTGGGGTTCGTTCCTGCATCAGGGGCAGATCTGCATGGCGACTGGTCTGGTGCTGATGCAGAAGAGCATCGCCGAAGGACTGGCGAGCCGCATCGCAGAAAGGGCCCGTCATCTGCCGGCCGGCGATCCCTCATCGGGTCGCGTCGCGCTCGGTCCGATCATCAGCGACGGGCAGGTCGCGAAGATCCAGTCGATCGTTGACGATGCCGTCGCCAAGGGCGCGCGGCTGCTCGCCGGCGGCAGCCATGACGGACGTTACTATCAGGCGACCGTGCTCGCCGACGTAAAGCCCGGCATGCTCGCTTTCGAGGAGGAGGTCTTCGGACCCGTCGCTTGTCTCGTCAGCTTCGAGACGGACGATCAGGCGGTAGAGCTCGCCAATCGCTCCGAATATGGGCTCGCCGCCGGGGTGATCTCCGGCTCGGTGGCGCGCGCCCGCGCCGTTGGCGAGCGGTTGAATGTCGGCCAGCTCCACATCAACGACCAGACGGTGAATGGTGGCCCGTTCGCGCCGTTCGGCGGTCGCGGCCGCTCCGGCAATGGCAGCCGCATCAGCGGTCCCGCGATCTGGGAGGAGTTCACGCAGTGGGTGTGGACCTCCGAGAAGGCGCAGGCAACGCCCTACCCGTTCTGATTGTCTTCACGGCATCCGGCGAGTGCTGCGCCGGATGCCGAACCTCCGTTGCCGCCGCAACACCCTTATTTTCTGACCGGAGATCCCGCCAATGAAAATCCGTGCCGCTATCGCCCGCGAAAAGGGCGCGCCGCTCAGCCTCGAAAGCATCGATCTCGAAGCTCCCCGGGCCGACGAAATCCTCGTCAAGGTCGCTGCGACCGGCGTCTGCCATACCGATCTCGTCGTCCGCGACGGGATGCTGCCGACACCGCTGCCGGTCGTGCTCGGCCACGAAGGCGCCGGCGTCGTCGAAGCCGTCGGCGCTGCTATCACCAAGGTCAAACCCGGAGATCATGTGGTGATGACGTTCAATTCCTGCGGCGCCTGCCCGAGCTGCCGCGATCATGCGACGACCTATTGCCACGAATTCTTCCCGCGCAATTTCTTCGCCGCGCGCGTCGACGGCACCAGCGGCCTTTCCACGGACGGCGAGCGCATCAACGGCAACTTCTTCGGGCAGTCGTCATTCGCAACGCATGCGCTGTGCCACGAGGCGAACGTGGTGAAGGTGCCGAACGATGTGCCGCTCGACCTCCTGGGCCCGCTGGCCTGCGGCGTGCAGACCGGCGCCGGCGCCGTGATGAACGCCTTGCGCGTCTTGCCCGGAAAGTCTTTTGCCGTGTTCGGCGCGGGTTCGGTCGGCCTGTCGGCCCTGATGGCCGCGGCGGTCGTCGGTGCGACCACGATCATCGCCGTCGACACCAAGCCGTCGCGGCTCAGCATCGCAAAGTCCCTTGGCGCCACCCACACGATCGATCCGACCAAGGTCAACCCGGTCGAGGAGATCATGCGGATCACCGGCAGCGGGCTGAACTTCGCGCTCGATACCACCGGCCTTCCCGCCGTGATCCGCAGCGCCGTGGAGAGCCTCGGCCCGCGCGGCGCCTGCGGCATTCTGGGGGCATCGGGACCGGATGCCGAGATCGTCCTCAACGAGACCCATTTCATGAGCGGCGGACGCCGCCTGATCGGCATCGTAGAAGGCGAGTCGAACCCGGACATCTTCATTCCGATGCTGATTGATCTCTATCGAGCTGGGCGCTTCCCCTTCGACAAGCTCGTGAAGTTCTACGCGCTCGACGAGATCAACAAGGCGATCCACGCCTCGGAAACAGGCGAAGTCATCAAGCCGATCGTGCGGATGAGCTGAAGCCGGCACGATCAAGCGGCAATCAAGCAAACACCGGAGGAGGAAACCATGACCACACGACGTCAATTCTTGAAGAGTACGGCTGCCGGCGCGGCGGGCCTGAGCCTCAGCGGGCTCAGCCGGCACGCATTCGCCGCCACCGAGGATGTCATTCGGATCGGCTGGGTCAACGCGCGCTCGGGCCCGCTCAGCCCGTTCGCCGACGCCGACGACTATGTCCTGAAGCTCGCGCAGACGGCGCTTGCCTCCGGCATCAACGTCAACGGCAAGACTTATGGCGTGAAGTTCATTCTCAAGGACACCCAGTCGAGCCCGCCCCGCGCCAGCCAGGTCACCAAGGACCTGATTTCCTCGGACAATGTGCACCTCGTGATCACGTCCTCGACGCCGGAGACGGTCAATCCGGTGGCGGACACCTGCGAGGCGGCCGCGGTGCCCTGCATCTCAACGGTCGCCCCCTGGGAAGCGATCTATTTCGGGCGCGGCGCCAAGCCCGGCGAGGCCTCGCCGTTCAAATGGACCTATCATTTCTCGTTCGGCGCGTCGGACTTCGCGCAGCTCTACGCCGACCAGTGGAGCAAGCTCGGCACCAACAAGAAGGTGGGCGTGCTGCTGCCCAACGACGCCGACGGCAATGCCATTCGCGCAGTTATGATTCCAGCGCTCGAAAAAGCGGGCTTCACCGTCGTCGACGCCGGGCCGTACCAGAACGGCGCGGGCGATTTTTCAGCGCAGATCGCCAAGTTCAGGGAGGCCGGTGTCGAAATCTTCAACACCTTCCCATTCCCGCCTGATCTGCCGGTGTTCTGGCGCCAGGCCGCTCAGAAGGGGCTCGCCAAGCAGGTCAAGATCGTCCAGCTCGCAAAGGCCGGACTGTTCGAGCAGGAGATGGAGGTGCTCGGCGCGCTCGGTCACGGCATGGCCTCCGGTGCGTACTGGCACCGCGCCTTCCCGTTCACTTCACCGGTCACGAGCATCTCGTGCGAGGCGCTGGCGGATGGTTTCGAGAAGGCCAGCGGCAAGCCGTGGAGCCAGCAGGTCGGCGCGCAAATGGCGCTGATCGATGTCGCCATTGAAGCCCTGAAGAAATCGTCCGATCCGACCGACAAGGCCGCAGTCGCCAAGACGATCTCGACCCTTTCCGTCACGACGACCACCGGGATCGTGGACTTTACGAAGGGACCCGTTCCCAACGTCGCGACGACGGGGCTCGTTGGCACGCAATGGGTGAAGGCGCCGACGGGAGCCAAATTCCCGTTCGCTCTCAACGTCACGAGCAATGTTCTGATTCCGGCGGTACCGATCACTGGTCCGCTCCAACCCTACAAGCTCGGTTAAGCCACACGCTCACCCGGCCGGACCGAAGGACCGGCCGGGTCTCTTTTCATCTCGCATCAAGAACGCCAGCCCATGCTCACCAGCCACGGGATCACGAAACACTTCGGCACCTTCCAGGTGCTTACAGAGGTCGACTTCCATGTCGAGGCCGGTGAGGCCGTCGGCGTCGTCGGCCCCAACGGCGCCGGGAAGACCACCCTGTTCGGCATCCTTGCCGGAGCGCTTGCGCCCAGTGCCGGCGACGTGCACTTCCTCGGCCAGAATGTCACGGCACTCCATGCCGCGCGGCGCTGCCGCGCCGGAATCGCGCGGACCCATCAGGTGCCGCGCCCCTTCCTCGATATGACCGTGTTCGAGAATGTCTGCGTCGGCGCCCGTCACGGCGCGGGCGCGTCGGGATCACGCGCGCATGCGCTCGCGGCCGAGGCGCTTGTGACAACCGGATTGATCGATCATGCCAACCGTCCGGCGGCCGCGCTCGGATTGCTCGACCGCAAGCGCCTCGAACTGGCGCGCGCACTCGCAACCCAGCCCAAGGTTCTGCTGCTCGATGAGATCGGCGGCGGCCTGACGGAGAAAGAGCTCGAGCAGCTCGTCGCGCTCGTCATGGCGCTGAAGGGATCGGGCATGACCATAGTCTGGATCGAGCACATCCTGCACGCGCTGCTCCATGTGATCGACCGGCTGGTCTGCATGAACGCAGGCACCGTCATTGCCGAGGGTGACCCTTCGGTCGTGATGGCCGATCCGACGGTGCGGCGCGCCTATCTCGGCGGCGGAGGCACCGAATGAGCTTACTCGAAGCAAAATCAGTGGTGGCACGCCACGGACTTTTGACCGCGGTGCGCGAGGTCTCCCTCTCGATCGCGCAAGGCGAGGTGCTTGCGGTCGTCGGCGCCAATGGCGCCGGCAAAACCACGCTGTTTCGTGCACTCGCCGGCGTGCATCCAGTGACGGGCGGCGCGGTGTGGCTCGATGGCGAGGATGTCACGGGGCTCCCCGCCCACATGCGCCTGCGCCGCGGCATTGCGATGTCCCCGGAAGGACGCCGGCTCTTTCCCGACATGACCGTGCGGGAGAACCTGATGATCGCAGGCGAGAATGGCCGCAAGGGAGCCTGGACGCTGGACCGTGTTCTCGCCGCCTTCCCGCAACTGGCGCCGCTGACGGGCTCGCTTGCAACCCATTTGTCGGGCGGGCAACGCCAGGCGGTCGCCATCGGACGTGCGCTGATGAGCAATCCAAAACTGCTGCTGCTCGACGAAGTGTCGCTCGGCCTGTCGCCGGCGGCGATCGAGGGCCTCTACGTCAATCTGGCGGCGCTGAAGGCGGAACGGGAGATCGCCATCATCCTCGTCGAGCAGGATCTCGATCGCGCGATCGGCTTTTCCGACCGGCTGATCTGTATGCTCGAAGGACGCGTCGAGCTCGCGGGACGCTCGTCCGAACTGTCGCGCAGCGCGATCACCGACGCCTATTTCGGTCTGACCGCCAGCCTCGGAGAGCACTGATGCTTGACGCCATCATTCAGGGCATTCTGCTCGGCGGCTACTATGCTATCCTGGCCAGCGGGCTTTCCTTGCTGTTCGGGGTCGCGCGCCTCATCAACCTCGCTCATGGGGACCTTGCGATTCTCGGTGCCTATCTCGTGCTTGCCCTGGCCCAGCGGGGGATTGATCCTTTCGTCGCTTGCGTACCCGTGCTGCTCATCATGGCGGCCCTCGGCTGGTTCATGCACAAATGGCTGTTCATGCGCACCATGCGCGGCGGCATACTGCTGCCCTTGCTCACCACATTCGGACTCAGCGCCGCCCTTCAGAATGGGCTACAGGGCGTGTTCGGCTCGGACGCGGCCTCGCTCGGCAATCATATCGGCGATCTCTCCTGGGACAGCTTCGAGCTGCCGTTCGGCATCTCGATCGGCAAGCTCCCGCTGCTGACGTTCGTCGTTGCGATCGCGGTGCTCGGCACGCTGCAGCTCGTGCTGAGCCGAACGCGGTTCGGTCGTGCCCTGCGGGCCACCTCGCAGGATGCCGAAGCCGCACGATTGTCGGGTATTGACGCCGAACGGGTGCAATGCGGCGCGGCGGCGATAGCGGTCGCGCTCGCAGGACTCGCTGGAGTGTTCCTGGCAATGCGCGCCTTGATCAATCCCTATGCCGGTCCGACAGAGCTGATTTACGCGTTCGAGGCGGTCGTGATCGGCGGGATCGGATCGCTGTGGGGGACGCTGATCGGCGGGATCGTGCTCGGCGTCGCGCAATGCGTTGGCGCGGCACTCTCGCCGCAGGGCTTTCAACTTGCAGGGCATCTCGTCTTCCTGATCTGGCTCGGCGCAAGGTTCTATTCGGCCAGTTCGGGATCGACGACCTGGCGGAGGCTTCTCTTGAAGTGGGGTTGGACATGAGTGATGCGCGCGATTTCGTTGTCGAGCGCTGGTCGAGCGCGGAGAAGCAGGCTGTAGCTGGTGCGGCCGTGGTGCTCGTCTTGCTTGCGCTCGCGCCGCTGATCGGCAACGCCCAGGTCCTGGACAAGCTGACCACGCTGTTCGTCTACATCCTGCTTGCCGCGATGTGGAACCTGCTCTCCGGCTATGCCGGTCTGGTCTCGGTGGGCCAGCAGGCCTATTTCGGTCTCGGCGCC
>NZ_JBVUBB010000066.1:0-22870 GCF_055791185.1 Bradyrhizobium ingae
TATGAACGCTGCAAATTACGTCTCACCAGGGCACGCCAAAGCAGTTACAGTTGCTTCAGCCGCATTCCTTCATCCGACGATGGGCCACTCTTGCCGAGTGTTCTGCCGCGGAGCGGCTTCGTCCAATTCACTTTTGTGCAATCTAACGCATAATTCCGAGTTATGTGTTGTTGGAGCTCCGAATTGGTTGCCCCGAAAGTCCCAATACTAGTAACCCGGGAAGAAAAGGCTATAGAACAACCGCTGGTCACAAAGACTGTGGTCGTTTTACACAGCTGGAGCTGGCCACGGGTGTTTCCTCCAGGTGCAATAAGCTTGGGCGGGTCATCAATCCGCGGCCCGATATAGCACAAGCCATTTTCCGGAATGTAACGTTTGCGGCGGATACAACACGGCGTCAACACCCGCCGCGTACAGGATGCGAGCGCCTTCTCATCTATTGCGTTCAGCAAGAAACATGACAGCGCACTCGATGCGCCCTTTTGGGTGATACTGGGACGGGGGTGGACGGAATCGAGGATCATAGACCCCCTTGACCCGGTGAAGTCGGGACGCCGGTCCCGCTCTCACGACCTGTGGCAGGGTCGCGGCAATCGCTTGCCCGCCGTTGTCTTCCGAGCACGCGAATGTCCAGGAGCTTCAACGTCTGAGCAATCGAACATGGGGTGGCGCATAAATGCTGCAGAGGATGGCCGAAAAACGCACGATGCGATCCCAATCATAGGACTAAAGTCGCCGTTCCTGTGGACGGGGGGCGCGCGTTGTTGGCAGCAACCACACGACACGCACCGTGGAGAAGCAATTTAAGCAGTCTTCGCGGTGGATGCCGGCAGGATCGTTCGCTTCGTACGGAGTTTGCTCGCCGAAAACGAATTTCCATTTGGTCCATAGATTAGTCGGTCAAGAGAAGTGAAATGGCTACTTACAAAGACGCGAACTATCTGCAACAATCTTCCAGCGAAGCTTTTGATCAGGATTACGGGCCAGGAGCCGCAGCTCGCCATGCCGGAATTTACCGGTGCATGGGCTGTCATCGCGAGATCGGCATTGCAGCAGATCACGTATTGCCGCCGCAAGGACATCACGCACACACCCCCTCGCAAGGATCGATCCGGTGGCGTCTGATTGTCTACGCTGACCATAAGCCAAAATAGTGTCACAAGCGAAGTCCGGCGAAAGTCGGACTTTTGCGTTTACGAGCGTATAGCAACTGAATCCTGTCGCATTCGATCGCTCGGGACACGTGGTCGTTGGCAAGTTGAGCGAAAAGTCCAATGAACGCGCTTGTTCGCGCAGCCAAGATTTCAGCCCAAAGGCCGGACATGTTCGATGTATACCTAAACGATAAACATGATCTGCTGGTTATTCCCCAGGGAGCTCCGCTGCCTGTCACGGATGCACTGGCGAAGTGGCGAAAAAAGAAGACAAGGGTGATCGGCGTCAGTCATGAGATCAGATTAGCGGTTCAGAAGCAGGGCTATTACATGCGAAAGGCTCGAGATTTCGGTAAACATTAGGAAGTACTCTATCGTCGATTGAAGCAAATCGACGTTCCTGGACTGAACCCACGAAACGGAACCGCAGCGTGACATGATGGTGCGCAAGCTGCGCCTTAAGTCATGCATGGTGAACTTGGCAACACCCGCTTCCTTGACCAAGCGGTTGACCATCTTGGTGAAGCCCGACATCTGGCCCACCGGTCTTCGGTGAGGCGGATCCACCGATACGGCCCATCCGGTTCAAGTTGCGATTTGAGGCAGATGCTCCGCGGTGCGAACTGCAGTGAACACCTTGAGGGATCAATGCGACAGGCGCTCGCGCGCGAAGGCTGCTGCTTCTTCGATCGAAGCCATCCCTTCATCAAGCATCGGCGCAAATAGCTGCCAGGAGTGGCACATGCCGTCCCAGATCTTCAGCTCGGCGGAAACACCCGCCTGATGCAGCCGATCAACGAGTTGCACACTATCGTCGCGCAGCAGCTCCCATGATCCGACATGGATCAAGGTCGGGGGCAGCTTCGACAGGTCGCCATTCAACGGCGCGAGATAGGGCGATGTCGGCACCTGGGCGCCGAAATAGGCGTGCTTAAAAAGCTCCATCAATTGCGGGGTAAGCAGCGGGGTGTCGGCGATGGTGCGGAACGACTCGCTCTCGCCGGTGAAGTCGAGCGCCGGTGACATCACCACGAGCGCACCCGGATTGGGCAGCCCCTCGTCGCGAGAACGCATCGCCGTCGATATGGTGAGGTTGCCGCCCGCAGAGTCGCCCGAAAGGCAGATCGCCGATGGCGCGAAGCCCTGCTCCAACGCCCATTTGTAGACGGAGAGTGCATCATCATGCGCGGCAGGCCCCGGGTGTTCCGGCGCGAGCCGGTAGTCCGCGGCGAGAACGCTGCAGCCGGCTGCGCGCGCGAGATTGGCGGCGACGACTCGGTGCGAGCGCGACGAGCCGAAGAAGAAACCGCCGCCGTGGAAATAGATGATCAGGCGCCCGCCGTCCGAATTGGGATAGCGGATCAAGTCGCCGCCGACGGGACCTGACGATACCCGCTCGATCACGGCGCCGTCAGAGATCGGCGTCTGTGCGTTGATCGCCTCGAACCACGCGCGCATGTCCGCCGGACTACCGTCGGCCGGCGGCGGGAATTGCGCGCTCATCTGCAAAATCGCTGCGAGTTGCTGTTTGGACATGCTTTCTCCATTGGACAGTGAACGGCGTGCCGGTTGACCGGTCGGTTGCCATCTAGTCTAGGATGGACGAAATGCCGGCCAAATCCGCCCCTCGCCCGCTACGAATGACCTGCGTTCAGTTCATCCGCACGATCGGTTTGATCACGGTGCCGGTCTCGGAATCGTGGATTGCAGCGTTGATTTCATCGAGCGTGTAGAACTTGATGAGCTTCTCGAACGGGAAGCGTCCGCTCCGGTACAGATCAATCAGCACCGGAATGAAGACGTCAGGATTGGAGTCGCCCTCGACGATGCCGATCAGACGACGGCCGGCGCTCATGAAATGCGTCTCGTTGAGCACGATTTCCGCATCGGGCCCAGACGCGCCGAGAATGCCGCAGGCGCCACGTGGGCCAAGGCTCTCCACGGCGTTGCGGATCACCACAGGCAGGCCCGTGGTATCGAGCGCGAAGTTCAGGCCGGTGCCGGTGATCCGCATGATCTCTTCGGCCGCATTAGTCTGGCGCGGATCGATTACATGCGTCGCGCCCAGAGATTTCGCGATTTCGAGCCTTGCCGGATTGGTATCGACCGCGATGATCGTGGTGGCGCCGACCACGTGCGCTGCCATCAGCGCGGAGAGCCCGACCGAGCCCGATCCGAACACCCCGAAGGATTTTCCGGCAGAGACCTTCAGCGCGTTCATCACCGCACCAGCGCCAGTCTGCACGCCACAGGCGAGCGGTCCAAGTAGCTCGAGCGGGACGTCGGATGCAACCTTCACCACATTGACCTCGTGGCAAATCGCGTGAGTCGCGAACGACGATTGACCGAAGAAGTTGCCGTTGATCCGCGCGCCGTCCGCCGACAGCGCGCTTGTTCCGTCCGCACGCGCGGCGAAGAAGTTACGCGGGAAGAATTCATGACAGTAGCTGATCGCGTTGTCCTGGCAGCTCGGACACGCACCGCAGGAATTGAACGTCATCACCACGTGATCGCCGGGCTTCACCTTGGTGACGGCAGCCCCGACCGCCTCGACGACGCCAGCGCCTTCGTGCCCAAGCACGACCGGCAGCGGCGTTGGCAGCATGCCGTCGCGGACGACGAGGTCGGTATGACAGACACCCGTGGCCTGCACCTTGACGAGAATCTCGTCAGGACGCGGTGCTTCGAGGTCGATGGTTTCAAGCTTCAGCGGTGCGCCCTTTTCGCGGGCGACGGCGGCACGGATCTTCATCTTGGTCTCCAGAGGTCAGTCGTTGCAAGACGGAAGGCTTCCGGCGCGAAAGGCGCCGGAAGCAGTGCAATGTGCGAAACGCATCAGAAGGGATAGGGCGTCGCCTCCGGCTTCTCGGAGGTCCAGACCCACTGCGTGAACTCTTCCCAGATCGCCGGACCGCCGATGCGACTGCCGTTGCCGGAACGGCCACGCCCACCGAACGGCGCAAACGGCCCGCCGTTGACGGTCTGGTCGTTGATGTGGAGCTGGCCCACCGCGAGGCGATCGCCGACAGCTCGCGCCCGCGCGACCGAGCCGGAGATCACGCCCGCGGCGAGGCCATACTCGGAGCGGTTGGCAAGCTCGACTGCCTCATCGTCGGTGGCGAAGCTGACGAGGCATGCAACTGGGCCAAAGATCTCCTCCTCGAACGCGCGCATACCGGGCTTCACGTCGGCCAGGACGGTTGCCTGGTAATAGCGGGCGTCGTGACCGCCGCCGGCAAGCAGCCGCGCGCCCTTCGCAACCGCATCGTCGACGATCGCCTGAATCTTCGTCACCTGCGAGTCACTGATGATAGGGCCAAGCGCGACCTGACCGGACGACGGATCACCCGCGGGCAGATGCTGCGCCTTCTCGGCGACCTTGGTCGCCAACGCCTCGGCGATGCTCGCATGGGCGAGCACGAGACCGGTCGACATGCAGATCTGCCCTTGATGTAGGAACGCGCCCCAGGCGGCGTTGGACGCTGCGACATCGATATTCGCATCGTCGAGCACGATCAGCGAATTCTTGCCGCCGAGCTCGAGCTGCACCTTCTTGAGATGGCGGCCGGCGACCTCACCCACCTTGCTGCCGCCTTCCGCCGAGCCGGTGAAGGAGATCATTGCAATGTTGGGATCAGCGCACATCGCCTCACCCGCTGCCGCGCCGCCCGGCACCACTTGCAGCACGCCCTTGGACAGGCCTGCGTCCTCGAAAATGCGGGCGATGATGATGCCGCCGGACACCGCGGTGCGGGGATCGGGCTTGTGCACCACGGCGTTGCCAACCGCGAGCGCCGCGGCAATCGCCCGTATGGAGAGCACCAGGGGGAAGTTGAACGGCGAGATCACGCCGACAACCCCATGGGGCACGCGCTTCGCGGTGTTCGACCGCCCCGGCTCCATCGATGTCAGAATAATCCCGTTGGGCTCGATCGCGATCGCCGCTGCATGGCGCACGAAGGCCGCTCCGTGCTCAATCTCGATCGCAGCCTTGGGCTGGATTGAACCGCTCTCGCGCATAATCCAACCGATTAGCTCCTCGCCATTCTGTTCAAGCAGATCGGCCGCCTTGTTGAGGATAGCTGCACGCTCCTGCGGCGGCCTCAAAGCCCATGCGGGCTGGGCCTGGCGCGCCTCGCGTGCGGCCTTGGCGATGTCTTTCGGATCGGCGATGCCGACCGAACCGAGCACGGCACGCGTCGCCGGCTCGCTGATCTCCATCACGCCGCCGTCAGTTGCGCACCATTCGCCGAGAAACGCCTTGCCGCGCCAACGCTCGACGGCAATGAAATCGCGAGCCTGCATGTTCATCGAAATATTCTCCCTCCGCCTCGTGCGGATCGATTAACTGTGCGGTCGTTGCGACCGCGGCTTGCCGTGCTGGGGAGAAAGAGGGCAAGACGGTTGTTGCACGCGCGCGGCCGTGGCGCGTGCCGCACACATGGTCGAGACCGTAGGTCGGTCTTCTTGCTTCGCTTCCTCCCGCGAACGGTTCAGCAAGTAGCAAGACCGGTGCCAGCTCACACCTGCCCCCCAGGACGACCTTCGGTTTATGAAAATAACAAAGCTATAACAGACGCTTATGCGAACATTGAAATATATTTGCATGTCCGGCGACATAGGCCTTCCATCGTCCGATTTTCCTGAAATAATGAAATCCCAACAGCTACTTCACTATTTCATGAAAGATTAACGCGCAGATGGCGGAGCATGACTCCCGGATTTCACTGGCGGAAGCGTCCCGCCGCGCCGCCCGCATTCTCACACGCGGCGCCAGCAGCGAGCTCGACACCGGCGCTGCTCCGACGTTCAACGATCTCGCTGAGTCGCTGCATTTCGCGCTCGGCGACGGGCGCATCTGGCTTAATGACCAGCGCATGGTGCTGATGCAGTCGCAGGTGCTCGGCCGCCTGCGTACGGAGATCATCGACGCATTCGGCCTCGAAACCGCCAAGGCGCTGTTCATGCGTGTTGGCTATATGCAGGGCACACGGGATGCGGCCTTAATTCAAAAGCGCTTTCCTAATGAGGACCTCACCCACGCGCTCGCCGCAGGACCGCGCGTTCACACGCTGGAGGGTTTCGTCAAGGTCACCACGCGGCATTTCGAGTTCGACCGCAACAAGGGCATTTATTTCGGCGAGTTTTATTGGGACGATTCATCTGAAGCGGCCGAACATGTCGCGAGCTACGGCCTTGCGACCGAGCCAGTTTGCTGGATGCAGGTGGGCTATCCATCCGGCTACACCACCAAGCTTTTCGGCAGTCCGGTAATCTTCCGCGAGATCGAATGCGCCGGCATGGGAGCGCCCCGCTGCATCATCGTTGGTCAGCATGCGGACGCCTGGGGCGCCGATGCCCCTGAGCGCAACTATTTCGGACTGGAATGGAAGAGCCGGTCGTTGCACACCGCCGTCAACGCTCCGGTTGCGGCGGGTGAAAGCCCGGCCCCCGCACGCGACGACAATAACGTCGCGGTCGGCGTTTCGACTGCGTTCGTCCGCACCCGCCGCCAGCTCGAGCGCGTCGCCTCGACCGGCGCCACCGTGCTGTTCGTCGGCGAATCCGGCGTCGGCAAGGAGCTGTTCGCCAGCCAATTGCACGCCATGAGCCGTCGCAGCACAGCTCCTTTCGTCGCGATCAACTGCGCGGCGATTCCCGAGCAGCTCGTCGAATCCGAACTTTTCGGCGTGGAGAAAGGCGCCTACACCGGCGCCATCGCCTCGCGCGCGGGCTATTTCGAACGCGCCTCCGGCGGCACGTTGTTTCTCGACGAGATCGCGTCACTGACCTATTCAGCGCAGGGCAAAGTGCTGCGGGCACTTCAGGAACGCAAGGTCGAACGCGTCGGTGGCACGAAAACCATCTCGCTCGACGTCCGTGTGGTGGCGGCATCCAACGTCGATCTGACCGTCGAGGTCGCGGCCGGCCGTTTCCGGCAAGATCTCTATTTCCGGCTCTGCGTATTCCCGATTGCTATCCCGCCACTGCGGGAGCGGCGCGACGACATCCCACTATTGATGGCGCATTTCCTCGGCATCTATTGCGCGCGGCACGACCGGCACCTGATGGGCTTCAGCCGTCGTGCCACCGACGCACTGCTCAAATATGATTATCCCGGCAATATACGCGAGCTGCAGAACCTGATAGAGCGCGGTGTCGTCTATGCAGATGAGGGCGGCACCATAGATATCGGTCATCTGTTCAGCGGCTCGGAGCTGCTCCCGCCATTCTCAATCCAGCTCACAAGCGAAGGGCGGCTCGGACGCGCACCGTTAATTGAAGACAAGAGCACCGTCTCGGTCAGCAGAGGTGAATCATTGCCGGGCGAGTCGTTTGCAGAGATGGAGGTCGCGGCCTATCGCTCGGCACTGGCCCAGACGGACGGCAATGTGTCGGCCGCCGCGCGCCTTTTGAAGATTAGCAGACCAAAACTCGACTATAGACTTCGCCGTCTTGGCCTAAGACCATAGCCACAGGTCATTCTCCTCCCAGGTTTGCCGGCGACGTCTGGTGAGCCGCATTGCGCTGGGTCCCCCTCACCCCCGGCTTGGTGAAGAGGTAAACCCAAGTCCGGTGGCCCGCATGCGCAGAGCGGGGTCGGGCAGCTTGACGCCGTGGAGATGATGTTGCGCCTTGCTGAGCGTCAGCGTGGCGTTGCGAATCACCGCATCAGTGAGTGTCAGCAGGTTGGCCAGCTCTGTCACGATTCCTTCCCAGCATTTGTGCCAGGTGTGCCCCGCGGGGAAGCTATCGCTGTGACAGCGCGCGGCCAGCCTGGATCTAGATATTGGGGTTTCCAGCTCCAAACCAGGGGCTGCCGATCAACAAAGCGCCCATCAGGCCAAAGCGACGCATGTGAGTGCGCCCCAATTAGAAAACCCCGGCAATTGCTGCCGGGGTTTTCGCATTTCGTGATTCGGCGTGACGCGGCTGGATCAGAAGTCCATGCCCCCCATGCCGCCCATCCCGCCGCCAGGGGGCATGGCGGGGCCGGCAGCGGCCTTCTTCGGCAACTCGGCGACCATGGCCTCGGTGGTGATCAGCAGCGCCGCCACGGAGGAGGCGTTCTGGACTGCAGTTCGCACGACCTTGGTCGGGTCGATGATGCCCTTGGTGACGAGGTTGCCGTACTCGCCGGTCTGCGAGTCGAAGCCGTAGGCGTACTGATCCTTCTCGAGGATCTTGCCGACGATCACCGAGCCGTCTTCACCGGCGTTGATCGCGATCTGGCGAGCCGGCCAGGACAGCGCCTTGCGCACGATCTCGACGCCGGTCTTCTGGTCGTCGTTCTTGGTGCGCAGCCCCTTGAGCGCTTCGGTGGCACGGAGCAGGGCGACGCCGCCGCCCGGGACAATGCCCTCCTCGACCGCGGCGCGGGTCGCATGCATCGCGTCATCAACGCGATCCTTGCGCTCCTTCACCTCAACCTCGGTCGCGCCGCCGACGCGGATCACCGCAACGCCGCCCGCGAGCTTGGCGAGACGCTCCTGGAGCTTCTCACGGTCGTAGTCCGAGGTGGTCTCCTCGATCTGCGCCTTGATCTGGGCCACGCGAGCTTCGATGTCGGCCTTCTTGCCGGCGCCGCTAACGATCGTGGTGTTCTCCTTGTCGATCATCACCTTCTTGGCGCGGCCGAGCATGTTGAGCGTGACGTTCTCGAGCTTGATGCCGAGATCTTCCGAGATCGCCTGGCCGCCGGTCAGGATCGCGATGTCCTGGAGCATGGCCTTGCGGCGGTCGCCGAAGCCCGGAGCCTTGACGGCCGCGACCTTCAGGCCGCCGCGCAGACGGTTGACGACGAGGGTAGCGAGCGCCTCGCCCTCGACGTCTTCGGCGACGATGACCAGCGGCTTGCCGCTCTGCACAACTGCCTCGAGCAGCGGCAGCAGCTCGTTCAGCGAGGAGAGCTTCTTCTCGTTGATGAGGATGTAGGCGTCGTCCATCTCAACGCGCATCTTGTCGGCGTTGGTGACGAAGTAGGGCGAGATGTAGCCGCGGTCGAACTGCATGCCCTCGACGACGTCAAGCTCGGTCTCGAGCGACTTGGCTTCCTCAACGGTGATGACACCCTCGTTGCCGACCTTCTTCATGGCGTCGGAGATGAACTTGCCGATCTCCACATCGCCATTGGCCGAGATGGTGCCGACCTGGGCGATCTCCTCGTTCGAGGTGACCTTCTTGGAGTTCTTGACGAGGTCGGCGACCACGGCTTCCACAGCCATGTCGATACCGCGCTTGAGGTCCATCGGGTTCATGCCGGCGGCAACCGCCTTGCCGCCTTCACGGACGATCGCAGCCGCCAGCACGGTCGCGGTGGTGGTGCCGTCGCCAGCCGCGTCAGCGGACTTGGAGGCGACTTCGCGCACCATTTGGGCGCCCATGTTCTCGAACTTGTCGTCGAGCTCGATCTCCTTGGCAACGGTGACGCCGTCCTTGGTGATGCGGGGAGCGCCGAACGACTTGTCGAGGACGACGTTGCGGCCCTTCGGGCCGAGCGTAACTTTCACCGCATTGTGGAGTATGTCGACACCGCGGAGCATGCGGTCGCGAGCATCGACGCCGAATTTGACTTCTTTGGCTGACATATTGGTTTCCCTGAGTTGTCTTGGTCTCATCTCACCCTTGGCGAGGCGCCCGGCAGGCGCTCCTCAGGGGTGAGCGGTGCGAGCGGTTGAACTAGGCGGCCTTAGTGTTGGAAGACACGTGGGAGAGAACGCCCAAGATGTCGCTTTCCTTCATGATCAACAGCTCCAGGCCGTCGATCTTGACCTCGGTGCCCGACCATTTGCCGAACAGCACGCGGTCGCCGACCTGGACGTCGATGGGGATCAGCTTGCCGCTCTCATCGCGGCCGCCCGGGCCAACGGCGATGATTTGACCCTGCGAGGGTTTTTCCTTGGCTGTGTCTGGAATGATGATGCCACCAGCAGTCTTCTCTTCTGCATCAATGCGCTTGACCACGACGCGATCGTGAAGCGGACGGAAACTCATGCAGCTCTCCTAAGCCTTTGTACAAGTTGACGATTTCCAAATTGCTAGCAATCGAGGCCCGCGAGTGCCAGCACAGGCGAGGTTGAAATAGGACGGTTTTCCTTGGGAGCAAGAGTTAGGAGTAGAAAAAAAGTTGGATACTTCGTCGCCCGATCTGCCAGTTCGCTAACGGTAAGAGGCCGTGACCATCGCCGCCGTGGTCATCAAGATTGGACGGAACCGGACGTCCGCCACCAGCTCGATGGCCGAGCGGCGATCCCGAGCAGGTATGCGCCTCATGGACGATGTTGTTCGTGGTCAGGGCGTCACCGATGAAGCCACATTCGTTCACTCGGGCATCAGCGATAAGCGTCATCGCCTGCTTTGGCGCGAGATTACGGTCGCGCCGGTGTGCCCTGCGAGTGGAGAGCGACCGGCGGAACGCAGGCCGCCAAGATCCTAAATTCTTCTCCCGCATCAGGAGCAGACATTCCTTGGCGAGCAAGATCAAGACCCGACCTCATGGTGTTGTGTCGTTGCAAGGACCATAAGCAGGATCCCCGCGGCTACAAGTATAAGAGCAATTAGGTAGCGCGTTGTCGTTTCCGACAGCCAACGAAGACCGATCGTGGTCCCTATCATCGCCCCTGTGACGGCTCCCAGTGCGTATAGCCACGTCTGCGGTGAAGGCAGCTGTCCAGCGTAAATCGCGCCGACCAAGCCAACTGCGGAGTTCACCCATATAAAAGGGGCAGACAAAGCTGCTGTCTCTTTGGGTGAAGCCCAACGCATGGCGATAAGGACAGGCGCGAGGAAAACGCCGCCCCCGACGCCAGTAAGCCCCGAGACGAGGCCGATGCCGGCTCCTGTCGTAATTGCGCCCCACGACGGCGTCTCACCATCAGGGACCGCTCTCCTGGTTCGCCCGATCAACAAGATCGCAGCCGCGAAGAGCAGGACCACACCGGTGATAGCATCATAGAGATGGGGAGATAGGATTGTGAATCCTCCAATCAGCGCAGTTGGCACCGAGGCGGTTAGAAAAAGCTTCAACCTCTTCCAATCAATAAAACCACCGCGATTGAACAGCCATGTCGAATACGTGGCGGCAACGATGTTGAGCAACAACGCTGTCGGTCGCATCTGAGTTGATGGAAACGATGCAAAGGCCATGAGGGCAAGAAACGCGGTACCACCCGCCTGCCCAACAGTCGCGTAAAGAAGGGAGATGATAGCGAAGAAGAATGTCAGCATTGCAATCGGCAATTCAGTGTTCTGAGCAGCGGCGATGAGAAGCTTCCGTAGTCCAGATGGATTTGCGAATGCGTTGAACGATTGGTTGCTAACGCACCGCTTCCTGGAGGTGTCCGTGGTCTACACCCGAGCAGTTCAGACCAAAGAGCGCGCCGGCAACAATCTTTCTCTTTAACTATCGACGAAGATGTGGACGATCACCCGGTCGGGGCGAGATGAGTTTCTCGATGGCTGCGACGGCGTTGCATCCAATGGCTCGCCCTCGCTCATCCATGCCGGTCCAACAGGACTGGCGTCCGCGTGGATCGACCTCCAGCAATTTTACGCCTTCCGGCACGCGCGCGCCGTCCCGAGCAACGCCGCGGAGCACTCCTCCAATGGGCGCCAGGACCGGCTTGCCGCTAAGACAGCCCACCAGCAGGCCCTTGGATAATGGCGTACCGATATCGACACCTGAGCGCCAGATGCCATCGCGGTGCGAATACACGAAGCGCTCGCGTCCCGCGCCGCCGAGCTCGCGGGCTCGACCGTCTGCCAGCTTGGTGACACCTCGGGAGACAATTGTAGCGGTCTGGATTGGATGGGTCTCGATGGCGATGTCGCAGTTGACGCCCACCTCGAATCCGGGCCCGATGCCGACCGTTACCGGTGCGAAGCCGCGGAGGTCGCGAGGTGTTCGACGCTTCTGCATGCGTGCATCGACGATCACGGATAGCGAACGCAAGGCAATAATGTCGAAGAAGTGCATTTCGGTCACTGCCACGCTGTTCGGGTCGGCGTGAATCCACGTGATTTCCGCAAGCGTATCGGCCCGTTTGCCCACGACGCCCTCAACTTCGCATAGCTCGCCGAACAGCGAGTCATGAAATGCCATGCGGCGGCGGATCACCGGTGGAAACGCATCGTGTCTCATCACCACGGCAAACGTCGCCTCGGTGAGTTTCGTGGCGATGGCAGAAGCGATTTCGTTCGTGCCGAGCACCAATGCGAAGAGCCTTGGCGCGCCCGGATGATGGGCCTTAGCAGTGACTTTCATGGGCGAGGTTCGCGTTGCTAGGATCCCTAGCAAACCTCGCGCCAATCGCGGATGAGGGTTCAAATATTCAAGCAAACTGGTTCGTCCTGCTGGTGACGGCGAAGCCGCGTTCGAATAAATGTCCCCGGCAATGTTGCGGATGCGACAAGGTGAGTTGGTTTCGGTCAAATCGGTGGAACGACACCGCAATCGCAGCGTCGAGCGAGGGCGAGCGCCCGCTCTGGATGTATGGTCAGACGCTGTATGCGAAGTACAGGTCTTCATTGTAGTCGTAGACGCAGGCTTCACCGCCTGTGACTTTCACGGAGAAGTAGGATGACGTATCGTGATCGAAGCCGCCGTAGACACCGGAGCTCTTCGGTTTGAGCATCAAATGCGACCGTTCACCATGGTGGTACAGGTTCGGTAAGGCACCGGTTACGTAGCAATGCCTGCCGTAGTCATAACCACTGACTATTCCCTCTCGTACAGACACGCTGATCCTGGAAGATACGGAAGCTTCGTATTCGTGCACGCGCACGATTGCGCGCCCCAACGTGTGGGCCAACGCAACCGCAGCCGCCGCTGCCCGAACGTGGGCTTTCATATATCCTCCTATTGATGGGCTTCAGAAGCGGAGCGGCCCGACGCCCCGACGCCTCGATGTGATGCGCCGGCCCGCCCCTACATCGCCGGGGAGTTTCGGCAATGCTTCCTTGAACGAAGCAAGCAGCGTGCCTAAGCAAGGCTGGCGCTACTGCAAGATGCGAGGTCTGCCCAGCCCCTGCACTTCGCCGCGAAGGCCCTGGAGGATATTTCAGTCGCGGCCTGGATATTCTTGTGCATGGGCTTCGCCCATGATGGCACGTCGGAAACTCCGCCAGGAACGAATAAGAGCAGACCCACGACGTGGCTCTGCAGCCAAGACCCTATTGAGAACGTTTGTCGAAGTTTACACCTCTCGAATGCTCAACCGCATCGGGGGCGTGAAATATCGATATTTGCCTGTGAGCGTTCCGTTAACGAACTGAAGACCGTGATCGCCAAAGATCATATCCTCGCGCAAGTAGCCGTCGGCTATGGCCCCTTGATTGTTGCCTCCGACTGTCTTGCGGTTAGTCGCCACGCCATGGCTGGCTGACGGCGAGCCGAACATTTCAATGATGGCATCGCGCGGTGTGCCCAGTTCCAACCTATCGAACTGTTCGGTAGGAATCATCCCGGCTGCCTTGATGGGCTCAGCTCTCATTCGCGGGAGACCTTCAGATCCGGTGGGCCTACGAACCACAACTTTCTCGATGCAGTGCGAATGAATTGGGATGCCAGGATGCGAGTCCCATTTAATGTAATGATCGGACCGTAAGATCTCCCAGCCGGCTTCTGTATAGATGGCCTCCAGCTCTCCACGTGCGAACGACTTTTTGTGGCCAGCTGCCAACCCCTCCTTGGGGATAGGATGGTCTGGTTGATCGAGCGTGTTGGTGAAGCAATGAAATCCTCCAGGCCGCGTTCGATCAACCAGGGCTGTGACGAGTGGTTTCCAGACGGTCCGTTCCGTGAAATGCAAGACCGAATGCGCTATAAAGACGTCGAGGTAAGGAGGGGGCTGGAAATCTTCAACAGCAGCCACACCGCTTGTTAGCTTCACGGCAAGATGGTTTGCGAGCCGATTCAGCTTGGAGATAGCGGCTTCAGATATATCGGTCGCGATGACCTGATGACCGAACTGAGCCAAATAGAGCGCGTTGCGCCCCTCGCCGCAGCCAAGCTCGACAACCACGCTTTCCGCACGGAGTGCTGGCGCGATCTCGAAGATTTCCGGGCTAGGACCACCCATACATGAAACGTTGTGGTCGGCGTAGCCCGCATCCCACCAAAACGGTGAATGTCTCGCCTCCTCTTCCATACTGCCCTCACACTGCCTGATATTGCTCCTCAAGGGTAATCATCGTGTTGGAATAGAACATTCGGGCCATAATGCTCGAATACTTGAACCCTTTATGAGTAAGTTGATAAACATCACCATCTGCCAAATTGAGGAGGCGCAAAGACTCGAGCGCCTTCAGTTCTTCGCCAAAGTCCACTGCCAGCACCCGTCCGAATAATGCAGCGTAATTTTTTCTGCTTAAGGCTGACAAGGTGAGGCCGAGCAGGACGTAACGACGCACAAGCTCGTCCGGAGCCAGCCTAATTCCGTGTGATGCTATTGCCTCGGGATCGAACGGACGATCCGAGAAGGCCTTGATAATCCGCGAAGTCGCGCTCCGGTCCACGGCATAGCCCGTGCTATAGTGATATTGGCCGAAATAGCTTCTGGCGCCAGCTCCCAATCCTAGCAGGGGCGTTCCCTCGAAGTCCGACACCTCCTGCCGATAGGCAGGGTCGCCAGTGATCCTGGTGAAACGTGTGAAGGATTCCTGGCGGTAGCTTTTAGATTCCATCAAAGCAGCGTTCTGATCGTAGACTTCATACTTTTCCGCTTCAGAGAAAAATAATTCAGGATTGTTCGCTTTCGACGCAAGGATGTTCGTCATCGGACGAACGACAACGGGATAAAGGGAAACTGTCCGCGGCTCATAGTCGAGCACGCGGCCAAGCGAAAAGTTCCAGGAGTCGCGGCTTTGACCACGCAGGCCGTAAATCAGATCAAGGTTGACGTGAGAAAAGCGCTTGATGACAGCTTCGATTGCAGCTTTTGCAATCTCGACCGAATATGGTCTTCCGCAGTTCGCAAGTTCGCCAGGCTCCATGCTTTGGATGCCCATGCTCATTCTATTGACGCCAAGTGCCTTCAAGCAATCCAGAAGGTTGTTGTTGAAAGAGTCCGGCGCGGCCTCCACCGTAATCTCGCATCGGCGGCCTCGTTTTGGAAATGCAACGTCGAGGGCGGCGAAGAGCTCGCCGAATTGATGCTGTGTTAGCAGCGTCGGAGTGCCGCCGCCGAAATAGATACTGACAACTTCTCGATCTCCGAAGTATTCTCCATATCGAGCGATGTGATCCACCAATCGGGCAACGTAAGCCCCTTGGGTCGCCTGTCTATTGCGCGTTGTAAGAAAGAGCGTGCAATAGGTGCAGCGGTAGCGACAAAACGGAATATGGATATAGATGTTTATTTGCTTTGAGCGACTAGCCTGCTCAACAACATCATTTATGCGGAGTGGTTGCGGGAAAACCCGATACGATCGCTTCGAAGGATAGCCATAGACATAGGTTGGAAGCTCCTTTTTCTCTATCTTCGTCCGAAGAAATTCCAGACGGTCCATGACCTGTCCCTCAGTCGCCGTGCATGACCTGAGCGTCATGGACGCCTGGCCTAACCACTAGGATCGCGCGGCCGCTCGTGCCGGCGCGCAATGAGAGGAACTCAAGAGTCGTGCCAACCGCGCTGGAAGCGCCCAGAGAAGCTCGTTCTCCATTTTAATCAATGACTTAGCCGCGAGGACGTGCACCGCTCGTTGTCCGAACATCACAGTGTCTTGGAAGTGACGATCCGACAACAGGGGGCAAGATACCTCGTGAGAGCGGCACCGATCGTGCAGCGGTCCAAGGTCGTTGCAAGATGAATTCGACAATGGTCATGAACGCCTATTTCGGCGCGGCAGTAGGGCGTTATCTGACGAACCCAAGCAGATTTCTAAAGTCCAGTTTTCGGGGCGGCGAACACATGGGGGCAACGGAAATCGTGCGGCGGCCATCGGCGTCGGCGCCTCAACCGACCATGATCCGCATCCGGGCCCCGGCCGCGAACCCAATCTCGATCGCGCCCCGTCCTGGAAGGCGCTGTCAGTGCTTGCTGGTCGAACCGCGAAGACTGAGGCAACGGGACCTTGTCGTCCCGCCGGAGGTGGTCGGCGAGGCCAAACACTCCCCGCGCGCCTGCCGCCGCCAAACGGGAAGCAGATTAGGGTCAACGCTTCATGTTGGCGCGCAACTTCGACAGCCGCCGGCGCCAAGCTCTCTTCGATGATCCGAAGCTCCTCGGCGTCGGTCCACCGCCGCTGTCGGGCTCGGGACCCGACTGACCTCTCACCGTCGTCATGTTTGCTTCATTTGCTGAACAGATTTATGGAGGTGGCCCTCACCGGCTTCACCGATCGCCGACGTACCCGCCGTATGAACGACGTTTATCGGTCCGCATCTTGGCACGGCGAGCCGAAGACCGCGACATGCAAGCAATCCACCCCAAGCTCGGGTTGTTGAGTTCAAGGCAAGGCCAAGAACTCACTCATCACCATCGGCGAGAGGCACGCTGAAGGGGCCCACCGGGCCGAAGTGCACACGTCCTGCCATCAATCTCTCTAAACCTGGCCCAAGGCGCAGAACAGGCCGTGAAACTCGCGTGTGTATTCATTTTTGATACACGTGACCAAAACGGGTACAAGCCGGCCAGCGCGAAACGGCAGCACCGGACTTGAAAGATTGTCCTGCGGGTTCCCCCTCTGGCGTGGTCTCGCAAGTGCAGATTCGCTCACTGCAGTTTTTCCGGCTCACTTGCTCGTTCGCTTGTTTGGAACCGACGCGCGTAATGCTCTTCAGCTTTCTCGGGATGAAGTGGGGCCCTCCTCGTATCCTACGACGGAATGATCCACGTCGATGGTTGGAGCACATTTCAGATGTGGTCGGTGTCACGCATCGATCCCGGCTGGAGCGACTGGCGCGAGTCGAGCAACCGATCTCCGACCATCATCGCAAAAATCGCTCCGATAGTCGGTCGCTGAGCCGCCATGCGGCATGTCCTCATCGAGCGCGATCGTAACGATGTCCAAGCCGAGATTCTTGCCAGTACGCTCCGGTCGCATAACTCTGCCAGGCGTTGACGCGTGCTCGCGACGAAATACACGTGCTTTGGATCGTGGCGATTGACAAGTCTCTATCGGATCGCCTTGATGCGGTCAGTCGCAACGAAACTCTTCCATGATCGCAGGTCTCGCCGTCCTCCTTGTCTGCCAACTCGTCGGTGAGGTCATTGTGCGGGGCTTGGCTCTACCGCTGCCCGGCCCTGTGCTCGGGCTTGTGCTCTTGCTGATCATGCTGCTTGCCCGGGACCGCTTCGTGGTGATCGCTCGCGGCCCTTTCCGAAACGAGGGCGTCGAGAAAGTCAGCAAGGTACTTCTGACCCATCTGTCGCTCCTCTTTGTTCCTGCCGGTGTTGGCCTCGTGCAGAAGCTCGATGTGCTCGCTACCCATGGTATCGCGCTCATCACAATTCTTATGCTCTCGGTAACCGCCACCTTGCTCGCGACCGCGCTGACGTTCAGGCTTGTCAGTCGGCTTATGAGGCAATAGGAGGCGTAATGAAAGAGACTCCCTTCTCACTCTGGGTCTATCTCGCACAATCTCCGTTACTCTGGCTGACGGTCACGCTGCTGGTCTATGCGATCACGGATGCCGTATCGCTGGCAAAGCACCGTCATCCACTCGCTAACCCCGTCCTACACGCGATGTGGATTATCGGCTCATTCTTGCTTGCAACGGGCACTTCCTATACGACGTACTTCGCCGGAGCTCAGTTCGTGCACTTCTTGCTCGGGCCTGCAACGGTTGCGCTTGCGGTGCCACTCTATGAGAATCGCGCGCTGGTTATTGCGGCGGTCGTTCCGATGTTGGTCGCTCTGATTGCGGGCTCGCTCACGGCGGTCACATCTGTCGTGCTACTTGCTGAGGCCGCGGGCTTACCACGCGACGTGATCCTGTCCCTGGCGCCGAAATCGGTCACAGCCGGCGTTGCGATGGGAATCAGCGAAATGTTGCATGCGGATCCGTCCCTAACAGCCGTGGCGGTCATTCTCACGGGTATCATAGGCGCCATTATCGTGACGCCGTTGATGAACTTCGTCGGGATAACCGATTTTCGCGCGCGAGGTCTCGCCGCAGGCGTTGCGGCGCATGGTATCGGTACGGCGCGCGCTTTTCATATGGATGAGATCGCCGGTGTCTTTTCAAGCCTCGGCATGAGCCTGAATGCCCTTGTGACGTCGTTCTTGGTACCGCTCGCCGCGACTACGCTGATCCAATGAAGAAAAAAAGCCGCTGCTGGATTTCTCCAACAGCGGCTCAAGTCTAGGGAGAAAGCAGACGAGCCGGTCTGCCAGCGGATCTGATCCCAATTGGGTGCGCGGTCGGCAAACGACTGAAGTTCAGCCGGAAGGTATCTGCGCCCGCAAGATGGAGAGCACGGATCCTTTCTGGGGGGCGGCGGTTGCTGGACCAAATGTTGCGACGATCTTGGCATGACGCGAACCACGCATCGTGACTCCTCCAGGTGCTGGCCGATGCTGTCTGGCCCGCATCCTTTCCTGCCCCTCGCCACACGGCGAACCTGACTATCAAGCTCCGGAAGCGGCGGTCTTTTTCCCCTCATGAGCCGATAGCAGGATGCTGTTGACGGCGCGGTATGCGAACACGATGGCTGGGCCGATCGTGATGCCTGCCCCGGGATAGATTCCACGCATTGGCGAGGTCATGTCGTTGCCGCAAGCATACAGACCCGGGATCGGCCGGCCGTTTCCGTCCAAAACCCCACCGTAAGTATCGGTTGCCAATCCGGTTGCTGTGCCGAGGGTAGCTGTAACGATCGGCAGCGCAACAAACGGACCATTTCTGATCGATCCAAGATTTGGATTCTTCGTTCCCACGGCCGGATCGCCCAGCGTGCGATTGAAAGCTGATTCACCACGTTTAAAGAGAGGATCGAGCCCTGTGGCCGCGTGTGTGTTGTGTTCCTCGATCGTCTTTTGAAGCTCCGCGGCGTCTAATCCCAACTGCTTCGCGAGCTCCTGAATCGTCCGGCCGACCTTGATGTAGTCGAGCCGCGCATATTTCCCGATGCTTAACGTCCAAGGCCAGGGCAGCAAATGTCCCATGCCTCTCAGGCGAACGAAGTCCAGGTCGCAGATGAAGTAGAACCGCTTGTCTGCCGGATATCCGTTCTTGAACATTGCGAGGCAAATATCATGGTACGAATTGGATTCGTTGACAAAACGTTTGGCATTTGGCCCCACCGCGAGGACACCGGGGCGGCCTCGGTCTAGCCAGCCGTACGGGACGACCTGCGAGCGGCTGCCGCTCTTCAGGATCGACACTGGAGTCCAGAAGCCGGCGGAGGCGACGTCATTGTCAATCGCGGCTCCGAGCCTGGCCGCAACGGCGATGCCGTCGCCGGCGACGTCGGGATGGGCCAGCGTATCACTATGCTGATGGGGGCCGCTAAGCTCCGCTCTTAAGCGCGCGTTACGAGCAAAGCCGCCCGTTGCGAGGATGACCCCGTGCGAAGCGCGCACGCGAACGTCAGAATCGTTCAACTTGACGACTGCCCCCGCGACGCGCCCTTCCTCCTTGATGAGTTCGATAAGAGGCGACGCTGGCCAGATTTCTACGGCATACTTGCGCAGGCTCACGAGTAACCGCGCAATCAAGGCGTTGCCTCCGCTGAGCTCAGTGCCACGCCTGTAACTCAGCCGATCCCGCGCGTAGCGGCTGACCCGACGCAGGACATGCTTAAGGGAAGCAAAAGACTGAAGCGGGTTTAAGAAGCTTCTCACCTCTCCGGAGGAAATCATCATTCCCCCGAGTACAACACGAATAGGGTCGCCAATGAGATCGAAGTCGGCGCCGAGAAGCCGTCCATCATAGGGGGCCGGGCTCAGTGCACGACCCTTGTCAACTCCGCCGACCTGGCTCGAATGATAGTCGGGCGCAGACGCCAGCATAAACTTGACTTCTGTCCCGTTCTCAAGTGCTGCAAGCGCTGTCGGGCCGTCCTCAAGATAGGCCTCAACGAAGTCTGCCCGATAGTAGCTGCCAAGTTCATGCTCCAGGTACGTCCTGGCTTTCGCAAGCGAGTCATCAATGTTCGCGGACCGCGCCTGGGGTGAACAAGGAACCCAGATCATCCCGTTCGACAGGGCTGTCGTCCCGCCAAGTCGCGGAGATTTTTCGCACACCAGAACGCGCAGTCCGGCCCTTGCCGCATAGAGCGCGGCCGACAGTCCGGCTGCACCGCTACCGATCACGAGGACATCGGTTTGCCAATGATCAGGCTTACTCCCTCGAGGGAATGCCACTGTCTTATGCTCGCCCGCTTGATGGGTCGACTTGTCCATTCCTGCCTCGCTCCAAGATTTGCCGATCAACGTCAGTGATTTCGCGAAAGCGCGATGGCCTTGAATTCCTCTGCCGCCGCCTTCACTGCCCGCTCAATTGGGATTCTTTCGATGGAGGATGCGCCAACGAAGCCGACGCACTGCGTCGATCGATAGACCTCGACCGTATCCTGCGGCTCTGCGATTGCCCCCCCATGGCAAAGGAGCACGACGTCCGATCGGATGCTTCTCGCTGCCACATTGATGTCGTCGATGCGCCTGATCGCCTCTTGGATTGACTGGCCTTCTTCATGACCCACGAGCCCGCCACGGGTTGCGCCGACATGCGGGACGATACAGTCGGCTCCCGCGCTGGCCATCGCTTTGGCGTCTTCCGGGCTTGCGACGTAGGCGAGCGAGAAGATGTTCTTCTTGCGGGCAGTTGCGATCATTTCGAACTCGCGCTCGAATCCGAGTCCGACGCGGCCGCGGCGGTCACGCCATTTTTCGCCCATTGTTGAGATAGTCGGATAGTTGATCACGCCGGAAAAGCCGGCCGCCCAGAACTTGTCCAGCAAGGCATCAAGATCGAGCCGAAGAGGGTCCCACGCTTCGACGCCGCCTATGACAGGTACAGAAGAAACGACGTTGCGGATTTCTGCTGCAAGATCGAGGGTGCGCGCGTTCGAATCGCCGATCCGGCTCGTGGGAAGCCCCATGAGACGCGACAGCCCGGTGCTGTAGACCACCAACATGTCGGCCCCTCCCAGGACAGCACATTTTGCAACTAGGCCGCAGCTGCTCCCGGCAGCAAGAACCGCTTTTCCTTCATCGACCTGTTGGCGGATCCTGGATAGGATTTCGCTTCGCTCAAACATGCGCATCGCAATCAGCCTCCTTGCCCCAACTGTTTGAGGATCCACGTCGTGGCAGTCTCGGCGAATTCGGGATCGTTGATGTGGCAGTTCAGTTCGCGAACCGTAATGCTAGGCGCGAGGTTGTCCTTGACCGCTTCGAGCCAAGCGCTATCAGCGTCGGGATTGCGAAAAATGCTACCCTCGCGGTCATAATCTGAAACGCCCTTCGCTGGCCAAAGGACGATTGCAGGCCCCGTTGCCCGCGTCAGCCGCTCAGCCGTGAGCCGGCCGATGCTCGCATTCTCGGACGAAGTCGTGCGCATGAGCGTCGTATAGGGTGTGTGGGAGTAAAGCTGGCGGCCGCGAAATTGATCAGGAACGCTTGATGGCGGACCAAAATTGACCATATCGACCGCACCAGGCGCGATCACTTGCGGGATTAATTGGCGCGAGGCTGCCTTGAGCCGATCCGGACCGGCACTCGCGGTGCCTCCAACAATTTCGTCCGCCAGCTCGGTTGTGGTCAGATCGATCACAGCGTCGAATTCGTCAGCTGCGATCAACTCCTCCATTTTGCGGCCGCCCGCCCCATTGGCAGGAAAGACAATCGCATCTACGCCAGCCTCTGCAAGGCCCGCCACGCATTGACTTGCCGCAGGCGTCGTCACGCCGAAGGCCGTGATCGCAACGATCTTCTTTTTCCGACCATGCCTCGTGGGTGCATAGCGCATGGCCGCAATGGCCCTGCCTGCATTCTGCAATACTCGTTCGGTAAAGGCGTTGATCCCGAAGAGATCGACGAGTGTCGGATAGAGGATGATGTCGTTATGGACAGCCAATTCAGCGAGTAGGGCTGGCCTTGCGCTGCTCACGAGCAGCTTGGGGAAGCCATAAGGCAAATCAGACACGATCTCGCCGAAGACCGCGCTCCCCTTGCCGCCGGCAACTCCGACAATTGCGCCGATCGTGCCTGCTGCCAGGAGGTCACGTACCCTTGCTCGTGTTGTTGCAGCTATCTCCTTCAAGAGATCGGCGGGAGAGGCGACACGAGCGCCGTTACCATCGGGTTGATTCGTCCCAGCAGCCTCCCCGGAGGTGGTGCCGACGTCGATCAGGACGACCTTGCGGCCGCGCGCCTCGATGATATCTGCGAGGTAAGAGGCTTCGCGGCCTTTGGTATCCAGCGTCGCCACGATCGCGACCGCGCCCGCAAGCTCGGACGGGCTACCATCCCGGACCGACCTCTGGTCGTCCGTGCAATGGTGCGACACGATCTTCCTCCCAGATCATTCTAAAAACCAAGCCGTCTTAGACCGGCCCGAAGCTGGGATTAAGATTGGGGAAGGGCGCAATTGGGTAAGATTGGGTAGATGAGGTGAAAGTGCTCCCTGACAATCCGTCAGCTACTCCCATCTGTGGACGCCCCCGTAAGTGCAAGTAGAATCTTTCGTGAGGCGCTGCGCGTAGTCGGGTGCTGACATCTGTCCGGCCTCTGATGCGACCGGTCATGTGTCGCGGGCCCGTATGGGAGTT
>NZ_JBVUBB010000067.1:0-21480 GCF_055791185.1 Bradyrhizobium ingae
CCCCCCCCCCCCCCCCCCCCCCCCCCCCCCCCCCCCCCCCCCCCCCCCCCCTTTTTAGTCGTCGGCAGCGTCAGATGTGTATAAGAGACAGTGAGAGAACGGTGCCCGCCTTACACGGGGCCTGCGCTCTTTTCAGAATGATGCAACCCAAGCCTTTGCAGCGCGACGCCGTCAGGCCTCTTCGTCCTGCCAGCCGATCCTGCTCTTCAGGAATTCAAAGCCGAGCACCTGGAAGCCGGCGCGCTCCTTGTTGTCCTTGCCGTAGCCGTGGCCGCCCGCAGCCGGCTCGTAGAACCAGGCCTCATATCCCATAGCCTGGAGTTTCGCGGCCATCTTGCGCGCATGTCCGGGATGGACGCGATCGTCCCGCCGCGTCGTGGCGATCAGGATCGGCGGATAGGGCTGGCCGGGCTTTGCGGCGTGATAGGCCGAATAGGTCTTCAGCCATTCCCACTCATCGGGTTTGTCGGGGTCGCCATATTCCGCGATCCAGCTCGCGCCCGCGAGCAGCTTTGTGTAGCGGCGCATGTCGATCAGCGGGATCGTGCAGAACAGCGCGCCGAACCGCTCGGGATAGCGCGTCAGCATGTTGGTGATGAGGATGCCGCCGTTCGAGCCGCCCTGCGCCGCGATGCGCTTGGCTTGCGTCACGCCGCGGCGCACGAGGTCGGCGGCGACCGCTGCGAAATCATCATGCGACAGCCGCTTGCCGGCGAGGCGCCCGGCATCGTGCCAGCGCGTGCCGAACTCGCCGCCGCCGCGCAAATTCGCCTGCACGGTGGTGCCGCCGCGCTCCAGCCACAGCCTGCCCAGCGCCGGATTGTAGTACGGCCTGACCGCGAGACCGAAGCCGCCATAGGCGCTCATATAGACCGGCGCATCGCCGGTCTCACCGGTGGGTCCGGTCTGCACATAGGGAATGCGCTCGCCGTCGATCGAGATCGCTTCGTGCTGGGTGACGAGGAGGCCATCGGCAGTGAACGTCTTCGGCGCCTGCTTGAGGACGGTCGGGCTGGCGACGCCACGCTCGATCAGCATCAGAGCCGGTGGGATGAGGGGATCCTGGACATTGGCGAGGAGGTCGCCATTGCTTTCGGATTCATGATGATCGAAGCGCCAGACGTCGACGACACCGATGTCGGGAAGCCCGCTCAGCGTCTCGCGACTCCAGCCGCTCGCCGACGGCGTGCAGATCTCGAAGACCGGCTGCAGCTCGTCGAGGATGCTGAGGAGGAGCTTGCCGGCGGCCCAGGAAAATCCCTGCAATGCGCGGCGTGGGCCAGGCGCGAACACGACGGTGAAATTGCGATCGCCGGCGAGGAAGGCCGAGAGCGCAATGCCGAGCACGGTATCCGGCGTATGGGTCACTCCGCCGACCGTCCAGGCCGTACGCAGCTTGACGGCGAGCCAGTCCCGATGGATTTGCAGCCAGATGTCGGTGGGAAGATCGAGCTTCACGGCCGCACCACGCTCGGTGCCGAGCCAGATGTCGAAGTTGAAGAAGTCCAGCCGATCGATGAACCAGACGCGCGGCGCCTCGCCGGTACGGTCGATGTCGCAACCGGCGCTCATCCGGTCGGATGTTGTCTCGAACACCACGGTCGCCTGCTCGACGGGCTCGCCGCGCCGCCACAGCCGGACCGTCCTCGCATAGCCCGAGGTTGTTGCCATGCCCTCGCCCAGCGCGCTGGATAGCAGCACCGTATCGGCATCGACCCATGCGACGCCACCCTTGGCTTCCGGCAGCGTGAAGCCGCCGGCGACGAAGCTCTTCGTGCTCAGATCGAATTCGCGCAGGGTCACGGCATCGCTGCCGCCGCGCGACAGGCTCAGGATCGTCTGCGGGGCATCGCCGGGCAGCGAGCTCGACCAGTTCAGCAGCCAGTCCTCGCCTTCGTCCGCCGCGAGCGCGTCAATGTCGAGCAGGGTCTCCCAGGATGGATCGGGCTTGCGGAATTCATCCATCGTGGTCCGTCGCCACAGGCCGCGCGGATGGTTCAGGTCCTTCCAGAGATTGTAGAGCAGGCCGTCGCTGCGGCTGACATAGGGAATATTGTCCGGCCGGTCGTAGATCCCAGCCAGAAGATCGCTGTCGCGCTCGAATGCCGGGCCACCGAATGTCTCCAGCGTCAGGCGATTCTGCCGCTCGACGAAATCGAGCGCCCGCTCGCCTTCGATGTCTTCCAGCCAAAGATACGGATCGTCGTCGGGAGCGGACAGCGTGGGCCTGTCGTCAACGGGCATGATCCTTAACTCCAGAGATCAAATTGATCGAGCGCAAGCCTTCGATAGCGCGGCCTGCTAGGTGCTGTCCAATTGCGCTCTCGGCATGGCTTGCGCTCGTTTGCGCCGGTTGTTCGTCCTGCAGTGCGCCTCCATAGTGCCCGGGAATCAACAGGCGCCGCCGGGCGGAAATGCCGATGATCGATGTGACCTTGGCCGACGAGATTGCCGACGACGCGCGCGTGCGTGCCAATGTGGTGCGGCTCGCGGCGGCGCAGGGGCTGACCGGCGCCAATTCGGCCGTGATCTTCGCCACCGGCTCGATCGTCGGCGCGACGCTCGCGCCCGACATGTCGCTCGCGACTGTACCGCTGTCGATGTATGTGCTCGGCCTTGCCGCCGGCACGCTGCCAACCGGCGCGATCTCGCGGCGCTTCGGCCGCCGCATGGCCTTCATCATCGGCACCACCTGCGGCACGCTCACCGGCCTTGTCGGCTCGTTCGCGATCCTCAATGGCTCGTTCGCGCTGTTTTGCCTCGCGACCTTCCTCGGCGGTCTCTATGGCTCGGTCGCGCAATCCTATCGCTTCGCCGCCGCCGACGGCGCCAGCGCGGCGTACCGGCCCAAGGCGGTGTCCTGGGTGATGGCGGGCGGCGTGTTCGCCGGCGTGCTCGGTCCGCAGCTCGTGCAATGGACCATGGACGTCTGGCCGCCCTATCTGTTCGCCTTCAGCTTCGTGGTGCAGGCGGCGGTGGCGCTGATCGCGATGGGCATCGTTGCCGGCGTCGATATGCCGAAGCCCGCGGCGGCCGATCTGCACGGCGGACGGCCGCTGCTGCGCATCGTGCGGCAGCCGCGTTTCATCGCGGCAGCGCTGTGCGGCGTCATCGCCTATCCCATGATGAACCTCGTGATGACCTCGGCGCCGCTCGCCATGAAGCTCTGCGGCCTCAGCGTCAGCGATTCCAATTTCGGCATCCAATGGCACATCGTCGCCATGTACGGCCCGAGCTTCTTCACGGGCGCACTGATCGCGCGCTTCGGCGCGCCGAAAATCGTCGCCACCGGTCTCCTGCTGGAGGCGGGCGCCGCGGCGATCGGCCTTTCCGGCATCACCGCGATGCATTTCTGGGCGACGCTGATCGTGCTCGGCATGGGCTGGAATTTCGCCTTCATCGGCGCCTCCGCGCTGGTGCTGGAGACGCACCGCCCGAACGAACGCAACAAGGTGCAGGCGTTCAACGATTTCCTGGTGTTCGGCATGATGGCGATCGGCTCGTTCTCCTCGGGCCAGCTGCTCGCGAATTACGGCTGGTCGGCGGTGAACATGGTGGTATTCCCGCCGGTGCTCCTTGGCCTCGCCGTTCTCTCGTTCGCCTCCTGGACGCGCCGCCGCAAGGCGCGGCTGGAAGCCGCGATGGGCGAGTTTCCCGACGCGATTTGAGCGGGGCGATGTACGCTTCGACGTCCAGCGGCGTCATTGCAATGACGCGCTTGTGGCTACCAGTGTCCCGAACCTCGGTGTCATCGCGCGCGAAGGCGGGCGATCCAGTATTCGAGAGGCAGGGAAGGGATACGGAGACGCCGCGGCGTACTGGATGCCCCGCCTGCGCGGGGCATGACAGTGTGATTGCGACTGCAGCGGAGCTTACATTTCCCGCTGCTTCAACAATTCCTCCAGATCCAGCTGCCGCGTGAACATCGCAAGCTTGCCGTCCGGCGCGCGCGGCCATTGCTCTTTCGGCCGGTCCCAATAGAGCTCGACGCCGTTCTCGTCGGGATCGCGCAAGTACAGCGCCTCGGACACGCCATGATCACTCGCGCCGTCGAGCGTTATGCCGGCGGAGAGCACGCGATGCAGCGCATCGGCGAGCGCAGGCCGCGTCGGATAGAGGATTGCGGTGTGATAGAGCCCGGTCGTGCCGGGTGGCGGCGGCGAGCCGCCCTTGCTCTCCCAGGTGTTGAGCCCGATGTGGTGGTGATAGCCTCCGGCCGAGATGAAGGCCGCGCCGGAGCCCACGCGTTGCATCAGCTCAAAGCCGAGCACACCGCAATAGAAGCCGAGCGCGCGGTCGAGATCGGCGACCTTGAGGTGAACATGACCGATGCGGGTCCCGGAATTGACGGCTGGATTTGGCGACATGTGGTTGCTCCGTTGATGAACTCCACATAAGGACCGCTGCGCGACGGTGGAACTGGTTTATCCGGAAACCCAGCGTTTCCGGATTCGCAATTAGCTCAGCTCCGACACCTCTCCCTCCGGCAGCTCGAATTCAAAACCGTTCAGCGTCATCGACACCAGCGTGTAGTAGCCGCACAGGCCGATCACCTCGACGAGCCCGCGCTCGCCGAGCAGTGCGACGGCCTCGTCATAGAGGCCCTTCGCCAGCCCATGGGCCTCATGCAGTGACTTTGCGACATCGTAGATCATCTGGCCCTTGGGATCGTCGAATTCCGGCGTGCGGCGGTCGCGGATCGCGTCGATGATCTCTGCCTTCATCCCTCCCTGAAGCGCCAGGCGCTTGTGTGCATACCATTCGTAATGCGCGGTCCAGTGTCGCGCCGTCACCAGGATCGCGATCTCCGAGAGCTTTGCAGGAAATACCGTATTGAAGCGCAAGACCTCGCCGAGCCGTGTGGCGTGGCGCGCCATCTCCGGGCTGCTCAGCCAGGCCATCATCGGCGCCGGCGGCTTGCCGCGCTTTCCGGCAATCGACTCGTCATAGGTCTGCCGCTGGTCGTCGCTCATTTCGCCAGGCGAAAGTAACTTCAGGCGCATAGTCGTTTTTCCTGTCTTTTCAAGTTTCGCCGTGACGGCAGTATAGCCCGATGACGAACAAGGTGAGTAGAAGGAAGCGTGCGGAATAGGTTGAATTCCGCGGTGCGATGGCTCAGAGTCGTCGGCAACAAGTCGATCTTGATGGAAGCGACCCATGACTGACTCTACGGATTCTGAATCAACCGACCTCGAAACATTCCGCAACGAGACCCGCGCCTGGCTGGAGGCCAACTGCCCGCCGGAGATGCGCAAGCCCGCGACCTCCGATGCCGACGTGTTCTGGGGTGGGCGTAACGCAAAGTTCTCGTCCGAGCCACAGCGCGTCTGGTTCGAGCGCATGCGCGACAAAGGCTGGACCGTGCCCGACTGGCCGAAGGAATATGGCGGCGGCGGGCTCAGCGCTGCTGAGCACAAGGTGCTGCGGAGCGAGATGGCGAAGATCGGCGCGCGGCCGCCGCTGTCGAGCTTCGGCATCTGGATGCTCGGGCCGGCACTATTGAAATACGGCAACGAGGCGCAGAAAAAGGAGCACCTGCCGAAAATCGCGGCGGGCCTGATCCGCTGGTGCCAGGGCTATTCCGAGCCCAATGCCGGCTCCGATCTCGCGTCCCTGCAGACCCGCGCGGAGAGCGAGGGCGATGATTTCATCATCACCGGCCAGAAGATCTGGACGTCCTATGCGAATTACGCCGACTGGATCTTTTGCCTCGTGCGCACCGATCCCGGCGCGAAGAAGCATGACGGCATCAGCTTCATCCTGTTCGACATGACCTCGAAGGGCGTCTCGACCAAGCCGATTTTGCTGATCTCCGGCTATTCGCCGTTCTGCGAGACTTTCTTCGACAATGTCCGCGTGCCGAAATCGCATGTCGTCGGCACCGTCAATCGCGGCTGGGACGTCGCAAAATATCTGCTCCAGCACGAGCGCGCGATGATCTCGGGCATGGGCGAGCGCGGCGTCGGCCGTCCGCTCGGTCAGATCGCAGCCGACTCCGTCGGCTCCGATGCGCTGGGGCGGCTCGATGATGCGATGCTGCGCGGCCAGATCGCGCGCTTCGATGTCGATGAAGCGGCGCTTGCAGCCTGCGCCGAGCGCGCGATCGATCTCGCCAAGGCAGGGCAGGCGCATCCGGCGTTCTCCTCCGCGATGAAATATTACGGCACCGAGCTCAACAAGCGCCGCTACGAGATTCTGATGTCGGCCGGCGGCATCGACGCGCTGGAATGGGAAAGCGAGCGTTCTAAGCAGGGCGCCCGCCCGCGCGCCTGGCTGCGCACCAAGGCCAACTCCATCGAGGGCGGGACCACCGAAGTGATGCTCGGCATCGTCGCCAAGCGCATCCTCGATCTGCCGGGGGCGTAAGCCACACTCTCACGACACGTCATTCCGGGGCGCGCGAAGCGCGAGCCCGGAATCCATACTCCCGATCGTGGTTATGGATTCCGGGCCTGGCCCTTCGGGCCATCCCGGAATGACGAAGATGAAAATAGTCGAATCGGAAACACCACAATGGCCCTCGTCCTCACCGAAGAACAATCGATGCTCCGCGACTCCGCGCGTGGGCTGATCAGCGACAAGGCGCCGGTGTCGCATCTGCGGTACTTGCGCGATAGCAAGGATCCCACCGGCTTCTCCAAGGAGCTGTGGCACTCCTTTGCCGAGATGGGCTTTGCCGGCCTCCTGGTGCCGGAAGAGTTCGGCGGCAGTGGTCTCGGCTGCGTCGAAGCCGGAATCGTCATGGAGGAGATCGGCCGCACGCTGATGCCGTCGCCGTTCCTGGCGACCAGCGTGGTCGCGGCGTCCGCGCTCGCGCGGGGCGGCAATGCCGCGCAGAAATCGGAACATCTGCCGAAGATCTCCAATGGCTCGCTGCTCGCCACGCTCGCGATCGACGAGGGCGCCAAGCACCGGCCGCTCCAGACTCATCTGCAAGCCGTCCGCGCCGGCAACGGTTTCAAGCTCACCGGCGCCAAGGCGCTGGTCGTCGACGGCCATGTCGCCGACTTGTTCATCGTTGCGGCGCGCACGTCGGGATCCGCCGGCGAGCGCGAGGGGTTGACGCTGTTCTTGGTCAATCCTGCGGCGAAGGGCGTCGCCGTCGAGCGCACCATCATGGTGGACGCGCATAATGCGGCCCGCATCGAGTTCAATAATGTCGAGGTCAATGCCGACAGCGTGCTCGGCGAGGTCGACCAGGGCGCAGGCCTGCTCGACCGCGTGCTCGATATCGGCCGCGGCGCGGTCGCTTCCGAAATGGTCGGCCTGAGCGAAGAGGTGTTCGGCCGCACCGTCGAGTATCTCAAGCAGCGCAAGCAGTTCGGCAAGCTGATCGGCGAATTCCAGGCGCTGCAGCACCGCGCCGCCGAGCTCTATGTCGACATCGAGATCACTCGCGCCGCCGTCATGAAGGCGATGCAGGCGCTCGATGCCGATGTCGCCAAGGCCGCGTCAGCCGTCGCGGTCGCCAAGGCGCGCGCGGGCACCACCGCGACCCGCGCGGTGCAGGAAGGCGTGCAGATGCATGGCGGCATGGGCATGACCGACCAGTTCGACATCGGCTTCTTCATGAAGCGCGCCCGGGTCTGCGAGGAATTGTTCGGCGATGCGAATTACCACGCCGAGCAGCTCGCACGGGCAAGGGGGTATTGAGGCGTATTGCGTGAGGTGCGAGGTAGCGACCGCGGCCGCTTCTCCCTCAGGCGTCATCGCCCGGCTTGACCGGGCGATCCAGTACGCCGCGGCCTCGCCGTATCCCATCACTGCCTCTGGAATACTGGATCGCCCGCTTTCGCGGGCGATGACACCTGAGAGAGTCGAAAGCGCGTGCCCCAAGCAGCGCGTCATTGCGAGGAGCGAAGCGACGAAGCAATCCCGACTGTCACCGCGGAAAGACTCTGGATTGCTTCGCTTCGCTCGCAATGACGGCGGAGAGACCTTCTACCGCATCGGCGGCGCGTACTGCACGCCGCCCGCGTTCCAGAGTTGGTTCATGCCACGCGGGATCTTCAGCTTGGATTTCTCGCCGATATTCCGCTCGTACATCTCGCCGTAATTGCCGACATGGCGGATGATGCGCACGGCCCAGTCCTTGGTGAGGCCGAGCTGCTCGCCGTAATTGCCCTCGGTGCCGACCAGCCGCATCACCTCCGGCTTCTTCGACTTCAGGGCCTCGTCGATGTTCTCCGACGTGACGCCGAGCTCCTCGGCGTTGATCATGGCGTAGAGCGTCCACTTCACGATCATCATCCAATCGTCATCGCGCTGGCGCACGACTGGCGCGAGCGGCTCCTTGGAGATCATGTCCGGCAGGATCATGTGGTCGCCGGGCTTGGAAAGGTTGAGCCGCAGCGCATAGAGCTGGGAGACGTCGGCGGTCAGCGTGTCGCACTTGCCGCTGTCATAGGCCTTGACGACGTCCTCGAGCTTGTCGAACTTCATCTCCTCATACTTCATGTTGTTGGCGCGGAAGTAGTCGGCAAGATTGAGCAGCGTCGTGGTGCCCGACTGCACGCAGACCTTGCTGCCATTCAGGTCCAGCGCGGTCTCCTTGTTGCGCGAGCGAGGCAGCATGAAGCCCTCGCCGTCGTAATAGGCGACCGCCGGGAAATAGAGGTCGTAGTCGAGCTCACGCGCCATGCTCCAGGTCGAGTTGCGCGAGAGGATGTCGACCTTCCGGCTCTGCAATTCCTTGAAGCGCTCGCTGGCGTCGAGCGGAATGAACTTGGCCTTGCTCGGATCGTTGAAGATGGCCGCCGCAACCGCCCGGCAGAAGTCGACGTCGAAGCCGGTCCAATTGCCCTTGTCGTCGGGGATCGAGAAGCCCGGCAGGCCCTTGTTGACGCCGCAGAAGACCTCGCCGCGCCGGACCGTGCGCTTCAGGGTGCGGGTGTCGTACATCTCATAGACAACGGCCAAAGCGCCGACCAGGACGGCGACTGCGAGCCCGATCAGCAGGCCGCCTCGAAAAGTGCGCATGATGTCTCTCTCGAAATAATCGGGAAGAAAAGGAAGTGTGCGAAGGCGGGGAGCATGATCCGGAAAAATGTGAAGCGGTTTTCCGGAGAGATCATGCTCAAGCGATAGGCTTAGAGTTCGGGCTTTTGCCGGATGACCACCTTGGTGCCGACCGGCACGCGATCGTAGAGATCGGCGACGTCATTGTTGACGAGGCGGAAGCAGCCGGAGGACACCTTGGTGCCGATCGTATCAGGGCGGTTGGTGCCATGGATGCGGTAGACGGTGGTGCCGAGATACATGGCGCGCGCGCCGAGCGGATTGCCGGGGCCGCCGGCCATGAAGCGCGGCAGATAGGGCTGGCGCTGGATCATTTCCGGCGGCGGCGTCCAGTCCGGCCATTCCTTCTTGTTGGTGATGTTCACCAGCCCCTGCCACTGGAAGCCGTCGCGTCCGACTCCGATGCCGTAGCGGATCGCGCGCCCGCCGGGCTGCACCAGATAAAGGTGACGCTCCGCGGTCGAGATGATGATGGTGCCCGGCGCTTCGGTCGTGCGGTAGTAGACGACCTGCTTCTGCCATTCCGGATCGAGCTCGTAGGAGTCATCAGCGATCAGGCCCGGCTCGTCGCCGCGGTCGGGCTGTTGGGCGGACGCGTAGGGGGTGGAGAGGATCAGGCCCAGCGTGGCGACGAACATCCCGGTCAGGCGACGAAAATCCGTCATTTCAAGCTCTCCCCGCTGCCACAGCGTAAATCAATCGGACGCATCAAAACTCAGGGGCAGCTTCATGGCAAGTTTTGGGCGGTCTGGGCCGATATGTCACGCGAATGCTTTGGTTTTTTGACATGTATCAATGCCACGAACAGGGGGCATGGCGCGAAAAGCCGTGCCTGCCGGTCGATGCCGGCTAAATCCGGTTGTTCTCAGGCCTGATCCCAAGCCGCCGGACGATCTCGGTGCCCACGGCGCGGGCCTCTTGCCGCGAGCCGATGCGGGGGCTGCGAAACTTTTGCCCGGACCGCAATCTCATCACGACGATGCAGTGCTCGTCCTCGGATCGACCGCGGCGCTCGACCGTGATCGTCTCGACGTCGCGGCCCACGATTTGGTCTGCGCGCAAGCTCCCGTCGCCGGCCAGGCGTTCGACGCGAACATCGTTTTGCCGGATGATCCAGAAGGCGCCGGTCACGAGATTGGCGTATCTGAGAACGGCAAACGCGGCGATCGCGCCGATCGGCAGCAGCACGATGTCGACCGGGCCAGGCGCCAGACCGCGCCAGAGCTTGTAGGCGTAGGGAACGACGGACATTGCGACGACGATCAATGCAACGATCCTGATGTCCCTGCTGGAGAACGGCTTGACGGGCTCACCGAGATGCATCTCGGGATTGGCCGCATCGAGCGGATTGACCGGTGGCGCAACGTTGGGGACGCCGAATTGCGCAGCGATGCGGGCTACGGTTTCGCGAACATGCGTGACGTCAGCGAGAGGCGGGGACGTCAGGCGCTCTCCCGAGGCGAGTGTGAAGGCCAGATGGAAGCGCGTTGCCGAGGCCTTGCGTCCCTGGACCTGCATGGCCGAGATGTCGTCCTTCGCGACGATCCTGCTGCAGAGCCGTCCGAACGGACGCTGCTCTCCGATCAGGATTTCATTCGGCGTGATGATCCACACCACCGCCGGTGCCAGCATGACGCCGCCGATGAACGCGGCTCCGAGGAGCAGCGCGATCACGGAGATGACCAGTTCCAGGACATCGTGCGCGAACAGGCCTGGCGTGAAGCAAAGCGAAACGACTGCCGCGAAGCCGGCGACCACCAGCCGTTGCGCAATCGAGGAGCCTTCACGCAGGCGGATGTCATCGCTGGTGGTCGAGTCGTCCATTTCGGGCGGCCGATTCCGGGGCTGCGAAACTCCACGGAGGTATCCATGGAGTCAAGCAACAACGACGCGCGTTGAGTGGCAAACGAGGGGGTGGTCCTTTGCTCCGCTGCGTTCCCTCCCCCTTGCGGGGGCGGGAGGGGGTAGCGCCAGGCGGCCTCAGACTTCGTGGCACCACCTCCCTGCGCCTCGCAAAGGGGGAACGACAGAGCGGGGTCTACCTCGCTCAAGCGCGTCGCGATGGTGCCTCGGGACCACCTCCAAATAGAAAACGACCCGGAGGCGGGCACACCATCCGGGTCGTTGGAGGTCCTTGGGAGGTCTAAGCAGAACCGTATGGGGCCTTTATAGGAAGGAAGTTTTTCCGCCTGATGTTGTGTTTCGTTTCAATTGTTTCGTCGGCGGTAACGCTTTCGTGTCCCGGGAGAGGGCCGCAGATGCAGTCCTATCCCTTTGAAATAACAAATCTTTATGCGGCGAAACGGTCGACGCCGGCAACCTTAAGCAAATCGGCGAGTTGCTTGCGGGCGTAGAACATCCGGGTCTTCACCGTGCTCTGGGGGATGCCGATGATCTGGCCGACCTCCTCCACCGATTTCTCGTGGTAGTAGACGAGGTTGATGATCTCGCGGTGAGCCGGCGACAGTTTCGCCACGCAGGCCCGCAGGATCGCGCTGGTGTCGTTGCGGTCGAGCGCGGTTTCCGGCGTGTCGTGCTCGTCCGGGATCTGCCGCACGTCTTCCTGGTCGATGTCCTCGAAGCGGCGCTGGCGCATCGCTGTCAGCGCCTTGAAGCGGGCGATCGAGAGCAGCCAGGTCGAGACCTGCGAGCGACCCTGGAACTGGCCGGCGGTCCGCCACACGTCCAGGAAGACCTGGCTGACAAGGTCCTCGGCCGTGGTGGCGTCGCGCACGATGCGCAGGATGAAACGGTACACCCGCACATTGTGACGGCAGTAAAGCATGTGCATGGCCGTCCGGTTGCCGTCGGCAATGCTCTCCAGAAGCATTTCGTCCGATGTCGCCTGAGCGGCAAGGATGCCCTGGCTGGCCTGGGCGTTGATGGCGACGACGTTCTGCATGACTGGCTCCCCGTAGCGCCGCAACCGAGCGGCGTTTCCTTGGACCAAAGTGTTAAAGAGCCAGCGTTTCGGGACGTCTGCGCGACAAGCGGAAAATGGTTTCGTGCGCCGCCAAATTGTTTCGTCGCGCGGCCTGCGATGAAACATTCGGGACAAAAAAGTCAATTGTTTCAATATACGGGATTTGCGGGGCCGCGGATTTTGCGGGGACGGGAACGATTCTTTGGCTTCCGCGTTCGTGCGCCGCCCTGGTCTCGACGTCGTCCTGGCTTTCGCCAGGACGACATTGCGATGCGCGCGCTACGCTTTCTCGCCGGCGGGCGAGAACAGATAGCCGCCGCCTCTGATCGTACGGATCACGGCGGGCTTGGTCGGGTCGGGCTCGATCTTGCGGCGGATGCGCATGATGCGCAGATCGACGGCGCGGTCGAACGCCTCGGCGTCGCGTGCATTGGCGAGCTCCAGGAGACGCTCGCGCGACAGCACGCGTTTTGGATTGGCCGCGAACACCTTCAGCAGTCCGAATTCGGATGCGGTCAGTGGATGCTCGTTGCCTTCGTCGTCGCGCAGCGCCTGCGCTTCGAGGTCGAGCCATTTGGTGCCGAAGCGCACGAGCTGATCCTTGTCCGATTTCGCCGCCGTCGTTTCCGCCGCCACCGCCCTCACCGGTGCGCTCCGCCGCAGCACCGAGCGGATGCGCGCCATCAACTCCCTGAGCTCGCAGGGCTTGGCGACATAGTCGTCGGCGCCGAGCTCGAGTCCCACGACGCGGTCGATCGGACTTGCGGTCGCCGTCAGCATGATCACCGGCACGTTGATGCGGCTCTTGAGGTCGCGGATGATCGAAAGACCGTCCTCCTCGGGCATGTTGAGGTCGAGCACGACGAGATCGGGCATGCTGCCCTGGATCGCGGTGCGCAAGGATTTGCCGCCGTCGCACAGCGTCACGGTGAAGCCGTGCATCTTGAGGTAATCGCCGACCATTTCCCGGGCAGGGGCTTCGTCGTCGACGATCATGATGTGCTGGCTCTGGGTCATGTCATTCAGATCCTCGCACTCAGACTATGGCAATTCAGTCGCGGGCAGCGTGATGGTGAAGGTCGAGCCTTTGCCCGGGCCGTCGCTCTCGGCGGTGACCTCGCCGCCATGCATGTCGATGATACGCTTGACGATGGAAAGCCCAAGGCCCGTCGAGCTCTCGCCCGCGGTCGGTTTTGCGGAAAGCCGCTGGAATCGGCCGAACAGCCGGCCCAGATCCTCCGGCGACAGGCCCGCGCCCTCGTCGTTGACGCGAATGACGGTGTCGTTGCCCTCATGCGTGACGGTCACGCCGATCTTGCCGCCGATCGGACTGTATTTGATCGCATTGCTGATCAGATTGTCGATCGCCTCGCGGATGCGGTCGGTGTCGCACATGGTGACGATGTTGGCAGGGGCGGTGACGCCGATCGTCTGCTGCTTGTTGACGGCGAGCGGCTGGTTGGCCTCGGCGACCTCCTGCACCAGGGATGCGACGTCGACCGGCTCGCGGCGGATGGTGATGTCGAAGGCATCTGCCATCGCATCCGAGATCAAATGATCGACCATCGTGGTCAGTCGCTTGGTCGCATCGCGGATGTGATCGACCTGCGCGATGACGCCGCCGGTCGAGGCGCCCGTCGTGATGAGCTCCTTCAGCATCTCGGTGCGGCCGAGAATGACGCCGAGCGGATTCTTCAGGTCATGGGCGACGGTGCCGAGAATCTCGTTCTTGAAGCCGTTGGCGCGCTGGAGCCGCAGCCATTGCGCGGAGAGGCGCCGGTTGGCCTGCATCAGGGCACGGGTGCGCTGGGCGACGCGGTCCTCGAGCTGGGTATTGGCGTCCTGCAGCTGCTGATAGAGGATGACGTTATCGAAGGCGATCGAGAGCCGGCTGGAGAAGATTTCGACCAGCGAGCGGTCGGTTTCCGAGAGATCGCGCTCGGCCTGCAGGAGCACCACGACCTCGCGGCCGCTGCCGGTGCGCAAATAGATCACGCTGCGATGGTCGGCGAATTCGTTCTTGCGGCGCTGGAATGCGGCTTCCACGAGGACGCGCAGATCCGGGTCGAGCGCTTTCGAGGTGGTGGTGCCGATGAAGCGGCTGTAGCAGCCGCTGCCTGCCAGCACCGCCAGCTCCGCGCCGGCCGTTCCGCCGTTGTCGCGCAGCACCAGTATACCTGCGCAGTCGACGTTGAGCAGCGAGGCGAGCTGGGTCAGCACACCCTCGGCGAGCCGCTGCATCGACTTGAAGTCATAGAGGGTGGAGGCGGCGTCGATGATGATCTCGAGTCCGCGCCTTGTCTGCACCATGCGCTCGAGCTGCTGATAGGAGCGCAGCGCGGCGGTCAGCGAGGTGAACAGCTTGTCGGCGGTGAGCTCGGTCTTCGCCTTGTAGTCGTTGATGTCGTACTGAACGATGACGCGCCGCTCCGGCGCCTGGCCGGGCTGTCCCGTGCGCAGGATGATGCGGACCGTCTCGTTCCTGATCTCGTTGCGGATGAATTCGACGAGCTCGAGCCCCGCGACATCCGTCTCCATGATGACGTCGAGCAGCACGGCGGCGATGTCGTTGTGCTCGCGCATCAGCTTGCGGCCCTCCGCCGCCGAATAGGCGGAGAGGATATCGAGACCCTGGCCGTTCAGGGTGTAGTCCGAGAGCGCAAAGCGCGTGCCGTCGTGCACGGCCGGATCGTCGTCGATGACGGCGATCTTCCATTTCCGCGCAGTCGTATCCTCCGCCGCGGTGGCGGTGTCGTCGATCAGGTGGAGGACATCGTCCTGTTCGGCCATTGAGAAGTCCCGTCAGTCTCTGTGCTTTGCGCGCCGCCCTTGGCGACCCGGGGCATGATAATGCGAAAAGTGGTGCCTTGTCCCAGCTTGGATTCCAGCATCATCCGCCCGCCGAGCTGCTGGGTGACCAGGTTATAGACGATATGGAGGCCGAGACCCGTGCCGCCTTCATTGCGCCGGGTGGTAAAGAAAGGGTCAAAGGCCTGCCGCTGCACGTCCGGCGTCATGCCGGCGCCGTCGTCGGCAAAGCTGATCTCGATGTCATCGGACCCGCGGGGCCGTGCCGCGATCGAGATGGTGCCGGCCCGGCCGTCGGCGAAGGCGTGGTTGGCGGCGTTGAGGAACAGGTTGGTCAGGATCTGGCCATAGGAGCCGGGATAGCCGTCGAGCAGCAGCCCTTCCGGCACGTCGACGTTGAGCGTGATCGGTGAGCGCTTCAGCACCGGGCGCAGGCTGGCGATGATCTGATCGGTGGCCTCGCTCAGGCTGAACTGCCGGCGCTCGGCATGGGAGCGGTCGACCGCGACCTGCTTGAACGACTGAATCAGCTCGCCGGCGCGCGTGAGGTTGGCGACGAGCTGCTGCGAGGCATCGCGCGAGGACTGCACGAACTCCTCGAGCTGCGAGCGGCGCAGGCCGCCATCGCCCCTGAGCTGCGCCTCGAAAATCTCGCTGCGCCGGGCAAAGCTGGAAGCAACCGTGAGGCTGATACCGATGGGGTTGTTGACCTCGTGGGCGACGCCGGCAACGAGGCCGCCGAGGGCTGCCAGCCGCTCGGCGTCGATCAGGTTCTGCTGCGCGGTGTTGAGCTCCAGCAGCGCGCTTTCGGCCTTCTCCTTCGATGCGCGCAACTCGTCCTCGGTCTTGCGCTTGGCGATCGCGTTCTCGCGGAACACTTCCACCGCGCGCGCCATGGCGCCGACCTCGTCGCGCGCCTTGATGCCCTGCACCTCGCGGTCGAGATCGCCGATCGTGATCGCGCGCATCGCGGTCATGATCTGCTGCAGCGGCAGCCGGATCGACAGCGCGATCAGCACGCCGACGGTGAGGATGATGCCGAGGAAGATCACCGCGATCGACAGCACCCGGCGTGAGATGTCCGACAGCGTCCGGTCGAAGGTCTCCTGCGCCCGCTGCTCGCGCTGGCGCATCTTGGTCGAGAGGTCGTCGATGGCGCCGATCGCCTCGGCTTGGCTGGCGTCGATGGTGTTGCGCAGCAGCTCGGTGCGGCTCGTGAGCTGCTCGGAGAGGTTTGCAAAGCCCTCGCGCAGCGCGGCGGTGCGGATGGCGAGCCGCTCCAGCGCCATGCGCTGGAGATCGTTGTCGGCGAGGTCCCTCATGACAGGGATGGTCTTCTCGATCGTCTCGGTGTTGCGGCGGGCGTCCTCGGCGGAGGCTGACGCGAGCGAGAGATAGTAGGAATTGGCCGCGACCAGCATGGCGGTGAAGGCTTCGCGGGACTTGCCGAGCGAGGGCCAGATCAGCGCGTCACGATGGCCGGTGGCGCCTTCGATGATGGAATAGAGCCCGGCCATGTCCTTGGCGGGTCCCAGCACCTGATCCTCATAGGTCTTGGCAATGGTCGCCTGCACGCTGCGCAACTCGCCAAAGCCGTTGAGAAAGCGCTCGGTGGTACGCTCGAGCTCCTCGACCGAGCCCGACAGCATGGGGTCCTTGGCGGCTCGGTTGGTCAGCGTGCCCAGCACGGCCTCGCGCAGCAGCAGGATCTCGGCGAACAGATCCGGGCTCGGCTGGTTGATGTAGCGGTGGATGAGGTTTTGCAGGCGCCCGGTCTCGCTTTCGAGCAGCGCCAGGATCTTGTCGGACTCGCGCACCTGGCGGAGATCGTCCCAGGCCGAGGCGAGCACCTGCGCGCCGTTCCAGATCATCGCCACCAGCACCACGACCACGGCGGAGTTCAGCGCCGCGATCGACAGGATGCGCCAGCGGATCGGGACGGCGCGCAGCACGCCGACGAGGCGGGCGCGCAGGCGTCCGACCGGCCCGGGCGGCCTGTCTCTCTGCTCGCTGTGTCCAAGCGCTGCCAAGAGGCCTCACTCCACCTTGCGAATACGTTCGATCAGCGCGGCCGCAGCGGGATCCTGCGCGGCCTTGGCATAGATCGCGGCCATCGCGTCCTCGAACGGCTTGCGGTCGATGTCCCTGACGATCGTGACGCCGGCAGCTTGCGCCTTGCGCTGCGACTGTTCCTCGAGGTCTCTCCATCTCTCGCGCATGAAGTGGCTGGAGCGCTGCGCGGCCTCGCGAAAAATCTGCTGGTCCTGCGCCGACAGGCTCCGCCATGCTTTTAGCGAGATCACCAGCACCTCCGGGCTCATCGTGTGTTCGGTCAGCGTGTAATAGCCGGCATATTTGTAGTGATCCGTGGTGACGAAGGACGGCCAGTTGTTTTCCGCGCCATCGATCAGATGGGTCGCGAGCCCCGTGAGCACCTGCCCATAGGGCAATTCGACCGGCTCGGCGCCCAGCGAGCGGATCATCGCCGACATCAACTCTGACTGTTGCACGCGGATCCGCAAGCCCCTGAGATCGGCCAGGCTCTTCACCGGCCGGACGCCGTTGTAGATCGACCGCGCGCCGGAATCGTAGAAGGCAAGGCCCACGAATCCGAAGGGCTCGAAGCTGCCGAGGATCTCATTGCCGATCGGCCCGTCCAGCACCTTCTGCATGTGTTCGATGGAGCGGAACAGGAACGGCATGGCGAGCACATTCATCGCCGGGACGAAGTTGCCGATCAGCGCCACATTGGTCCGGTTGAGGTCGATCGCGCCAGCCCGGGTCTGCTCGATCGTCTCCTTCTCCTCGCCGAGCTGGCGAGAGTGAAATACCTTGACCTCATGCCGGCCGCCGGTGCGTTCCGCGATCAGGGCGCCCATGTACTGCAGCGCCTGGACAGTAGGGTAATCCTCGGTCTGGGTGTCGGCGGCACGAAATTCGCGCGCAAACGCCCCCGTCGCGCACATCGCGAACAAGAGCACGACAAAAACCACCCCGGTCCGCGAGAGTTCGGCACGGCTCGACACTGGCACACTCAACCCCTCAGTGATGGAGTCTATGGCGGGAAGAAAAGGTTCAATGCAATCTAGCAGAAGGTCGGGGGAAGGCTATCCTGCCGCGAGCAGCGAAGCGGGTCGATTGTGCAGCGCGGTCGATTGTCATTCCTGATTGAAACCGGCTATGCCGCGCCGTAAGCAGGTGCAAGAGGAAGTCCAAGGCAAAAGTCGCCCTTGTTCGGGCGAGACGGGATGAACGATCGTGGTTACAGCCTTGCGTCTTTTGCAGACCATCGCCGTCTCGGCGGCCCTTGCCTTGGTGCCGGGTGTCCTTGCCTCGCCGGCCCGTGCCGCGACCGACATCCAGCTCTGGCATGCGATGTCAGGCCAGCTCGGGCGGCAGCTGGAGAAGCTCGTCTCCGACTTCAACGCCTCGCAATCCGACTACCGGATTGTGCCGGGCTACAAGGGCAACTACACCGAGACGGTGACGGCGGCGATCTTCGCCTTCCGTTCGCGCAGCCAGCCGGCGATCGTCCAGGTCAACGAGGTTGCGACAGCCACGATGACTGCGGCCAAGGGCGCGATCTATCCGGTGTTCAGCCTGATGCAGGATCAGAACGAGCCGTTCTCTCCCGATGCCTATCTGCCGGCCGTATCAGGCTACTACACCGACGCAGCCGGCAATCTGCTGTCGTTCCCGTTCAACGCCTCGACGCCGATCCTCTACTACAACAAGGCGATGTTTCGCGACGCCGGCCTTGATGTGGAGACGCCGCCAAAGACCTGGCCGGAGCTCGGGGCTGCTGCAAAACGCCTGCGCGAGCGCGGGGCGGCCTGCGGCTTCACAACATCCTGGCCGTCCTGGATCCATGTCGAGAATCTCTCGGCGTTTCACGATCTGCCGCTGGCGACGAGAGCGAACGGTTTTGCCGGGCTCGATGCGGAATTGACGATCAACAATCCGGTCGTCGTGCATCACCTCGCCCAGCTCGCCGAATGGCAGAAAGACAAGGTGTTCGACTATAGCGGCCGCGGCCAGGCGGCCGAGCCGCGCTTCCAGAACGGCGAATGCGGCATCTTCATCGGCTCCTCCGGCACGCGCGCCGACATCAAGGCCAATTCGAAATTCGAGGTCGGCTACGGCATGATGCCGTATTGGCCCGACGTGAAGGGCGCGCCGCAGAACTCGATCATTGGCGGTGCCACGCTGTGGGTGCTGCGCGACCGTCCGCGCAACGAGTACAAGGGCGTCGCGCGGTTCTTCGCTTATCTGTCGCAGCCGGGCGTGCAGGCGGCCTGGCACCAGAACACAGGCTACCTGCCGATCACCCGCGCCGCCTTCGAGCTGACTCGCGCGCAGGGCTTCTACGAGCGCAACCCGGGCAGCGCGATTTCCTTCGAGGAGATCACGCTGCATCCACCGACGGAGAACTCGAAGGGCATCCGCCTCGGCTCCTTCGTGCTGATCCGCGGCGTCATCGAGGATGAGCTGGAGCAGGCCTTTGCCGGCAAGAAGGGCGCCCAGGCCGCGCTGGATTCGGCCGTCGAGCGCGGCAACAAGCTGCTCCGCCAGTTCGAGCGCGCCAGCCCGGACCGGTAGGACATGTGTTGAGGCCAGATCCATTTTGAAGCCGCGTTGCAGGTGCGCTCCTTCCCCCGCTTGCGGGGGAGGGTTGGGGAGAGGGTGTCTCCGCAATCGAGAACCCCCAAGAGGAGAGAGCCCCCACCCGGCGCTTCGCGCCGACCTCCCCCGCAAGCGGGAGAGGTAAAGCGAGCCTGCGGCCACGCAATAAAAACCCATCCTTTAACTCGCCTGCTTAATCAGAAGGCGTTGTTTGAAGTAGCCTATTTGGTGAGCGGATTAGGCTCTTTGTATGCAATGGTCTACCCGAGATCCGCCTCCCGAGTTGCGATGTTTCGGTATTACCTATGTAGTATCAGTATTTTAGCTGCGCCTTAGCATCTCATTAAGCTTTGGCACGAACCTTGCGAATCCTGTTCCAACCAAAAACCTTTTTGCGTTGGGGCATTGCCATGAAGCGCCGCGACTTCCTGAAATCCGTTTCTGGATTGGCTGCCGGCGCGGTGCTCCCGTCTGCCCCTCACGTGATCTCGTCCGCCAAGGCCGATGCGCGCGCCGAGACGCTGCTGATCGTCTCGGAGGGCGGCCCCAACAATCTCGACATCCACGGCGTCGGCACCAACGTGCCCGGCTATGAGGTGTCCTGGAATTGCTACGACCGCCTGATCAGCCACGAGATGAAGAGTGGCCCCGGCGGGGTGCCTTATTACGATCGCGACAAGTTCAAGGGCGAGCTCGCCGACGACATGAAGATCGACGACATGTCGGTCACCTTCAACCTCAAGAAGAGTGCCAAATTTCACGACGGCACGCCCGTCACCTCCAAGGACGTGAAGTGGTCGCTCGACCGCGCCGTCAGCGTCGGAGGCTTCCCGACTTTCCAGATGAGCGCGGGTTCGCTGACCAAGCCCGAGCAGTTCGTCGTGGTCGACGATTACACGGTGCGCGTCGACTTTCTGAAAAAAGATCGCCTGACGATTCCCGATCTCGCCGTCATCGTGCCCTGCGTCGTCAATTCGGAGCTTGTGAAGAAGAACGCGAGCGAGAAGGACCCGTGGGGTCTTGAATACACGAAACAGCAGACCGCGGGCTCCGGCGCCTACAAGGTGACGAAGTGGACCGCCGGCACCGAAGTCGTCATGGAGCGCAACGAGGATTGGGTCGGTGGCCCCTTGCCGAAGATCAGGCGTGTGATCTGGCGCATGGTGCCGCAGGCCGGCAACCGCCGGGCGCTGCTCGAGCGTGGCGACGCCGACATCTCCTATGAGCTGCCGTTCAAGGATTTCCAGGAGATGAAAGCGAACGGCAAGCTCAACGTCGTGTCGCTGCCGTTCTCCAACGGCATCCAGTACATCGGCATGAATGTGACCAAGCCGCCGTTCGACAATCCGAAGGTGCGGCAGGCGATGGCCTATGCGATGCCGTACCAGAAGATCATGGACGCTGTGCTGTTCGGCCTCGGCAATCCCATGTTCGGCGCGGCGAAGGACAAGGCCACCGAAGTCGCCTGGCCTCAGCCGACCCAATATTTCACCGACATGGAGAAGGCGAAGGCATTGCTCGCGGAAGCCGGCTACGCCAACGGCTTCGAGACCACGATCTCGTTCGATCTCAACTTCGCCGGGGTCAACGAGCCGCTCTGCGTCCTGGTGCAGGAGAGCCTCGGACAGCTCGGCATCAAGACCACCATCAACAAGGTGCCCGGCGCCAACTGGCGCACCGAGCTGAACAAGAAGGAGATGCCGCTCTTCACCAACGTGTTCTCGGGCTGGCTCGATTACCCCGAGTACTTCTTCTACTGGTGCTATCACGGCAACAATTCCGTCTTCAACACCATGAGCTACAAGTCGGTTGAGATGGACAAGCTCATCGACGGCGCGCGCACTGCCGCCGCCATCGGCGACAAGGCGGCTTACGATGCGGACGTGAAAGGCTTCGTCGATCTCGCCTTCGCCGAGGTGCCGCGCATCCCGCTCTACCAGCCCTTCGTCAACGTCGCGATGCAGAAGAACATCAGCGGATACCAATACTGGTTCCACCGCAGGCTCGACTACCGCGCGATGGCGAAGGGATGAGCGTCATGCCGAGCGCGCGCGACAAGGCTGCGACTCCCCTGTCTCTTATACACATCTGACGCTGCCGACGACTAG
>NZ_JBVUBB010000068.1:0-21265 GCF_055791185.1 Bradyrhizobium ingae
AGTCGTCGGCAGCGTCAGATGTGTATAAGAGACAGGCCCTGGGCAAGGCCGTTAGCCAAGGTAAGATTACTGATACTGACGTTCTGCGTCTGGGCCACGATGGAGCCGGCCACTGCCGCGCTGGTCTTTGTCGCAGTGTCCACGCCGACAAAAAAGATCCGCTGGGTGCCGCCGCCATCGATGGTGTAACCATTGCCGTTGATCGAGAGCGAATTGAAGATCGGCGACAGTGGGCCGGACAGCATCACATTGGTCTCAATGTTGATCGTGACCGCAGCCGACTGGGCATTGGCGTAGGCGAGCGCGTAGCTCAGCGTTCCGGCTGCACCCGTCGCACCACTCGAAGACGTACCGGGGTCGCTTGCAATCGTGACGGTGCAGGTATTGCCGGCACATTGGGCCTGCGCGACGCTTGCAACTGTCACATTGGCAATTGCAAGCCCGATGGCTGCGATCGAGAAAGCCCGCACGCGCGTCAGGCCATTCGACGTTATTCCCACCCGCATTCCAACCTCACTCCGCACCGGGCATGGGCGCCGGTTTTGCGGCCTGCACTTGGCATTGCCGCGCAAAAGCCGACCATAATCGCGCGCCTGCGGTGCCAATGTGCCCAGAGTCTCAGTCACAGATTCGAGAAACGACTGATGCAATTGCACCACAGTTTGGACGCAAGCGTTGCCGCACGGTTGCCCGCCATTGTCCGAATGACTAAATCAGCGCGTCGATATCGGCGCGCTCTTCGTCCGTGCCGTGGGTGTGATCGGGGAATGGACGGAGCAGCCTTGAACGTGAACATGCTGACGGACACCCCTGGGCGCGGGGCATGTGCGCTCGCACAATTGCGCGCGATGACAACCGACATCTGCGACGTCATTCCGCTCACCGCGGATGACGATTTCCATGTCACCAGCCTCACGATGATGACCCGCAATGCATTGCTGGTCGATACGCGTTCCACCGATCTGGAATACGACCGGACGCCCGCGCACGTTGCTCGCGGCGCGATGGACCACTTCCAGATCACGCTCTGTGTCGAAGGCGAGATGCAGTTCAGCTCGGGCTCGCGCGAGGTGAGGTTGGGGCCGGGCGACATCTGCCTGCTCGACATGGCGCAGCCGAACCGGACGGTGTTTCGCGGCGGCAGCGACCGCACACACCTGATCGCAATCATCCTGCAACGTGCCATGCTGGCGCCGCGGCTCGCACATCCGGATTCCGCGACGGCCACCTTGCTGTCGTCAAACCACCCACATGCGCGCCTGCTCGCCAACCATTTTGCGGCGCTTGCACTGCCGCCCGACCCTGAGGGCGGCAGCGCCGAGGCCACGATCGAGGCAATCGCCGACATCATGGCCGCGGCTGCGGGCGGCGCAGCCGACGTTGCGGCCGGCGTCGACCGCGCCGAGCGGCACCTTTACCTTGCGATGATCAAGCGGCGCATCGCAGACAAGCTCGAAACCGACGAGCTCACGGCGGGTGAGCTCTGCCGCCACTTCCAGATCTCGCGTGCGAGCCTGTATCGGTTGTTCGAGGCCGACGGCGGGCTTGCCCACTATGTGAGAGAGCAGCGGCTGAATCTCGCTTTGAAGATCCTGATCTCTCCGGCCGCGCAGGACCGGCGCCTGATCGACCTCGCCGTCGACTTGCGGTTCAGCAGCGACTCGACCTTCATCCGGGCGTTTCGCCGCAAGTTCGGCCTGACGCCGGGCGAGCTGAGAGAGCTGTCGGATGCCTGGCTTCGCGAGTCCGGAACGGTCCCGGCGGTCGACACGGTGCTGCATCAACTGGCCCGCCGCCGCAGCACCATAGCCGCCCGACACGGCGCCGCGGCAGCGTTCCGGGGACGGTGAGCGCGCATCAAGCGAGCTCGACGCCTCTTCGCTCGGGGATCAGTGCGAGCAGCGCCACCACGTCGAGCAAGTAGAGCAGCGCGAGCCCGGCGATCGCGATCGGGAAGCCGTAGGCCGCGCTGACGAGGCCGACCACCAGCGGCCCGAAGCCGGCGACCGCACGACCGACATTGAAGAACACGTTCTGCGCGGTCGCGCGCGCCGCGGTCGGATAGAGCTCGCTCATCAGCGCGCCGTAGCCGCCCAGCATGCCGTTGACGAAGAAGCCCATGACGGCGCCGCCGATCAACAGCGCGGTCGCGGCCGTCAGCTGCGAATAGACCACCACCATGATGGCCGCGCCCAGCATGTAGGTCAGGAACGCGGGACGGCGGCCGAAGCGATCGGCGGCGTGGCCGAACAGGAAGATGCCGAGCGCCATGCCGGCGATAGTGACTGATGTCCAGACCGCCGATTGCGTCAGGCCATAGCCGAACCGCGTCGAGAGATAGTTCGGCAGCCAGATCATGATGCCGTAGTAGCCGAAATTCTGCACCGAGCAGAGGATGATCAACCCAAGGCTGATCCTGGTCGTCTCGCGATCCGCCACGAGCGCACGAAGCGAGGAGGCTGCATCCGCCGGCTTCGCCTTGTGCGCGATGAAGACATCCGGCTCATGCAGCCTGCGCCGGATCAAATAGGCGACCAGCGCCGGAAACACGCCGAGTGCGAACATCCCGCGCCAGCCGATGAGGGGCAGCAGAATCGGCGTCACCAGCGCCGCAATGAGCACACCGAACTGCCAGCCGAGACCGACATAGGATGTGGCCCGCGCTCGTTTCTTCGCGGGCCATGCCTCCGCCACCAGCGCCATGCCGATCCCGAACTCACCACCGAGACCGATGCCGGCGACGGCCCGATAGGTCAGGAGGTCCCAATAGCCCTGCGCGAGTGCGCAGAGGCCAGTGAAGATCGCGAACAGGACGATGCTCCACGTCAGGACGCGGACCCGGCCAAGCCGGTCCGATAGCATGCCGAAGACGAAGCCGCCGAGAACCGCGCCGACCAGCGTTCCCGTCACCAGCGAGGCCGCCTGGGGCTGAGTGAGATGGAGGTCCTTCGAAATCGCGCTCAGCATGAAGCCGAGGATCAGGAGGTCGAACCCGTCCATGGCGTAGCCCAGCGCCGAGCCCCACAGCGCCCGGCGCGCCATGGTGTCGACATCCCCTGCACCCGATGCGGGTGTTGCTTCGGCTCCAGCGAGACTGACATCCTGTAGCTGGCTCATGGCTCCCCGCCCGCCGAAACGATTCCTTGGAACGACTCCTTGGGATCGCGTCCCCCGTTACGTCCCTACCCTACCTCAGACCAGATGACACGCCACGGCATGCCCGCCCGCCCCTTCCTTCAGCTCCGGCGCACTCTCAGAGCAGCGTGGCTGGGCAATCGGGCAGCGGGTGTGGAAGTGGCAGCCCTTTGGCGGATTCATCGGGCTCGGCACGTCGCCCTTCAGTCGAATACGGTTGCGCTTGAGCTTCGGATCGGGCACCGGCACGGCGGACAGCAGCGCCTGCGTATAGGGATGCTGTGGGTTGCGGTAGAGATCGCTCGCCTTCGCGATCTCGACGATGCGGCCGAGATACATCACGGCGACGCGGTCGGAGATGTGCTCGACGACCGAGAGGTCGTGCGCGACGAAGAGATAGGTGAGGTTCAGCTCGGCCTGGAGATCCTCCAAGAGATTGATCACCTGCGCCTGGATCGAGACGTCGAGCGCGGAGACCGGCTCGTCGCAGACGATCAGCTTCGGCTCGACCGCAAGCGCGCGCGCGATCACGATGCGCTGGCGCTGGCCGCCCGAGAATTCGTGCGGATAGCGCCGCATGTGCTCGGCCTTGAGCCCAACCTTCACCAGGAGCCCTGCAACGCGCTCCTCGCGTTCCTTGGCCGATGACGCAAGGTTATGGATGGTGAAGGCCTCGCCGAGGATCGCGCCGACGGTCATGCGCGGGTTGAGCGAGGCAAACGGATCCTGGAACACGAGCTGCATGTTCCGCCGCATCGCGCGCAGGTCGTTGCCGCCGAGCTTGCGCACGTCCTGGCCGTCGAAGGTGACTTCGCCGTCGGTCGGCTCGATCAGGCGCAGCACGCAGCGCCCGGTCGTGGACTTGCCGCAGCCGGATTCACCGACCAGACCGAGCGTCTCGCCGCGATTGACCGAGAACGACACGCCGTCGACCGCGTAGACGCTGGCGACCTGACGCGACAGCAGGCCGCCGAGTACCGGAAAATGCTTCTTGAGCCCGGAGACGCGCAGCAAGGGTTCGCTCATGACGCGTCTCCCGGATTCGTATCTCCCAGATGACAGGCCATGCGGTGGCCGGGCGCAATTTCGCGCAAGCGCGGCTCCTTCTCGGTGCAGATGCTCATGGCGTGGCGGCAGCGCGGCGCAAAGCGGCAGCCGACCGGCGGGTTGATCAGGATCGGCACCGAGCCGCCGATCGCCTCCAGGCGCGTCTTGTGCTCGCTGGCGAGATCGATGCGCGGGATCGAGCGGATCAGGCCTTGCGTATAGGGATGACGGGGATCGCCGAACAGGTCGTCGACGAGCGCCTCCTCGACTACCTTGCCGGCATACATCACGACCACGCGCTGCGCGGTCTCGGCGACGACGCCCATGGCATGGGTGATCAGCATCACCGCCATGCCGAAGCGCTCCTTCATATCCTGCAAGAGGTCGAGGATCTGCGCCTGGATGGTGACGTCGAGCGCGGTGGTGGGTTCATCGGCGATGACGAGCTTGGGCTTGCAGGCGAGCGCCATCGCGATCATCACGCGCTGGCGCATGCCGCCGGAGAACTGGTGCGGATAATGGTGCACGCGGCCTTCGGCATTCGGGATCTGCACCAGCTTCAGCATCTCGATGGTCCGCTCGAGCGCCTGCTTCCTGGTTACCGCCTCGTGGCGGCGCAGGCTCTCGGCGATCTGCTCGCCCACCGTCAGAACCGGATTGAGGGAGGTCATCGGCTCCTGGAAGATGAAGCCGATCTCCTTGGCTCTGATTTCGTCAAGCTGCTGGCTCGTCAGCGGCACGAGATCGCGGCCCTCGAAGATGATCTGGCCGGCCGCGATGCGGCCGGGCGGCATCGCGATCAGCTTCAGGATCGACATCGCGGTCACGGTCTTGCCGCAGCCGGATTCGCCGACGACACAGAGTGTCTCGCCCTTATTGATGGAGATGTCGACGCCGTCGACGGCTTGCAGGATGCCGTCGTCGGTCGAAAAGTGGGTCTTCAGACCTTTGATTTCGAGCAGCGGCATCATCAGATCACCCGTCGCGCATCGAGCGCGTCACGCAGGCCGTCGCCGATGAAGTTGATCGCCACTACGGCAATGAAGATCGCACCGCCCGGAAACAGCGCCCAATGCGGGCCGATGTCGAGAAAATCCTTGGCGTCGTAGAGCAGCCGTCCCCAGGTTGGCGTATCCGGCGGAAAGCCGAGACCGAGGAAGGACAGCGTCGATTCCGCGATGATCGCCGCAGCGACGTCGATGGTACCGGCGATGATCACGGGCCCCACGGCATTGGGCAGGATGTGCCGCACCACCTGGCGCACCGGGCTTGCGCCGAGCGCGCGCGCCGCCTCGACGAACTCCTTCTCGCGGATCGACAGGAACTGGGCGCGCACCAGACGCGCGACCGGCATCCAGCGCAGGCCGCCGATGACGAGCACGATCAGGATGAAGATGCCGCCTTCGGGACCGAACATCGCCTTCAGCCCGTCGCGGAAGAGATAGATGAGCAGCAGCAGGAGCGGCAATTGCGGCAACGACAGGAAGAGGTCGGTGAGCCACATCAAACCGTGTCCGAGTGCGCCGCGCGATATGCCGGCGAGCGCGCCGATCAGCGTGCCGACGAATACCGAGACCAGCATCGCAGCAAGCCCCACCGCTAGCGAAATGCGGCCGCCATAGATCATGCGCGCCAGCAGATCCTGGCCGAGATCGTCGGTGCCGAAGGGATGCGCGAGCGAGGGTCCCTGCATGCCCGCCACGATGTCGATGTCGTTGATCTTGACCCGCCACAGGAAGGGGCCGACCAGCACCGCCAGGATCAGGAGCAGCAGCAGGAACGCGCTGAGCACGGCGAGCCGATGGCGGCGAAAGCGCCGCCATGTTTCGCGCCACGGCGAATAGACCGCCCGCTCGGCGGCCTTCTCAGCGGAGGGAGATGCGAGGGTCAAGCCAGCCATACAGGACGTCCGCGATGAGATTGAAGAGCACGACGAGGCACGCGAATACGAAGGTGACGGCCATCACAACCGGCGTGTCGTTGGCGAGAATGGAAGAGATCAGCAGCGAGCCGATACCGGGGATGCGGAAGATCTGCTCGGTGACGATGGCACCGCCGAACACCGCCGGCATCTGCAACGCAATCAGCGTGACGACCGGGATCATCGCGTTGCGCATGACGTGCTTGACGATCACCTTGGCCTGGCCAAGACCCTTGGCACGCGCGGTGGTGACGTAGTCGAGCCTGATGACATCGAGCATCGCCGAGCGCACAAAGCGCGTCATGGACGCGGCCTGGAACAGGCCGAGCACCGCCACCGGCATGATCGCCTGCCGGATCATCTCGAGCACCCAGTGAATGCCGGTCCCCTTGACGTCGGTGGTGTAGACCAGGGGCAGCCAGTCCAGCGTGACCGAGAAGATCAGGATGAACAGGATGCCGGTGAAGAAGGTCGGCAGCGAGAAGCCGATGAAGGCAAAGGTGTTGGCGATCTGGTCGAACAGCGAATAGGGCTTGGTCGCCGCAAAGACGCCGACCGGTATGGCGATCAGGAGCGCCAGGATCTGCGCCGAGCCGATCACGTAAAGCGTCGCCGGCAGGCGCTGGAGGATGAGCTGATCGACGTTCATCCGGCTGACGAAGGAGAAGCCCCAGTCCCCATGCGCCATGGCCGAGATCCAGTGCAGGTAGCGAAGATAGATCGGATCATCGAGGCCGAACTTCGCCCGAAGCGCGGCAGCGACTTCGGGCGGCACGTTCGGATTGGTCGCCAGCTCCGAGAACGGATCGCCCGGAGCGAGCGCCAGCACGACGAACAGCACCACCGAAATGCCGAGCAGGCTCGGAATGGCGATCAGGATGCGACGCAGGACATACTGACTCATTGGGAAAGATCCCGTCTACGTCCCGCGATCATGCCTCCCGGTACCAGTCGAACAGGTTGTCGGTCTCGTTGGCCCAGCCGCTGATGATACACACAAGGTTATTGGCGGCGGCTTCCACCTTGAGGCGATGCTGCACCGGGATGAAGACAGTATCACCGATCAGGATGTCATTGGCCTTGATGTAGTGCGCGGCGCGCTTGATGGGGTCCATCTCGCCTTCCGCCGCTTCGATCGCTGCATCATACTCCTTGTTGACGTAGCGCGGGAAGTTCTGCCCCTGCCACTTGTTCTCCTTGGTCGCCACGTTTGCCGAAAGATAACGACGCATGTGCTGCGCCGGATCCGGCTGGCTCATCGGGATCTGGAACATTTCCATGTCGGCGTAGAACTTCGGATAGATGTCGGGATTGCCGACATCGGAGGAGAAGAACACCGAGGCAACCACCGACTTCAGCTCGACCTCGATGCCGGCCTTCTGGCAGGCCTGCTTGACGATGGCCTGGGTCTTCTGGCGAGGGCCGTTGATCGAGGTCTGGTAGAGAAGCTTCAGCTTCTTGCCGTCCTTCTCACGGATGCCGTCCGCGCCGGGTTTCCAGCCGGCGTCATCCAGCATCTTCGACGCCTTTTCGATGCTGAATTCCCAGGTGTTGTTCTTGGAGACGAACTTTTCGGGGCCGTTGAGGAAGTTCGCGGTAGTGCGGCCGGCGCGGCCGTAGATCACCTTCTTGACCGCTTCGCGATCGACCAGCAGCGAGAGCGCCTTGCGCACAGCGGGATCTGAGAACAACGGGTGCTTGGTCTTCATCGAGGAGCGCTCGCCATCGACCTCGGTGTTGGGGTCGGTGAAGTTCAGCGCAATGAACTCGGTGTCGCCGCCCACGGCGTAGACGGCCTTGCCCTTGCCGCCCTTCTCCAGACGGAGAAGCACGTCGTCTTCCACCTGGATGTTGTAGCCGAAATCATATTCGCCGGTCTGGATCACCGCGCGCGCCGCCGAGACGGCATCGCCACCGCCCTTCATCTCGAGCGTGTCGAAATAGGGACGGTTCGGCATGTGATAGTCGGGATTGAGCTCGCCGCGTACGAGATCACCGGGCTTGAACTCGATGAACTTGTAGGGACCGGTGCCGACCGGCGAGAGGTTGTTCGGCGCTTCGCGAGATTTGGCGCCCTTGTAGTCATTGAACAGATGCTTGGGAATGATTTGTCCTGTGGCGGCGCCCACGAACGCATCGGCCCAGAACGGGGTTGGCTTGTTGAAGAGGATGCGGACCGTGAGGTCGTCCACCTTCTCGACCGTGATGTCGCGATAGGTCGCAATGCTCAGCGCCGATGTCGCGGGATCTTTGGCATATTCCCAGTTGAACACGACGTCGTCGGCGGTGAAGGGCTTGCCGTCATGCCATTTGACGCCGGGCTTGAGCTTCCAGGTCACCGACTTGCCGTCGGCGGCGAGCCCGCCGTTCTGGATCGAGGGTATTTCGGCGGCGAGCACCAGCTTCATGTTGCCGTCGGGATCCCAGCAGGCGAGCGGCTCATAGAACAGGCGCGAGCCGTCCTGGTCCTTGGTGCCGGTGGCGAAATGCGGGTTGAGCAGGGTCGGGCCCTGCCACCACAGCAGCTTCAGCGCGCCGCCGCCACCACGCTTGGTGGGCTTGTAGGTCGAGGGACCTTCGGCCATCGCGACGCCGCCGAGCGCAAGGATCTGGTTGGCCAGCGGAGCGGTCAGGCCGACCGCGGCCACGCGCTTGATGAAGGCGCGGCGATCCATCCGGCCGTCCGCCACCTTGTCGACCATCGCACGCAGTTTCTTGTCCAGCATGGTTGTCCCCCGTCTGGTTCCGGTATGGATGCAGGCGGCCGCAAGGGCGGCCGCCTAGTTAGCTGGCGGTAAATGGCACACCGAATGGGGGGCGCGTCAACTGCGACCGTGTGTATGCAAACGGTCTTCTGGCTGTGTCTTGGGCAAAACCCTGTTCCGCCGCTCAACCGTTCGGCAATTCGGCAGCAAAACGCCCGGTAATCAACGTTGCACTGCGGAAAATTTGTTCGGCAGATCAGACGAAGTATCGAGACGGAATTCTACGCCACGGACATATCGAGCGGTGGCGCGACATGGTCCGGCAGCGGGCAGACATAAGGCGTCTTCGTCGTCCGCTTCGTCAGGTCGGCCTTCGCGGCCTTGATCAGCTCCGGCTCTGTCAGCGCCTTGATGCCGAGACCTGCCATCGCCTTGGCGGCCTGCACCATCGCCTTGTGGGCGTGCGGGCTCTTGCCCTGCGCCACCACCTGCCAGGTGTGGAACGGCGTGCCGATTGCAACCGTCGGTGCATGGACCTGCACGGTCGGCACCACCCAGCTCACATCACCCACGTCGGTCGAGCCGATCAGCGGATTGCGCTTGGCATCGAGCGGCACCAGGAAGTCGGCGAGCGGCCGCTCCGTCGGCTCCATGCCGATCGCGTAATAGACCGAGGAGATGTCCTTGTCGCTCAGTGTGGCGCGAATCTGGCCGGCGAAATTCTTGTCGGCATCGTCGAAATGCGGCGGCCCGAGCTCTTCCATGACCCGGTGCAGCGCCTGCTCCAGCGGCGCGTTGGGCAGGATGTTGGAGACGGCGGAAATGATCTTCATCTCCACCTTGGTCTCGGTCATCAGGGCCGCGCCCTGCGCGATCTTGCTCACGCGCTCGACGAGTTCGTTCATGCCAGGCAGATCGCGGGCGCGGATGGAATAGCGCACGCGGGCATGGGCTTGCACCACGTTCGGTGCGATGCCGCCGGTGTCGAGCAGCGCGTAGTGCACGCGTGCGTCGCTCGGCATATGCTCGCGCATGTAGTTGACGCCGACATTCATCAATTCGACCGCGTCGAGCGCGGAGCGACCGAGATGGGGCGAAGCCGCCGCATGCGAGGTACGGCCGGTGAAGATGAAATCGGCGCGCGTGTTGGCGAGCGATGGCGTCACCGCGACTTCCCAGAAGCTGTGCGGGTGCCAGGTGATGGCGATGTCGGCATCCTCGAAAGCGCCGGAGCGCACCATGAAGGCCTTGGCGGCGCCGCCTTCTTCGGCAGGACAGCCATAATAGCGCACACGGCCGGGCACCTTGTGCTCGGCGAGCCAGTCCTTCACCGCGGTCGCGGCGAGCAGCGCTGCCGAACCGAGCAGATTGTGGCCGCAACCATGGCCATGGCCTCCGGTCTCGACCGGACGGTGCTCCGCGACGCCCGCCTCCTGGCTGAGGCCCGGAAGCGCGTCATATTCACCAAGGAAGGCGATCACCGGACCGCCCTCGCCCCACTCGCCCATCAGCGCGGTCGGAATGCCTGCGACATTCTCGGTGATGCGAAAACCCTGATGACGCAGCTCGGCGAGATGCTCGGCGGCGGAGCGCGCCTCGGTGTAGCACACCTCCGGCATTCCCCAGACCTTGTCGCTCAAGTCGATGAAACGCGCCTTGATCGTATCAATGCCACGCCAGATGTCGCTGCGGTTGTCCATGCTTCGGTCCGTGATCCCTTGGTCAAACGAAGCGCCAATGGTTAGCAGCTTCGCTTCAGCCCGCCTAGCACCGGCCGGGACACCTGCCATGCGACCGAAGCGGCACGCGAGTTGTGACACCAATTTCATCAATTCGCGTTGGCCAATCGTTCCAACGGCCTTTCAAGACGGCCCTTCGAGGCATAGATTGATGATGCGTCGCGCCTTGCTCGTTGCTGCAAATGCTGGAACGCCAGGCCAAGAGACCAGCAAGGAGAGGACTCCATGCCCGCTCTGACTGAATGGAGAGTGCCCCCGGCACATCAGCCGCATGCCGGCGACTATGGATTCGATCTCGACCGCGTGCTCTCCTCCGTTGTCGGCCTGCATTCCATCATCCCGTCGGACGCCTTCAGTGCCGAGACGCTTGGCACCGAGCGCGCCGGCAACGGCGTCGTGATCGATGACGGACTGGTGCTGACCATCGGCTACCTCATTACCGAGGCGGAAGCGGTATGGCTGCATCTCGGCGACGGACGCGTGATAGAAGGCCATGTGCTGGGTTTCGACCAGGCCACGGGCTTCGGCCTGGTGCAGGCGCTCGGCAAGCTCGACCTCGCGCCTGTTCCGCTCGGTTCGTCGGCCGCGACTGGGATCGGCGACCGCGTCGTGGTCGGCGGTGCCGGCGGTCGCACGCGATCGGTCGCAAGCCAGATCGTGGCCAAGCAGGAATTCGCCGGCTACTGGGAATATCTTCTGGACGAGGCGATCTTTACCTACCCCGCCCACCCGAACTGGGGCGGGACGGGGCTGTTCAACGACCGCGGCGAACTGATTGGGATCGGCTCACTGCAGCTCGAGCGCGAGCGCGATGGCAAGGCCGAGCACGTCAACATGATCGTGCCGATCGACCTGCTCTCGCCGGTCTTGGACGATTTGCGTAAGTTCGGCCGCGTCAACAAGCCGCCACGGCCATGGCTCGGGCTGTTTTCGACCGAGATCGATCGCCGCGTGGTGATCATCGGTATCTCGTCGAACGGACCGGCGGAGCGCGCCGAGCTCAAGACCGGCGACGTCATCCTGGCCGTCGACGGCGAGAAGGTGACGAGCCAGACGGGCTTCTATCGCAAGCTTTGGGGGCTCGGCACGGCGGGCGTCGATGTGCCCCTGACGGTGCACCACGAAGGCGTCACCTTCGACGTGACGGTGACCTCGACCGACCGCATGAAGCTGTTGAAGGCACCAAGGCTGCACTGATTGGCGCTGCGCCGATGCAGGACGGGAACGCAAGCCGATGAGCGAGGCCGTGGTCGACGACATCGTGGCCGTGCTGCCGCCACTGCTCGACGCGCTGGAGGCGCTCGGCTTCGTCGCGCGGCACCTGCACCCGCCGGCGTTCAACTCCGTCATGTCTGCGATCGGAACGCCGGACAAAGCTCTCGAGGCCGCGCGCTCACGACTTTCCGAATGGCCAGACACTTTTGCCGACATGCGGAGCTCGCTTGATCGCGCGTGCGAGGAAACGCTCGCCGCGTTCGTTGGCTTGCGGACCGTTCAAGCCGGCAATGGCGATCTCGTCGCCGTCTTCCGCGCGCTGCGGCATGTGCCGCGTGCGCAGGAAGCGCTCTATCCACTCGCGCGAAAATTTCCGCCGCTGAGCAGTTTCTTTCTCGGCGCCGCAGGACACAACGATGAGGATCTGCTGACCCGGCTGGCCGTGGCTCCCACCGGGCAGACCGGCATCTTCCATCGCGACAACGAACCCGGCAGCCGCGGCGGCTATTCGCTGTACGTACCGGAATATTACACGCCCGAGCGATCCTGGCCGCTGGTGATGGCGCTGCATGGCGGCAGCGGCAATGGTCGCGGCTTCCTGTGGAGCTGGCTGCGCGACGCGCGCAGCGCAGGTGCGATCCTTGTGGCGCCGACCGCGACGGGGCCAACCTGGGCACTGATGGGCGACGACGCCGACACGCCGAATCTTGCGCGCATCCTCGAAACCGTCCGCAGCCTCTGGAACGTAGACCCGTCGCGAATGCTGCTGACCGGGATGAGCGACGGCGGTACGTTCTGCTATGTCAGCGGGCTCGAGGCCGCCTCGCCTTTCACGCATCTTGCGCCCGTCTCGGCAACATTCCATCCGCTGATGGCGGAGATGGCGGACGGCGCCCGCCTGCAAGGGTTGCCGGTCTTCATCACCCATGGCCGGCTCGACTGGATGTTTCCCGTGCAGGTCGCGCGGCAGACCCAGGCGGCGCTGTCGGCGGCGGGCGCCGACGTTACCTATCGCGAGATCGACGATCTCAGTCATTGCTACCCGCGCGAGATCAATGCGGAGCTGTTGCACTGGCTGAATGGGGAGTGAACGGGTCGTCCTTATCCTCGCCGCACTGACCGGGAACTCTTGTCCGGCACTGAACGTTATTGCCGGTCACCGGAGGTTCGCTATGAGAGTTTTGTTCGGAATGATCCTGGGCGCGCTGCTGCTTGGCATCGGCGTCTACATTCACGATTCGATGCAGACGTCTGCCAACAGCGAGGTTGCTGCGACCAGTCGCACGATCGTCAACTGGGACGTTGCGAAAGCCGACTGGGATGCGCTGGTGGACCGCGCACACAAGGACTGGGTGAGAATTTCGTCGAAGTAACGGCTTGCGCTCAGCAAGCCATCGACAAGGCGCCGTCGCCATCCGCGACGGCGCCTTTGTCTTGCCGCCGCGCTTAGTTGCTCTTCTCTGCCTTCGCCTTGCGCGCGTCCGCGATCACCTGCTCGAACTCGGCCATGGTGAGCACGCCGGGCACGCGGAATTTGCCGACGATGAAGGACGGCGTGCCGCGGAAGCCGAAGGCCTCGGCCTGATCGTTGTTGCGTTTCAGGATGGCGTCGATGTCCTTGGCGCGGCCGATAAGATCGCGCTTCAGGCGATCCATGTCGACGCCCGCGCCGGCAAGCAGCTCGGCGATGCGCGGCTCGGTCAGGCGCGAGTTCACGCCCATCATCGCATCATGCGCCTGGTCGTACTTGTCCTGGAATTTGGCCGCCAGCGCCATCCGCGCCGCAGTTACCGAGACCGGTCCGAGAATTGGCCAGTCCTTGAGCACCAGCCGGACCTTGCCGTCGTCCTGGACGATCTGGCGCAGTTCAGGCTCGACGCGGCGGCAATAGGGACATTGATAGTCGGACCATTCGACGATGGTGATGTCACCGTCGCGGTTGCCGATCACGGGCACGTCGGGATCGCGCAGCACGGCGGCCTCGGTCAGGATGGTATCATCATCGGCCGTCGCGGCGCGGGCAACCCGGAGGCCGCCTGCGAGCGCCGCGCCGGCTCCGACCAGCATCAGCGCCGCGCGCCGCGTCCACTTCTCTTCAAGTCCGATCATAAACCCGTTCCAATTCGGCCGTTCGGTGCTTCTACGGTCTGAGGCGCAGAAACGTTACGCACCAGCATATAGAGTGCCCCCGCCGGTAATGACAGCCGAAAAAGTAGTATGCGGGCCATCCCGCCGGCTTTTGGCTCAGGCGGAAGAGCCGGCCTGCGCCGCGTCGCGGCGGACCAGCGCCATCATCGTCGCGGTCATGGTCGCAACCAACGTCGTCGTACCGTCCTGTCGCGCGAAGGCCTTGGCCTCGCAGAACGTCAGCGTGCGGCCCGGCTTGACCACCTCGGCCCTGAAGACAAAGCCCTCGCCTCGCGCCGGCGCGACCAGGTTCGTCTTGAACTCGACGGTAAGGATGTCGACCCCAGTCGGCATCAGCGTGAAGGCGGCAACGCCGCAGGCATTGTCGAGGCCCGCGGTGATGATACCGGCATGCACAAAGCCGTTCTGCTGGGTGAATCCGGCGGCGTAGTCCATCGCCAGTTCCGCCTCGCCCGGCGCAAGGCGCGCGAGCGAGATGCCGAGCGTGTGCATCGCCGGCTGACCGTCGAACAGCCGGGCAACGGCCGCGCGAAAATCCGGATTCTTCGGCTCGAAGCTGGCCATCGTCACGCCATGACCGGCTCAGCGAGCTGCTGCATCGCGATCTTGCGGATCGCAGCTTCGAATGGCGTCGACTTGCGCGCCGCCCGGTTCATGTGCACGCCCGGTGATCTCGCAAAGTGCGGCGGTCTCGCCGGTCTCGGCGTTGCGCATCTCATGGCGAAAGCGGATCGTTTTCTCGCGGACCTCGAGGAGGACGCTGCGGATCTCGATGATATCGCCGGCAAGCAGCTCGCGCTTGTAGGTGATGTTCTGCTGCACCGCGGCCATGCCGCGGCCGGAGGCGCGAAGATAGCTCGGCGTCAACCCGAGGCGCGCGAACAGATTCCAGTTCGCCTCGTCGAACTTGCCGACATACCACATGATGTTCATGTGACCGACATGGTCGCATTGCCACGGATAGACCGTACCGCGATAGGTCGCCTCCTGCATCGCCGCTTCCCATTTGATTTTGATACGGTAGCGTATCAAGCCTAAGGCGGGTTAGCAATACGGCACCGTATCAAACCTCGGTGAGAGGCGAATTCATGAGTGATGCCAAGGGCGATGTCTGGGTCGAGGCGGCCTTCGCGGAGCTTGCCCGCACCGGGGTCGAGGGGGTGCGGGTCGAGGTGCTCGCGAAAAATCTCGGAGTCACCAAGGGCGGCTTCTACCGCCGCTTCGCCGACCGCGCCGCGCTGCTTGGCGCGATGCTGGAACGCTGGCGCGAGGGGCGCACTGAAGCGATCGCCCAGCAGACGAGTCTCGACGGACAAGGCCCGCGGGAGCGGCTGAAGGCGGTGATCCAGCTTTATTCCGAACGCATGAACCCTGCCGCCATGGCGATCGAGCTCGCGATCCGGCAATGGGCGAGAGCCGACGAGACTGCGGCATCAGCGGTAGCCAGTGTCGACGCAGCGCGTCTCAAACATGTCGCAGAGCTCTACCGTGCGACGGGCCTTCCCGCCGATGAGGCCGATGCGCAGGCCTTCCTGTTCTACTGCTTCGTGTTCGGCCAGAGTCTGCTCTTCGTCGAGCGCGGCCCGCGCAAGCGAGCGCAGATGATTGCCAAGTCGGCAGAGAAGCTGCTCGCTAACGACTGAGGGGCCAGAGCGAGAGCCCGGCCCCTCATTTTACCTTTCAACGCTTAGGCTGCGCCCTTCAGGCGCTTGGTGCATTCGCTGTAATAGCCGCCGCCCTTCTGGATCCACTTCAGGCCGCCATTGGCGTTGGTTGCCTTGTTGGCGTTGTACTGGTCGACGCACGTGTGCATGCGGGCCTTGCCGGCGGTCTCCTTGCTGTATTTCGGATCGACCGCGTTCGGGAAGGTCGCGGGGCCGGTTGCAACCGGCGCTGGCGCGGGAGTAGCGGGCGGAGCAGCTTCCTTCTTCGCCTGCTTGGGCTCGGCCGGGGCCGCCGGTGCGGCGGCAGCGGGAGCTGCGGCAGGGGTCGCATCGGCGCCGCACTGCGCCTTCCGGAAATCATTCCATTTCATGCCGCCGAGCGTGCCGTCCTTCTTGGCCGCCTGATACTTGGCGCTGCATTCCTGCGTCGTCAGCGCGTTCGCCGGCGCGGTTGCGAGCAACGCCGCAACGCTCGACGTCGCAATCGCGCAGAAAAATTTTGCCTGAATGGTCATCCTTCGTCTCCTCCTTCGATCTGCCCCGGGGGAAGCAAATTGGGATCACTATCCTAGCGTGTTGGCGCTATCCGACAAGGAAGTGATGACTTTCGTGGCCAAAATTTAGTGATCGCAGTGCGCGGTCCATTCATGTGGCGTTCAGCAATGCGGGCCGACGTTCTCCGCCCTCGTTCAATTCGCAACCACAAGAGTGCACCACATGACCCTCGCCTCGCGCATCGCCGTCATCGCCTTCGCCTCCCTGTTCGCCACCGGCACCGCCTTCGCTCAGACCGCGGCGCCCGCCGCCAAGAGCGATACTCCCGCCGCCACGACCGACAAGAAGGCACCGAAGCAGCACTCGGCCGAATCGCTCGAATGCTCAAAGCAGGCGGATGCCAAGGGCCTGCACGGCAAGGAGCGCAAGAAATTCCGCTCCGAGTGCATGAAGGAAGCGAAGGCCGGCACCGCGGCCCCCGCCGCGAAGTAATTCCGTCACATTCGCCCCTCGAAGGCGCGCGCATTGCGGCATGACATGGCCGCAATTGTGCGCGCCTTTCCGATTTGCCATAAGGCGGTGTGAAGCAAATCACCGCCTCCCTGCCCGTTGAGCCGCCGTCCCGCGCCAAGATCAGAAGCGCGGTCGAGACGCTGGTCATCGGCACAGTCGGCGGGCTCGTGTTCCTGTTCGCCAATCTGCCGGGCGGACTGATCTCCGGCGCCATGATCTCGGTCGGGATCGCCGCGATCGCCGGCCGCCCGCTCGCGGTGCCGCCGATCCTGACCCAGACGGTGCTTGTGCTGCTCGGCATCTCGCTGGGGTCCGTCGTCTCGCGCCATCTGATCCAGCAGGTCAGCGCCTATCCGCTGACGATCGGACTGCTCGCGCTTGCGACCTTCTGCTCGACCTTCGGCTCGAGCTATTACCTGCAACGCATCCATGGCTGGGACCGCACCTCGGCTTTTCTCGCCGGAAGCCCCGGCGCGCTGTCGCAGATTACGATTCTGGCGGTCGAGCGCGGCGCCGATCTGCCGGGGATCGCGGTGGTGCAGACCATGCGCGTGATCATCCTCACCGCGGCGCTGCCGATGGTGCTGGCGATTGCAGGCGTCGCACCCTCCGCGGCGCCGTCGCTGACGACCACCATCGCCTCGCCGTTCGAGCTCCTGATCCTCGTCGTCGCCTCGCTCGCGCTATCGCTGCTGCTACGGCTCGCGAAATTCCCCGCGAGCTGGATGTTCGGCGCGATGATCGCCTCCAGCGTGCTGCATGGAGCGGGATGGGTCGAAGGCGGACTGCCGAACTGGGTACGCGGCGCGGCGCTGGTCGGCATCGGCGCGCTGATCGGCAGCCGGTTTGCGCGGATGAAGATCAAGACCCTCGCCGGCCACATCAACGCGGCGCTCGGTTCGTTCGCGATCGCGATCGCGATCTCCGGCATCTTCATCGCGATGGTCGTGCTGACGACCCATGTGAAGTTTTCCGACGTCATGGTCGCGTTCGCGCCTGGCGCGATGGACGCGATGCTGGCGCTGGCGCTGACCCTGCACATCGACCCGATCTTCGTCGGCGCGCATCACCTCTCGCGCTTCGTGTTCGTGACGATCGCGACACCCGGCATCGTGCACCTGTTCGGGCGCACGCAGGACGATGTGGACGATTGAGGGCTTCTTAGGGTGGGCAACCCACCACCCACTGGCGCGATCGTTGATCAATGGTGGGCACAGCGCGCAAGCGCGCCGTTGCCCACCCTACGGCAGTTGCCCCCGTTTCGCCGTCGCCACAAATCCCCATGCCGCGATCGTCGCCATCGCGAGCGAGATCAGCACGTTGTAGCCGGCGAGCGAGAGGCCGAGGAAGCGCCATTGCACCTCGTCGCAGCGGATCACCTTCACCGTATCGAGCCGCGACAACAGATCGGAAGCCGAACCGAGATTGACGACGGGACCAGTGCAATCGGTCGGGCCCTTCCAAAACCCCCATTCGACGCCGGCGTGATAGGTGCCGAGGCCGGCATTGGCCAGCATCGCCGCCGCAAGCAAGGCGAGCCCGGCGAGCAGCAGCGGCCGCGGCACGCCGCCTTTCGCGGCAAGCGCCGTCAGCGCGCCGAGCGGGATCGCCAGGTAGTAGGCGTAGCGCTGCTCCAGGCACAGCGGGCACGGCAGGATCTCCAGCACGAGCTGGAAGAACCAGGCACCCGCGATGGTCGCGGCCGCAATCAGGGTAACGGCTGTGGAAGCCGTCAGCGCGGGACTCGCGGCAGCCGGGTTGAACGCTGGTATTGCAGCACTTTTCGACGTCACGGCAGCCTCTGGGCGCATAGGATCGGCCTAGCCTCTAGCCTCCGTCGAAGCCCCTGTCGAGAACGGGCAACATCACTTTGGCGCGGGTTGACCCCGCCTTTTCCATGGCTATAGTCCGCCGGCTTCGCGACGCCCGGCCACGGGCCGACCGAGGGCCCCTGTGGCGGAACTGGTAGACGCGCTCGACTCAAAATCGAGTTCCGCAAGGAGTGCTGGTTCGATTCCGGCCAGGGGCACCAACTAGGCTGTTCAAGCCAGTTCTAAAGCGTCCGCAACCGTCCGCGCAGTGCTCGGAAACCCTTGAAAAACAGGCATTTCCGCGTACATCGGTGTTCGTCACCGTTTGTTCTCATCCGATCCCAGCCGCCCGATTTGTTGGTATTTTTGTTGGTATCGGGAGAACAAACGTTCACGGTGACTTTCGCTATTTCCGAACGAAGGGAATGAGCAGATGGCCGGCAAGAACGATGGCACGAGCGCCACCCCGAAACAGATCAAGACCGACGTCGACTGTCGAGCCGCCCGACCCAAATTCGACAAAGGCGCGTGGAGTCCCGCCAAGATTTCCGACGCGACCGGTGGTGGTCTCTATCTCTTCGTCACGCCGGACGAGAACAATCCCGGCAACGCTGCCTCCAAGCTCTGGCGAATGGGCTACCGCTTCCATGGTCGGCAGAAAACGTACTCCATCGGCCCTTACGGCAACGGCAAGGGCGCCACGTTCTCACTCGCCGACGCGCGTCGCGAACGTGACAAAGCCAAAGACCTGCTCAAGGAAGGCAAAGACCCAAGCACCGAAAAGCAGCTCGACAAGCATAGGCAGTCGGCCGCCCGGTCCTTCGGGCAATGGGCCGACGAGTGGCTCGCGAAGAAGAAGGTGGAGAAAGTCAAACGCGGCAGGATTGTCGCGGTGCGCGACCCCAAGACGATCGAGGTGCTCGAGCTGCGCGTCGGCTACGTCAAGGCTCGCTTCGGCAAGTTGTGTAGGCAAGACATCAAGCGTCCAGACGTGCTCGCTTTCATGCGTTCATACGAAGTCGAGGGAAAGTTGGAAACGCGCGACCGCGTGCGCAGCATCGGTGAGCAAATCTGCGACTATGCCGATGTGGAAGGCGACGGCCACAATCCATTCCGCAACCTGAAGGGACAGATGATTGCCAACATTTCGACGCCGCGTCCCGGCGTCACCGAACCACGTGACGTGACGCGCGTCTTCAAGCTCATCAGTGCACCATGGACGAGAGCGAGATTTGGCGACGTTGTCGGCCTTGCCTTGCGCTTCGATGCGCTGACCATTCCCCGCCCCGGCATGGTCAATGAAATGGAGTGGAGCGAGGTCGATTGGGATGCCGAACGCTGGATTATTCCAGCTACCAAGATGAAGACCGGTTGGGACCATGTCGTGCCTTTGTCACGGCAGGCACGCGCAATCCTGCGAAGCGTTCAGAAGCTGACAGGACATCGCCGGTACGCGTTTTCCTGCTCGAAGGACGCGCCGCTATCGAACAACACGCTCAACAAGCGCCTGCGGCAGCTTGGCATTGACACCAAGACTGATCATTGTGCCCACGGATTCCGGACCACCTTCTCGACCCTGTCTCACCACGAAGAGATCAAGGACGCCAAGGCATGGGATGGCGATGTGGTCGAGCTGCAGCTCGCGCATCTCGATAATTCGACTGTGGAAGGTCTCTACAAGAAGCACGGACCTCTCGCGCTGATCGGCTCGCGCACGAAGCTGATGCAGCATTGGGCTGATCGGATCGACCACTGGCTCAATCCCAAGAAGGTGATGCCGATCAAGGGAGGCGCGCAGGCTTGAGTCATCTATCATCAGGCTGGCTAATGTTGCCCAATTCAATCCGTGGCAAGCTCATGTGATAGTCGTCGATGCTTGTGCATCATCGTATGCAAAGGCCCCGTGGAAACTCTGCACGCGTCTACCGAAGCGGAGATCGCCCCGAGAGAATTCCGAATAAGCCGTTGATTAAGAGACAGCCCCGGGTTGAGAACAATCAATGACTTGCTGGTCGCACTGGGCTTCTCCGGCCGAAAATAGGCATTCGTCGCACGAACATCCCGTTAGGCGAGCCTTGTCCGGCGAGGGATATAGAGCTGGGTGATCTGCCGGTCGGCGGGAACGATAACCAGGTAACCCACCGTCATCTCCATGGCCGGCGCGTCGCCCCAGCTGTCACTGCGGAACTTGCGGTCGAGCGTCGCCGAATAGACGCTGCCGTCGCTTTCACGCAGGTCCTGCAGGATTCCATCCAGCTCCCTGGCAAAGCCGAGGCGGCTGGGACTGTTTTCTGCCAGCCGATGTTTGCCACCGGGGCTTCCGCACAGGATCTCTCGGCGTGCACGTCAACCTTTCCCGTGGCCTGCTGCAGGGAGTACTACGTCAAGCATGGACCGTTCGGGACCCTGACCGGGTCCGCCCGGCGCGCGCGGGGCTCCGACGTGAGGGCCCGCGTCGACACGCTGGCGCGGCAGAAGGCGCGCTAGCACTGCGTTCACAGGGCAACCGGACGGCAGTCGTTCCCGCTTGTCCGATTCAAACCCGGGAGCTTCCGCTCCCCGGCGGTCTTCCCTTTTAGCTCATGCCCACCTTCCCATTGGAGCATCCCATGAAAGTCTTCCCCGCTGCCGCTGTTGCGGCTTCCGTCGGTCTGCGACCACGCCGAGACGTCTGGGCGCTCGCGATATCGCGCCCCTTCGTGTTGCCTTCCGCTCAGTTGACAGCGTCGGCTCTCGGGAAAACATTCTTTCGCGGGCGAGTAGGCCGGCGGAATCTCACCACCGGCCTCTCTCAGATCCCAGCGTGAGGGTCTCCCCTCACTGGGCTCCCATCAAGCCAACGAGCCGCGTAGTCCGAGTTTCCAGTGTGCGA
>NZ_JBVUBB010000069.1:0-21014 GCF_055791185.1 Bradyrhizobium ingae
TGCCCACGAAGGGCGCGAACAGAGCGAGCACGCGAAAGCTGGCCGGCGACCGCGTCGCGGGTCGGCGCAGCACCGGGTGAAGCCGGACGGCTCGCTCATAGGCAGTCTCCGCGGCCTCGCTCTGGCCGATCGCCTGCCGGATCGCACCGATCCAGTAGAGATTTTCGGCCCGCTCGGGTGCGAGCACGGCAGCCCGCTCGAAATGCGCGATCGCATCCTCGATCTGCTTCAGCTCGAAGCAGACCTTGCCGAGCTCGGCATGAAGGCCTGCGTCGCCTGGCGTTTCCTCGATGAGCTCGCCTAGCAGGACCTGCGCAAGCACGTATTGCCTGGTCGCGACAAGCGCCTGCACCAGATTGGTCCGCGACGGCCGGTGAGCCGGGCTCAGCCGCAGCGCTTCGAGGTAGAGCGCGATGGCCTGCTGCGCCATGCCGGTCTTCAGATGCACGTTGCCGAGGTTGCACCAGCAGGCGACGAGATGCGGCGCAAGCCGCAGCGCCGCCTTGTAGTTCTCGGCCGCGGAGTCGAGATCGTCACAGAGCATGAAGGCGTTGGCGAGCGCGGCGTGAAGATCGGCGGCGATGTCGGTGGCACTACCGATCGACATCACCCCTACCAGCGCAAGACCTGCCCTGAAGATCGCGATTGCGTCCTTGAGCTCGCCGCGCTTGTAATGCTCGCGTCCCGTGCGCAGCAGGTCGGCGGCGCTCGGTCCGGTCGGAACCCGCGACAAGAGCGAAGTTGCTGCGCTCATGCGCTTTCCGCCGGAAATGTCGCCGTGAAGGTCACGCCGTGCAGATTGACGGTCGGCGCGATGCCATAGTGATTGGCACCGAAGATGCGCATCCGACGCCAAAGCTCGTCCCTGCTGATATCCAGGGGGATGTCGCAAATGGCCTTGTAGCTACGCTGCGAGTTTCTTCGACCACTCCATTGGATCGCCGGACGTGGCATCGGAAGCAACGGCTGATGAGCCAATCGATCGGCCCATTCCGCGAACAGATTCAAGAGCTGAGCGTAGGTCATTTCGCAGAGGCCGAAGACGCCGGCGTCTTCCGGAATGGGAAACGAGATGACGTCGAGGATCATGCCGGTATCGACACGCTCGGCCATGGCATGAAAGGTCACGCCGAATTCGGTCGCGCGGTCATAGAGCGCGAAATGCGTCGGCGCCCAGCCGGGATAGGTGGGCGGCCCCGGATGGAAATTGTAGGCGCCAAAGCCGAGGCCGGCGAGCAGGTCGGCAGGCACGATGGTGCTGGAGGCAAAGGCGATCAGCCGGGCCTGCCGAAGAAGCGATGGCTCGAGACTGCTGAGCTCGCTGATCCCGGTCACCGGCCTGATCGTCAGGTCCTGCCGGTGGCTCTTCAATATCCGCGACAGCGCCGCCTGCTCGGCAGCTTCCGTCAGCAACACAACGGCCTCGAACATCAGTTACCGCTTTGTTAACGATGATGGTGAGCCAAAATGTCGCAGCGGCCTGTTAACAGCGCACTAACGATGAGCGACCGGACACGCCAGGGAAACATCGAGAAACAAAATTGTTGCAGAAGGAATTGTGCGCGAGCCGTGACGGCGGAAAAACGTCGCGAGAGCGCCGCCCTACTCCACCAAAAGCACGTCCACGGCGACGCTTAGCTTCTGCTTCGGCGAGCCGACGATGATGCCGTCGACCGGCGAGACATCGGAGAAGTCGCGACCAACAGCGAGCACGATGTGATCGTTGGCGACCAGGAGATCGTTGGTTGGATCGAGCCCGACCCAGCCGAGCTCAGGCCCGCACCATACCGATACCCACGCGTGCGTGGCGTCAGCCCCTTGCAGACGCGGCTGGCCGGGCGGCGGGATGGTGCGCAAATAGCCACTGACATAGGCTGCGGGCAGCCCGAGGCCGCGAAGCCCTGCGATCATCACTTGGGCAAAGTCCTGGCAGACGCCGTGGCGCTTGTCGAAGACCTCGTTGAGCGGCGTCGAGATCACCGTCGCCTTCGGATCGTAGCGAAAATCGCTGCGGATGCGATGCATCAAATCGACGGCGCCGGCGAGGATTCCAGCGCCGGGCGCAAAGCTCATCGCAGCATAGGCGCTGACGGGACGCAGCACCGGCACCAGCGGGCTCGCGAAGACGTAGCCGACCGGTGACGAAGGCCCGAGGCTCATCGCCTCGAAGGCTTGGTCGCGGATGCCTTCCCAGGGCGGGCTGGAGGCATCGCGCGCCGGCGGCGTTCGCGACACCGACACGCGGGAGCGTGAATCGATGCGCAAATTGCGATGCGAAACTTCGATCACGACGCTCTCGGTCAACGTGCCAAAGAAATCGCGCCGGGCATGACGGTCCGCAGGCCGCGGCCGGATCTCGACGTGGTGCGAGATCAGTTCCTGCCCGTCACCGCTCTTCGGCTCCAGCCGCAGCGTGCAGCGGGCGAAGCTGACCGGACTCTCGTAGGAATAGGTCGTGACGTGACGGATGTCGTAGATCAAGCAAGCCCCGTCAGCTTTTCCGGCCGGCTGGCATTGGGGCCGTGCGGGAAGTAGTGCGATCCGATCGCGTCGGCGAGGTTGAGCAGTTCCTGCTCCAGCGCAAACAGCGTCTTGACCTCGAGCTTCTCGGCTTCGGCGGTCGCCAGCATCGCCTGCACCGCGACCGCAAGCCGTTGCGGCTTCTCGATCAGGCCGTATTCCTTCAGGCTCGGCAGCGCCGCAATGTGCTCGTTCAGCGCGGCGACCTGGAACGCGACGGAACGCGGATTATAGGTGTCGAGCACCGCAAGATCACGCACCGGTGCCAGCACCGGCGCCAGCAGATAGCGCGAGCGATAGGTGATCTGGCAATCAACCAGCGTCAGCAGGATATCGAGATCCTCGTCGCCGGCCTCGTCATAGGCAAACTGCCGTGCAAAGCGCGCGGTGTTGATGGCGCGCTCGACGCGGCGGCCAACGTCGAGGAAGCGCCAGCCGGCGGCGCGGTTCATGTTCTCCTGCGCAAGGCCCGCAAAGCTTGCAAGCTCCTGAAGCGTCAGCTCGGCTGCGCTCAAGATGGAATCGTCGTCCTCGACCTCATAGGCGAGCCGCTCGGCCATCTCGGTGATGACCTGCCAGGCATCGGGCGACAGCCGCTCGCGCAAGCTCGTCGCGGTGCGCTGCGCCGCGCGCACCAGCGACAGCGCCGAGCCGAAACGCTCCGCGCTTTGCAACGCTTCGGCAGTAATGCGCGCCGGCGCCCCGCGCGAGGCCTGAGAGATCGCGCCCCAGGCCACCAGCAGACGCTGAATGCGTTCGGCCGCCTGCATGGTGGCCGAAGTACCTTTGTTGGGCCCGCTCGGCGAGCCCAAAGCCCGCACCAACCGCAGCGTTGCCTCGGCGCGCTCGAGGTAGCGGCCGAGCCAGAACAGATTGTCGGCGGCACGGCTCGGCAGCACGCCGGCGATGCGGCGGATCCGCACCTTGTCGGTCGCGGGCAGCAGCGTCGCGGTGGAAACCTGCTTGTCCGAGACGACCCAGACGTCGGCGGCGCGCGCGCCATCGCCCATCGAGACGGCGCGTGCGTCCGCCTGCTCCGCGATCCGGCAGAAGCCGCCGGGCATGATGGTCCAGCCATCCGGCGTGGCGGCAGCGAACACGCGCAGCACGAAGGGGCGTGGGGTGAGCTGGCCCTGCTCCCACACCGGCATGGTCGACAGCCGCACCACCTCCTGGCCGACATAGTCCATGCCGCGCCCGCCGATCGCCTCGATCAGGCGCTGGCGCTCGGATGCGTCGAGCTCGCCCGCAAGCACGGGACCCGTGCCGGGGAAGCCTGGAACGCCACGACGATAGGCGCCCTCGATCGCGACCTCGTCGAGCCGCGACAAGACCTCCTCACGCGCCGAGCGCTGGCCGCACCACCAGGTCGCGATATGCGGCATCTTCAATTCCTCGCCAAGCAGGCGACGGCTCAGCGCCGGCAGGAAGCCGAGCAGCGCCCTTGCCTCCAGCACGCCCGAGCCGGGCATGTTGGCGACGACGACGCCATCCTTGCGCAACACGTCGATGAGCCCGGGCACCCCCAACCGCGAGGAGGCATCGAGCTCGAGCGGATCGAGCGAATTGGAATCGATCCGGCGCAGGAGCACGTCAAGCCGTTTGAGGCCTGCGACGGTGCGAATATGGATGCGGTTGTCGCTGACAGCGAGATCGTCGCCCTCGACGAGCAGGAAGCCGAGATAGCGCGCCAACGTCGCGTGCTCGAAGTAGGTTTCGCTGAAGCTGCCGGGCGTCAGCACGCCGATGCGCGGCTCGTCGCGGTCGGCGCTGGCGCGAAGGCTATCCCGAAACGCCTCGAAGAACGGCGCGACGCGCGGGACCTTCATCGACTTGTAGAGGTCGGCGAAGGCACGCGACAGCACGAGGCGGTTTTCCAGCGCGTAGCCTGCCCCCGACGGCGCCTGCGTCCGGTCGCCGAGCACCCACCAGCGCCCGTCCGGTCCGCGGCCCACGTCTGCCGCATAGATCGACAGGTAGCGGCCGCCGGGCGGCGCCACGCCGCAGACGGGCCGCAGATATTCCGGGCTGCCGGCGATCGCGGCGGCGGGGAGCGCGCCTTCGGCGACCAGCCGGCCCTCGCCATAGATGTCGCGCAGCACGAGCTCGAGGAGTTGGGCACGCTGCTTGATGCCGGCCGAGAGCTGCTGCCAATCGGCCTCGTCGATCAGAAGCGGCAGATGGCTGAGCGACCAGGGCCGATCGGCGCTGTCGCCCGGCGCCCGGTAGGTGACGCCGGCCTCGCGCAAATGCCGGTCGGCCATGGCAAAACGCCGCTCGATCTCGTCGGGCGCCAGCGCACCGAAAGCATCGAAGAAACGGCTCCAGACGGCGCGCGGGGCTCCGTCGGGACCGAGAAATTCGTCGGGAATGCCCGGCAGCCGGCTATAGTCGCGGACCCATTGCGCGACGCGGCGCTGGCTGAGGCGCCTGCCCGCCTGGCCTTCTCCGTCGGTCGCGCCTTCGCCCATGCACCACTCCCTGCCCCATCAGCATACTCAATGCAGGAGCGGCGTGCGCAAGTCGAGGGTCAGCGGAAACTCAATTGTGCGTTCCTCCGGCGGTGGCTGGCTGGGGCCCGGCGTATGGCCGTGGTCCTGAAAGCGCGCGAGCCTCCGTGCCTCGGCCTCGTAGGTGTTGACCGGCTTGGTGTCGTAGTTGCGTCCGCCGGGATGGGCGACGTGATAGACGCAGCCGCCGAGCGAGCGACCGTTCCAGGTATCGATGAGGTCGAACGTCAGGGGTGCGTGGACCGGGATGGTCGGATGCAGGCCGGAAGACGGCTGCCAGGCCTTGAAGCGGACGCCGGCCACCGCCTCGGCCGACCGGCCGGTCGGGGTCATCGGCAGACGGCGGCCGTTGCAGGTCACGACATGACGGCCCTCGATGAAGCCTTCCGCCTTCACCTGAAGCCGCTCGACCGAACTGTCGACATAGCGCACGGTGCCGCCGGCCGAGCCCTCCTCGCCGAGCACATGCCAGGGCTCCAGCGCCTGTCGCAATTCGAGCGTCACGCCGCCATGATGGACCCGGCCGAAGGCGGGGAAACGGAATTCGAGCTGGGCCAGATACCATTCCGGCTCAAAGGGATAGCCGGAATGCTTCAACTCAGAAAGCACATCAACGAAATCCTCCCAGATGAAGTGAGGCAGCATGAAGCGGTCATGCAGCGCCGTGCCCCAGCGCACGAACTTGCCGGCTTGCGGCTCGCGCCAAAGCTTTGCGATCAGAGCGCGGACCAGGAGCTGCTGCGCCAGCGACATGCGCGGATCGGGCGGCATTTCGAGCGCGCGGAATTCGACCAGCCCAAGCCGCCCGGTCGGGCCCTCCGGTGAATAGAGCTTGTCGATGCAGATCTCGGCGCGATGGGTGTTGCCGGTGATGTCGACGAGCAGATGCCGGAATAGCCGGTCCACCAGCCACAGCGGCGTCTGATAGCCCGGCGGCGGCACGTGCGAGAGCGCGATCTCGAGCTCGTAGATGCTGTCATGCCGCGCCTCGTCGATGCGCGGCGCCTGGCTGGTCGGACCGATGAACAGGCCCGAGAAGAAGTAGGACAGCGACGGATGGCGCTGCCAGTAAAGCACCAGGCTCTTCAACAGGTCGGGCCGGCGCAGGAACGGCGAATCCTGCGGGCTCGAGCCGCCCACCACGACGTGATTGCCGCCGCCGGTGCCGGTGTGGCGACCGTCGATCAGGAAGCGGTTGGCGCCAAGCCGCACCTTCGCGGCGTCCTCATAAAGACCGGATGTGATGTCGACCGCCTCGCGCCAGTTCTTCGCCGGCTGGACGTTGATCTCGATCACGCCGGGGTCGGGCGTCACCTTGATGACGTCGATGCGCGGATCGAAAGGCGGCGGATAACCCTCGACATGGACAGGAAGCTGCATGTCATCGGCGGTGGCTTCGAGTGCGGCGATCAGCTCGAGATAGTCCTCGATCCGCTCGACCGGCGGCATGAAGGCGCACAGCACGCCGTCTCGGATTTCGACCGCCATCGCGGTGCGCACCGGGATCGTCGTATTGAGATATTCGGGCGACACCCGCGGCGGCGATGGCGGTCGCGGCATGCGGCTGAACACCGGCAGTTGCTTGCGGACCTCCATCGGGTCCTGCTCGACGATGTATGGATATTGATTGGGCGGGACGTAGCCGAGCGAGCCCATCGGCAGCCGCAGTCCGAGCGGGGAATCGCCCGGGGTCAGGAACAGATGGCTCCGCCGCAGACCCCAGCGTTCGCTGCGCCAGCGCGGCGGCGCATTCCATCGCTGCACCGGCAGCACGAAGCCGCGCGGCGTGCCGAGCCCGTGGTCGAAAACCCGCGCCATCCGCGCACGCGCTTCCGGATCGGAGAGCTTGGAATCGGAAGGATCGACGTTGACGGGAAGGTCGGCTTCCTTCTGCAGCCAATAGGCGGGATCCTCATAGGCCGGCATGATGTAGCCGGGGTCGAGCCCGAGCCGCGCCGCCGTGCCCTCCATGAGGGTCTCGGCATCCCTCACTTCGGCGCGCCGGGGAGTCTCGACCTTCGCAATCAGGTCGGCGTTCTTCCAGATCGGCACGCCGTCCTTGCGCCAGTACAGGCCAAAAGCCCAGCGCGGCAGGCTTTCGCCCGGATACCATTTGCCCTGGCCGTAATGCAAAAGGCCGCCCGGCGCGAAGCGCGTGCGCAGGCGGCGGATCAGATCGTCCGCGAGCGCACGCTTGGTCGGGCCGACGGCCTCGGTGTTCCACTCCGGCGCTTCGAGATCGTCGACGGACACGAAGGTCGGCTCGCCGCCCATGGTGAGCCGCACGTCCTGGGCAGCGAGATCGCCATCGACGTGCTCGCCGAGCTCGTTGAGCCGGGCCCAGGCTTCATCAGAAAAAGGCTTTGTAATGCGAGGGGCTTCGCGGATTCGCTTCACGCTCATGTCGAAGGCGAACTCGACCTCGGCAAAGCCCGCGCTGCCGGAGATCGGCGCCGCCGAACGATAGTGCGGCGTGGCGGCGACCGGAATGTGCCCCTCGCCCGCCAGCATGCCGGACGTTGCGTCAAAGCCGATCCAGCCAGCACCCGGCAGATAGACCTCGGCCCAGGCGTGCAGGTCGGTGAAATCCTTGTCGACCTCGGGCGGTCCCTCGATCGGATCGATATCGGGACGGATCTGGATGAGGTAACCGGAGACGAAGCGCGCCGCGAGGCCGAGATGGCGTAGCGTCTGGATCAGGAGCCAGGCGGAGTCACGGCATGAGCCTGCGCCGGAGGACAAAGTCTCCTCCGGGGTCTGCACGCCCGGCTCCATGCGGATGATGTAGCGCACCCGCTCCTGGAGCTTGCGATTGAGCTCGACCAAGAAGTTGACGGTGTTGCTGGCCTCGCGCGGGATCGACGCGAGATACTCCGCAAACCGCGGACCCGGCGTGAGGGTCTCGAGATAGGGCGCAAGCTCGGTCTTGAGGTCTTTGGTGTATTCGAACGGAAAGCTGTCGGCATAGGGCTCGACGAAGAAGTCGAACGGGTTGACCACGGTCATCTGCGCCGTGAAATCGACCTCGATCTTCAGCTCCGTCGTCTTCTCCGGAAAGACGTAGCGCGCCAGCCAATTGCCTTGCGGGTCCTGCTGCCAGTTCACGAAGTGATCGGGCGGCGTGACCTTGAGCGAATAGCTCAGAATCGGCGTCCGCGTATGCGGCGCCGGCCGCAAGCGGATGGTCTGCGGGCCGAGATCGATCGGGCGGTCGTACTTGTAGTGCGTGACGTGATGTAATGCGACGTAGATCGACACGGATGCGGTGCTCCAGCAGCTTTTTTGAGCAGAACACCTGATGTCATCGCGATCAAGCACTAACAACGGGCAGCGCGTGCCTAGGAAATATCCGCCTAGTCCCTCCGTAGCCCGGATGGAGCGAAGCGAAATCCGGGACGATTGATCGGCGAATGAACAACCCCGGATTACGCTTCGCTCCATCCGGCCTGCGCGGTGGCGTTACATCGTCGCGCCGATCACCCACGGCGCAAACTCGGCGCCGCCGAAATCAAAACTCTCGCTCTTGGTCGGCTGTCCCGAAGCCGTCTTCAGGATCAGATCGAAGATGCGCTGGCCGCACTCTTCGACCGTCTCGGAGCCTTCGAGGACGGTGCCGCAATTGACGTCCATGTCCTCTTCCATGCGCTTGTACATGGGCGTGTTGGTCGCAAGCTTGATCGACGGTGCGGGCTTGCAGCCGAACACGCTGCCGCGCCCCGTCGTAAAGCAGACGAGATTGGCGCCGCCCGCGACCTGGCCGGTCGCTGCGACCGGGTCGTAGCCGGGCGTGTCCATGAACACAAAGCCCTTCTTGGTCACCGGCTCGGCATAGCGCAGCACATCGACGAGATTGGTGGTGCCCGCCTTGGCCATGGCGCCGAGCGATTTCTCGAGAATCGTGGTGAGGCCGCCCGCTTTGTTGCCGGGGCTCGGATTGGCATTCATTTCGGCGCCTTCGCGCTGGGTGTACTCGTCCCACCAACGCATGAGATCGACGAGCTTTTCGCCGACTTCACGGCTGACCGCGCGGCGCGTGAGCAGATGTTCTGCGCCGTAGGTCTCCGGAGTTTCGGAAAGGATCACCGTGCCACCGTGGCGCACGATGAGATCGCTGGCCGCGCCGAGCGCGGGATTGGCTGATACGCCGGAATAGCCGTCCGAGCCGCCGCATTGCAGCGCCACGGTCAATTCGCTCGCCGGCACCGCTTCGCGTTTCACGTTGTTGGCGTCAGCGAGTGCCTCGCGCACGAAGGCAACGCCGGCCTCGACCGTCTTGCGGGTACCGCCGACCTCCTGGATATCCATCGCGCGCAGGCGCCCGGCGAGCTTCTGCTCCTCCATCAGGCCGCCGATCTGGTTCACCTCGCAGCCGAGACCGAGCACGATCACGTGCGAGAAATTGACGTGCCGCGCGTAGCCGCCGAGCGTGCGGCGGAGCAGCGCCAAAGGCTCGTTCTGCGTCATGCCGCAGCCGGTCTTGTGCGTCAGCGCGACCACGCCGTCGACGTTGGGGAATTCGGCCAGCGGATTTTCACCGGTGAATGGATTTTTCTTGAAGACGTCGGCGACGAGGCCTGCGACGTGCGCGCTGCAATTCACCGAGGTCAGGATGCCGATATAGTTGCGCGTGGCGACGCGGCCGTCGGGACGGCGGATGCCCTCGAAGGTCGCGGGCAAATCGAAATTCGGCGTCGGCTTGACGTCGGCACAATAGGCATAGTCCTTGGCAAAATCGCCCATGCCGCAATTCTGTGTGTGCACGTGCTGGCCCGGTGCGATCGGCGTGGTGGCAAAGCCGATGATCTGGCCGTAGCGCTTGACCGGCTCGCCCACCGCAATCGGCTTGATCGCGACCTTGTGCCCCGACGGGATGCGGTCGACCGTCGTCACGCCGTCGGCCACCACCGTTCCGGGCGGCAGGCTGGCACGCGCGATCACCACGCCATCATCGGGATGCAGGCGGATGACGGGGACTGGGGTCATGGGTGTCTCCTTGGTCTTTGTACTTCATCTCTCCCCGTTCTTACGAGGAGAGGTCGGATCGCGCAGCGATCCGGGTGAGGGACAGGCCGCGCGCTTTACTGCTAGCATAGTGCGCGCGGAAAGAAGCCCCTCACCCCGGCCTCTCCCCGCAAGAGCGGGGAGAGAGAGGATATTACGCCTTGCCGGCCGAATCCTTGCGGGTCTGGTTCACCTGCATCCTGGCGTAGGTCGACATCAGACCGACCTCGTTCGACAGCGTCACCAGCTTGAAGCCCATGTTGATGGCGCGTGCGGCGCCTTCCGCGCCGCTGCAATGGATGCCCGGGTTGAGGCCGCGCTTGCCGCATTCCTTGATGATCTTCTCGTAGATCGCAAGAATCTCCGGCTCGGTTCGGTCGAGCTTCGGCTCGAGCCCGTAGGAGAAGCCGAGGTCGGACGGGCCGATATAGACACCGTCGATGCCCTCGACGTCGAGGATCGCTTCCATGTTCTCGACCGCGGTCCTGGTCTCCATCATCGGCAGCAGCACGATCTCGTCGTTGGCCGTCTTCTGGTAAGTGCCCGCAGTGCCGTACATGCCGGCGCGGATCGGCCCGTTGGAGCGCACGCCCTTCGGCGGATACTTCGAATAGGAGACGAGGTTCTTCGCTTCCTGCGGCGTGTTGACCATCGGACAGATCACGCCATAGGCGCCGCCATCGAGCACCTTGCCGATGATGCCGGGCTCATTCCAGGGCACGCGCACCATCGGCGTGACGGGGTGCTTGTCCATTGCCTGGAAGCACTGAACCATCGACAAATAGTCCTGCACGCCGTGCTGTATGTCGACGGTAACGCTGTCGAAGCCGCATTGCGCGATCACCTCGGCCGAGAAGCCGGAGGGGATCGCAAGCCACGCATTGACGACGGCCTTGCCGGACTTCCAGATTTCTTTGACTTTGTTCGCCACGTTGCCTTCCTTCCCTGTTGGTCTTACTCGCCGTCATTGCGAGCGAAGCGAAGCAATCCAGAATCCGTCCGCGACAACACTCTGGATTGCCTCGTCGCTCCAGCGCAAAATAGCTACCCAATCTTGTCGCGGGCTCCTCGCAATGACGAAATTGAACTAGCTCGTCGCCCTCTGGATACTGACCTCGCTGACACCGACATCGCGGGCGGTATTCACTATCGCCGCCCAGGTATCATCCGGCAAGGGCACGCCGTTCCTGGTGCGCTCGGCCCGCGTCTTCCGTTCGGGGTCGCCGGGGATCAGGACCTGCTCGACGCCCGCTGCCGGCTTGGTGGCTCGGATGAAGTCGACATAGCGAGACACTTCGGCGTCGAAAACATCGGATGTGTCGACCACTTTGGGGTCGACGAAGAACGCCAGCATGCCGTTGGCGAAGCGGCGCCCCCCTGAGGTGGCGCCGGTTCCGGTCAGCGCGCCGCCGAGCAGTTCGCAAATGAACGCAAGGCCCGAGCCCTTATGCTCGCCAAAGGCGCGAATCGCGCCCGTTCCCTGGGTGTGATCGCGCGGTCCGTCGGGCGTGTAGGGCCCATAGAGCACGACCGGGTCCTCGCTCAGCGCGCCGTCGGAATCCACCAGCGCGCCCTTGGGCAGTTTCTTGCCGCCGCGGCTGGCCACCAGCACCTTGCCTTCGGCCACGATCGAGGTCGCAAAATCCAGCACGATCGGATCCTGGCCCTGGCGCGGAATACCGACGCAATAGGGCGCTGTCGACAGCCGCTTCTGAACGCCGCCGAACGGCGCGACCAGCAGCGAGCCGGCAGCGTTGACGAAATAGACCGAGACGAGCCCTTCGGCCGCAGCCATCTCGGCCCAGTCACCGACACGACCGATATGACCGGCATTGCGCAAGGCGACCGCGGCAAGACCCGCCTTCTTGCATTTCTCGATGCCGATCCTCACCGCCTGCGGTGCCACCGTCTGTCCATAGCCGAACTTGCCATCGACCACCGCGAGCGAGGGCGTATCGAGCACAACCTCGGCGTTCTGGTTCGGCACCACATTCCCCGTCTTCTTCCAGCGGATATAGACGGGCACGCGGATCACGCCATGGCTGTCATGGCCAGTGAGGTTGGCGGTGGTCAGGTACGTCGCGATGCGCCTGGCTTCTTCCGGTGACGACTCCGCGTGCAAAAACACCTCCGCGACGAAGTCGATCAGCTTCTGAACCTGAATGGTGACCATAACGGGTCTGTTTGCCTCTACCTTCTTGTTCCCTGCCGGATGAGCCCGTGGAGATGCGGCATCATCCGGTCCCGGCACCGATTTTGGCGGATCGGCTTGGGCGGCACTTTGAGCGAAAAAAACCGGCTATGTCCATGGTTCTTGCCGCTTCCGCGCGCATATCTGGTTTTCACTCCTCGGCTATTGCCTCGTCCGCGTTTCCAAGTCCTGCAAGGCTCTGCTCGAGCTCGCCCAGCATCTCCTGAAGATCAGCGAGCTTGCGTGCGCCAAAGCGCCGTGTGATCTCGGCATAAATCGCTTCCGACGTCGGCGCCACGACCGCCATCAGCTTCACGCCTTTCTCCGAAATCGACACCATGCTGCGGCGCTGATCGGCTTTCGCAGTCTTCCGTTCGATCAAGTGGCGGGCTTCGAGATCGCGCAGGATGCGCGACAGGCTGGGCCCGAGGAGAAATGCCGTGCGCGCGAGTTCCGTGACCTCGACCGCATCGATGGCAGCAAGCGCGCGCAGGATTCGCCATTGCTGCTCGGTGAGGCCATGCTGGCGCAGCGAGGGCCGGAACTGCCGCATCACCGCCTCGCGGGCCCTCAGCAACGACATCGGCAGCGAGCGCGAAAACTCGCGCATCGGCACCTGCCGGGCGGCAGGCGCGCTACCGTTCGCAGGATCGGCTGGTTTCTTCTTCGCCATGACGCCCGCCCTCGAACCTCAAAATGTTTGCACTGCAGCAAACCCGAATTGGGTTTGACGAATTAACTTAACATGTTAAATATATTTCGGCACCACGATTTGTAAGATCAGGGATGGCGCTTTCCAACGACGATATTCTGAACTGCGCGAAGCGTCTGCACCAAGCAGAGAAGACGCGCACGCAGATCAGGCAGCTCTCGCAGGACCATCCCGCGATCACCATCGCCGATGCCTACGCGATTCAGAAAGCGTGGATCGACATCAAGCTCGCCGAGGGCCGCATCGTCAAAGGCCACAAGATCGGCCTCACCTCGAAGGCGATGCAGAGCGCGCTCAACATCGACGAACCGGATTCCGGCGTGCTTCTCGATGACATGTTCTTCGCCGACGGCGGACTGGTGCCGACGGACCGCTTCATCGCGACACGCATCGAGGCCGAGCTCGCCTTCATCATGAGCAAGCGGCTTTCGGGGCCGGACTGCACGATGTTCGACGTGCTCAATGCCACCGACTTCGTGGTGCCCGCACTGGAAATTCTGGACACGCGGATCGAACGCGTCGATCCCAAGACCAACGCGACACGAAAAATCTTCGATACCATCGCCGATAATGCAGCCAATGCCGGCATCGTGCTCGGCGGTCGTCCGATCCGCCCCTTGGAAGCCGACCTGCGCTGGATCGGCGCGCTGTGCTTCAAGAACGGCCAGCTCGAGGAGACCGGCCTTGCAGCCGGCGTGCTCAATCATCCCGCGACCGCCGTTGCCTGGCTCGCCAACAAGATCGCGCCGCTCGGCCTTGCGCTCGAGCCCGGGCAGGTCGTGCTCGCCGGCTCCTTCATCCGTCCGATCGAGGCCCGCAAGGGCGACACAATTCAAGCCGACTATGGCGCATACGGCTCGGTGAGCTGCTACTTCGCCTGACGAACAAGAAACACACGGAGTGAAACCGCCATGCCGCATTTCACGATCGAATATTCGGCCAATCTCGACGGGCGCATCGACATGGGTGCGCTGTGCGAGGTCGTGCGCAAAGCGGCGGTCGAGACCGGCATCTTCCCGCTCGGCGGCATCCGCGTCCGCGCGATCAGATGTGAGTCTTATGCGATCGCAGATGGCCGCAAGGATCTTGCCTTTCTCGACATGGTGCTGCGCATCGGCGAAGGGCGCGATCTTGCCACCCGCAAGAAAGCCGGCGAGCACGTCTTCCAGGCACTCTCCAGGCATCTCGATCCCGTCTTCGCAAGCTCCAGGCTCGCCCTGTCGTTCGACATGCAGATCAACGACAAGGAGACGAGCTGGAAACGCAACAACATCCACGACGCCCTGAAGGCAGAGGCCGCCCATGGATAAGCCCACACCGAAAGCCGACGTCTTCCAGGCGAACCGCGAGCGCGTCGCGCCGCTGCTCAAGAAACTGCGTGCCGACGGTATCGGTCACATGATCGACGGCAAGACCGTCGCCTCGATCTCCGGCGAGACCTTCGAGACGAAGTCGCCGGTCGATGGCGCAACGCTCGCGAGCGTCGCGCGCGGCAATGCCGAGGATATCGACCGTGCCGCGACCGCCGCCGCGCTTGCCTTCAAGTCCTGGCGCGACCTGGGACCTGCGATGCGACGCAAGCTGCTGCATCGGGTGGCCGACGCGATCGAGGACAATGCCGACGACATCGCCGTGCTCGAATGCATCGACACGGGCCAGGCCTATCGCTTCATGGCTAAGGCCGCGATCCGCGCGGCCGAGAATTTCCGCTTCTTCGCCGACAAATGCGCAGAGGCGCGCGACGGCCTGAACACGCCAAGTGATGAGCATTGGAACGTCTCCACGCGTGTGCCGATCGGCCCTGTGGGCGTGATCACGCCCTGGAATACGCCGTTCATGCTCTCGACCTGGAAGATCGCCCCTGCCCTGGCTGCCGGCTGCACGGTCGTGCACAAGCCGGCCGAGTGGTCGCCGGTCACCGCCGATCTCCTCGCCAAGCTCGCCAAGCAGGCCGGCATTCCCGATGGCGTGCTCAACACCGTGCACGGTTTTGGCGAAGAGGCCGGCAAGGCGCTGACCGAACATCCCGCGATCAAGGCGATCGGCTTCGTCGGCGAAAGCGCGACGGGTTCGGCGATCATGAAACAGGGCGCGCCGACCCTGAAACGCGTGCATTTCGAGCTCGGCGGCAAGAACCCGGTGATCGTGTTCGACGACGCCGATCTCGACCGCGCGCTCGATGCCGTCGTATTCATGATCTACTCGCTGAACGGCGAGCGCTGCACGTCCTCGAGCCGCCTCTTGATCCAGGCGAGCATTGCCGAGAAGTTCATCGAAAAGCTCACCGCGCGCGTGAAGGCATTGAAGGTCGGCCACCCCCTCGATCCCGCGACCGAGATCGGGCCGCTGATCCACGAGCGGCATCTGGCAAAGGTCTGCTCCTATTTCGACGTCGCTCGAGAGGACGGCGCGGTGATTACCGCCGGCGGCACCACCCATGACGGTCCTGGCGGCGGGCACTATGTGCAGCCGACGCTGGTGACCGGCGCGCACAGCAAGATGCGCGTCGCGCAGGAAGAGGTATTCGGGCCGTTCCTGACCGTGCTGCCCTTTCGCGACGAGACCGACGCCGTCGAGATCGCCAATGATATCCGGTATGGCCTCACCGGCTATGTCTGGACCAACGACATGGGCCGCGCGCTACGGGTCGCGGATGCGCTCGAAGCCGGCATGATCTGGTTGAACTCGGAAAACGTCCGCCATCTGCCGACGCCGTTCGGCGGCATGAAGGCCTCAGGCATCGGCCGCGACGGCGGCGACTATTCGTTCGACTTCTACATGGAAACCAAGCACGTCTCGCTCGCGCGGGGCACGCACAAGATTCAGAAGCTGGGAATTTAGAACCACCGTCGTTCCGGGAAACTCGAGATTTCGGGTTCGGTCCTGATGGACCATCCCGGAATGGCGGGGTCTGGAGAGGGGAAACGCAATGCCCGCACCGCAACACGTCTTCGAGCCACCCTTCAACATCATTCGCTCGAGCCACGCCGTGCTCGACGTGACCGATCTGAAGCTCAGCCGCGAGTTCTACGAGACCACCGTCGGCCTGCATGTCGAGGATGCCGACGACAACGTCGTGTATTTACGCGGCGCAGAGGAGCATCAGCACCACTCGCTGGTGCTGCGCAAGGCCGCCGTGCCGGCCTGCAATCGGCTCGGCTTCAAGGTCGGCAACGAGAAGGATATCGACAAGGCGGCTGCCTTCCTCACCGAGAACGGTCTCAAGCACGCCTTCGTCGACCAGGCCTTCCAGGGCCGCACGCTGCAATTCACCGATCCCTTCGGCTTCCAGATCGAGCTTTACGCATCGATGGAAAAGCGGCCGCATCTCTTGCGCCGCTACGATCTCTACCGGGGATGCCAACCGCAGCGGCTCGATCACTTCAACGTCTTCGCCGCCGAAGTGCAGGACACGGTCGACTTCTACGCGCGGCTCGGCTTCCGCCTCACCGAATACGCCGAAGAGGACGGGCCGAACGGCCGCATCGCCGCCGCCTGGATGCATCGCAAGGGCAACGTCCACGACTTCGCCATCACCAACGGCAAGGGACCGCGGCTGCACCACTTCGCCTACTGGACGCCGACCGCGATGAACATCATCCATCTCTGCGACGTGATGGCCTCCCAGGGCTTCGTGAAGAACATCGAGCGCGGCCCGGGCCGGCACGGCATCTCGAACGCATTCTTCCTCTATGTCCGCGATCCCGACGGCCATCGCCTCGAGCTCTACACCAGCGATTATTTCACCGGCGATCACGACCACGAGCCGCTGCGCTGGTCGCTGCGCGATCCGCGCCGGCAGACGCTATGGGGCGCGCCGGCCCCGCGCTCCTGGTTCGAGCAGGGCTCGCCGTTCACGGGCCAGGCCGTACGGGAGCCGAAATTCGTGGCCGACGTGCTGGTGGCGGACTGAGTGATGACAGCCCCTCGCCTCGCCACCTACTCCGTCAAGGGCGCGACCAAATACGGTGCCGTCGTCGACGCCGGCATCGTTGATCTCTCCGCGCGCCACGCTAGGGACTATCCGACGCTGCGCGAGGTGATCGCAGCCGGCAAGCTGGCAAGCTTTGCAGAAGAAGCGGCCGGCCGTACGGCGGATCATGCGATCGCCGACATCACCTGGCTGCCGCCGGTGCCGGCGCCGGAAAAGATCATCTGCATCGGTGTCAACTATCCCGACCGCAATGCCGAATACAAGGACGGTCAGGACGTGCCGAAATATCCGAGCATGTTCATGCGCTCGCCGCGCTCCTTCGTCGGGCACGACACGCCGCTGGTGCGCCCACGCGTATCCGCGCAGCTCGACTATGAAGGCGAGATCGTGCTGGTGATCGGCAAGGCCGGCCGGCACATTCCGGAAGCCACAGCGCTCGATCATATCGCAGCCATCACGCTCTGCAACGAAGGCTCGGTGCGCGACTGGCTGCGGCACGCCAAGTTCAATGTCACGCAGGGCAAGAATTTCGATTCCAGCGGCAGCCTCGGCCCGTGGTTGGTGCCATACACGCAGGAATCGCAGCTTGCGGACGTGCGGCTGACCACGCGCGTCAACGGCGAGCTCCGGCAGGACGACCGCACCGGCCGGCTCATGTTCCCGTTCCGTTATCTCATCAACTACATCTCGACCTTCGCAACGCTCGTTCCCGGAGACATCATCGTCACGGGCACACCGACCGGCGCCGGCGCGCGCTTCGATCCGCCACGCTATCTGAAGCCCGGCGATGTCATCGAGGTCGAAGCCGAAGGCATCGGCCTGTTGCGCAACGGCGTCGTCGACGAAGCCTGACATCTGGATTGGAAGCAACCATGACCACGCTCACCGGCGGCGAAGCGATCGTAAGCGGCCTTGTCGCCCATGGTGTCGACACCGTATTCGGCCTGCCGGGCGCGCAGGTCTATGGACTGTTCGACGCCTTTCACCAGGCGCAGCTCAAGGTGATCGGCGCGCGGCACGAGCAGGCCTGCGGCTACATGGCGTTCGGCTATGCGCGCGCGAGCGGCAGGCCCGGTGTGTTCAGCGTAGTGCCGGGCCCCGGCGTGCTCAATGCGAGCGCGGCGCTTCTGACCGCCTTCGGCTGCAACGAGCCGGTGCTGTGCGTCACAGGCCAGGTGCCGACGGCATTCCTCGGCAAGGGCCGCGGCCATCTGCATGAAATGCCGGATCAGCTTGCGACCCTGCGCAGTTATGTGAAATGGGCCGATAGGATCGAAGCGCCGGCCAACTCGCCAACAGTCGTTGCGCGTGCATTTCAGGAGATGCTGTCGGGACGCCGCGGCCCCGCTTCGGTCGAGATGCCCTGGGACGTCTTCACGCAGCGCGCAGACACTGCGCCTGCGCAGGTGCTCGCGCCCTTGCCTCCACCGCAACCCGATCCCGACGCGATCAAACAGGCCGCTGGTCTGATCAAGGCCGCAAAGAGACCGATGATCTTCGTCGGCAGCGGCGCAATCGATGCACGCGAAGAGATCCTCGAGCTCGCCGAGATGATCGATGCGCCGGTGGTGGCTTTCCGCAGCGGCCGCGGCATCGTCTCCAATGCGCACGAGCTCGGCCTCACCATGGCGGCCGCCTACAAGCTGTGGCCGAACACCGATCTCATGATCGGCATCGGCACGCGGCTCGAACTGCCCACCATGTCGCGCTGGCCTTATCGTCCGGACGGACTGAAGAGCATCCGGATCGACATCGATCCTGTCGAGATGCGGCGTTTCTCCTCCGACTCGGCGGTGATTGCCGATGCCAAGGCGGCGACCGCCGATCTTGCCGCCGCCGTTCGCAAGGTGGGCTACAGCAAGACCAATGGCCGCCGCGCCGCGATCCGCGAGGCCACCGCCTCCGCGCAAGCGGAGATTCAGCGCATCCAGCCGCAAATGGCGTATCTCAACCTCCTGCGTGAGGTGCTGCCGGCGAACGCGATCGTCACCGATGAATTGTCGCAGGTCGGCTTCGCCTCCTGGTACGGCTTTCCGATCTACGAGCCGCGCACCTTCATCACCTCGGGCTATCAGGGCACGCTCGGCTCAGGCTTCCCGACCGCGTTGGGGGCCAAGGTCGCCAATCCCGACAAACCTGTCGTCGCGATCACCGGTGACGGCGGCTTCATGTTCGGCGTGCAGGAGCTTGCCACCGCCGTACAGTTCAACATCGCCGTGGTGACACTGGTGTTCAACAACAACGCCTATGGCAACGTGCGGCGCGACCAGCGCGAGCGCTTCGACGGCCGCGTGGTAGCGTCCGACCTCGTCAATCCAGATTTCGTCAAGCTCGCGGAGTCCTTTGGCGTCGCGGCCGCGCGCGTGACCTCACCGGATCATTTCAAGGCCGCACTGGAGAAGGCGCTCGCCCATGGCGGGCCGTATCTGCTGTCGGTCGAAGTGCCGCGCGACTCGGAAGCCAGCCCCTGGGCGTTCATTCATCCGCCAAAGCCGTGATCGAAGCATCGTCGTTCCGGGACTTTTCCCTTCTCCCCTTGCGGGAGAAGGAAGATCAGCGCGTTCGGCGGAAAGTCAAATTGATCCGCTTCCTGCCGAGCAATGCATGTTCACCGTCGGCGAGCGGCGCGACGCCGTGATAGGCGAGCCGGGACGGCCCGCCCCACACCACGACGTCACCGTGCACCAGCCGAAAACGGCGCGTCTTGTCGCTGCGCGCCATGCCGCCGAACAGGAAGATCGCGGCAAGCCCGAGCGAGACTGATACGATCGGCGCCGAATAGTCCAGCTCATCCTTGTCCTGATGCAGCGACAGTCGCGTGCCGGGCTCGTAGCGATTGACGAGGCACGCATCGGGCGCGAAGCCGGGAAAGCCTCCCTCCTCGGCGGCCCGTCTCGCCAGCTCTCGGAATATCGGCGGCATCGCCGGCCAAGGCTTTTCGGACAGCGGATCGACCGGGTCATAGCGATAACCGGTGTGATCGGTGATCCAGCCGCGCTCGCCGCAATTCGTCATCGCCACCGACATCAGATAACCGCCGGGCGTCGTCATTTGCCGAAACGACGACTGCACGGTGATCGCACGGATGGCAGCGATCAGCTCGTGCTCGATCGGCCCTGCAAATCCACGCAGCAGCACGGCTCCGTCCGCGATGTCTTCGCGCGACGGCTGCGCCTCGGCGAGGCTGTCGAACAAATCCGCGGTCAACGGCCGCGCTCACTTTGCATCATGGAATATCACACCCAGCGTATGGCGTTGTCCGGACCTGACACGGCTGACACCATGGCGCAGATTAACGCGGTAAGTGCCGCGCGTCCCCTGCACCGGGCGATGATGCACGGCAAAAGCAACCGCGTCGCCCTGCGCCAGCGGCACGACCTCGGCGCGCGACTGCATGCGCGGACGCTGCTCGGTCAGCACGAACTCGCCGCCGCTGAAATCGCGCCCAGGTTCCGAAAGCAGGATCGCAACTTGGATCGGGAACACGTGCTCGCCATAGAGATCCTGGTGCAGGCAGTTGTAGTCGCCGGCCTCATATTGCAGCAGCAGCGGCGTCGGCCGGCTCTGGCCCGCCTCGTGGCAGCGATTGAGAAACGCGTCATGCCGCGCGGGATAGCGGATGTCGATCCCCATCGCCTCGTTCCAGCGATTGGCGATGCCGTGCAGACGGGCGTAGAGCGCCGGGCGAAGGTGCGCGATCAGGTCGGGGAGCGGATAGGAGAAATACTTGTACTCGCCGCGGCCAAAACCGTGGCGGCCCATCACGATGCGGCTGCGGAAATGCGCGTCGTCGGGATAGAGCGCGGCGATGGCACGGCATTCGTCGGACGTGAGCAGACTCTTGAGGACGGTGCAGCCCTGTGCGTCGAGTTCGCCGGTGTTGCTCGCCCAGTCGAATGCATCGACGCGAGCAGTAAGGGCCGGTGAGGATGATTGGGCTGTTTTTCGTGCGGTTGCTGTCATAGCGCTCATTCTCGCGGCCGGCCGCTCGCCTCGCCACCCGATTTCCGAACGCCTCCCCGTCATTGCTGTGCAAGTTCACTAATTCGCTGATCGAATGGTCTGGGTCTGGACCTCGGCAAATTCCTTTGGTGTCTTGCCGCCGAGGGCCTGATGAGGCCTGAAGTTATTGTAGTAGATTACATA
>NZ_JBVUBB010000070.1:0-20660 GCF_055791185.1 Bradyrhizobium ingae
GCTGATGTACCTGTGGACGGCCGGCATTCGACCCGCGGCTGGATGATAGAAGCCGGATGAAGCGCGAGTTTCATGTCCGGATTCGTGAGGGCGGAGAGGTGAAATTCCTCTCCGCTACTCGACTGATCAGGCGCTGGGAAGGCTTCGCTCGCTTCCTCGACGACGGCAGGATCTGCTTGACCAACAATTGTGCTGAACGCGCATTGAGAGGCATCGCCTTGGGACGGCGCAATTGGACCTTCGCCGGCAGTCAGCGTGGGGCCGACCGTGCCGCCATCATGCTGACTATGATCACGACGTGTCGTCTCAATGACGTCGATCCAAAGGCCTGGCTAGCCGATGTCCTCGCCCGTATCGCCGATCTTCCTACATCACGGCTGCACGAACTGCTGCCCTGGGAATGGAAGCTTCTGCGCCAACCCGGCAACTCCGGCGATCAGCAAGCCGCCTGATCTTCATCCAACGCCAATCATATAGCTCACCGCCCCCGCGCGCCCGCGTCAATCTGGCGGCCCTCCTCGTAGGCGTACCAAGGCGGTGCGCGACGGGTTGTTGAAGTTGTCGGGCCATACGGAGCCGGTGGCGACGAGGCCTGCTGGAGCGGTCGCGATCCAAGAAGCGAGTTCATCAAGCGGCGAGGCCGTTAGGTTGCTCGGCGCTCCACGTCCAGGGCATGAGTTCGTCCAGACGCGATGCCGGCCAGAGGTTGACGAGTCTGGTGAGGACGTCGGTCAGATAGGCCTGCGGCTCCACGCCGCAGAGCTTGCACGTCTCGATCGGCGAAGCGATGCAGGCCCAGTTCTCCGCGCCCTCATCATGCCCCGCGAACAGCGCATTCTTTCGTTTATGCAAATCTTTGCATAATCGGAATTGGACGAACCCGCTCCGCGGGAGGGTGTCCCGCGTTGAGCGCGGGGTATCCCCCTTGAAGCCAGCCTGTGCATCTGCCCCGGCACCACCCGCACAGTGACGTAATCCACCGCATTTCAGAAGCTCTTGCCCTTGGCAAGATGGTGTTGCTGCCCGCGCGCAGCGTCCCTCTTGTCAAGGAGTTCGCTATGACCTCGCTTCGGTTGCGCATGATGGAAGACATGCAGGTCCGCAACCTGTCGCGACATACGCAGATTCGTATTTGCTGCAGGTTTCGCAGTTCGCCCGGCATTTCGCTAAATCGCCGGCTTTGCTCGGCCCGGAGGATATCCGCGCCTACCAGGTCTATTTGACGAACGAGAAGAAGCTGGCGCCACGTTCGGTGCACGTGACCGTCGCAGCGCTTCGATTCCTCTACCGCGTCACGCTCGGCCTGGATTGGGATTTCGACCAGATCATTCCGTGCCCAAAGGCGCCAAAGACACTGGCCGTCATTCTCAGCCCCAAGGAGGTGCTGCACTTCCTCGGCTGTATCGAAAGCCTCAAACACCAGGCGATTCTGACGACATGCTATGCCGCTGGCCTGCGTATTTCTGAGGCCACCCGCTTGAAGCCTAGGCTAGCGACCGCCAGCGCATGGTGCTGCGCGTCGAGCAGGGCAAGGGGACAGAAAGACCGCTACGTCATGCTCTCGGCCAAGTTGCTGGAGGTGCTGACGAACTATTGGCGCGCCGTGCGGCCCACAGGGACATGGATGTTTCCCGGCGCTTCTGTTGGAGAACCGATATCAACAAGCGCCGCGGATGCCACCTGCCGTAAGGCACATCGGGTGTCGAAACTCTCCAAGTCGGTGACGCCGCATTCGCTGCGGCAAGCATTTGCGGTGCACCTGCTCGAAGCCGGAACCGATCTCCGCACCATCCAGCTCCTGCTCGGCCATCGCAGCCTGTCAACGACCGCTCAGTATCTTCGGATCGCTACCAGCAAGGTCTGCGCGGCGACGAGTCCGCTTGAACTGCTGCCACGTCCAATCCCCAAGGCCTCTTCGCCGCCAGCGCCCGAGCATTTCTGACGGCCGATCTCATGGGCCGCTCAGGTCCGGAGGTTGCGGATATATTCAGCCGCTACGGTGCTGCCTGGCGAGAGCAGCACTGGGCCTCGCTATCGACGGAACGCCGCGCAGCAATGACTGCCATCGAGCGCTGCCGAACGTCAGCGCTCGGAGGCCATATTGAACAGTGCGACCGCTGTGGCAAACGACGGATCGCATACGACAGCTGCCGTTCCCGCAGTTGCCCCAAGTGTCAGTGACTCGCCCGAGCGGAATGGATCGAGGCTCGGCGGGAAGAGCTACTCGATACGCAGTATTTCCATGTCGTCTTCACCGTTCCCGACGAGATCGCCGCGATTGCCTTCCAGAATGCCAGCACGGTCTACAAAATCCTGTTCCACGCAGCCGCCGAGACGTTGCGCACCATCGCTGCCGATCGGCGACATCTCGGCGCGGAGATCGGGTTTTTCGCGGTGCTTCACACTCGAGGGCAGAATCTCAGCCATCATCCCCATCTCCACTGCGTCGTGCCCGGTGGCGGGCTGTCGCCGGACGGGGGCCGCTGGATCGTGTGCCGTCCCGGCTTCTTCTTGCCAGTCGCCGTGCTCTCCCGACTCTTCCGCCGACTGTTTCTCGAAAGTCTACAAAGGGCATTCGATGCCGGCGAGTCGCGTTTCTTTTCGTCATTGGAACGGCTGCACGATCCCGTCGCATTCCGGCGCTATCTGGATCCCGCCCGCCAGGTCAACTGGCTGGTCTATGCCAAGCCACCCTTCGCGGGCGCCGAGCAGGTTCTGGAATATGTCGGACGCTACACTCACCGGGTGGCAATCGCCAACAACCGGATCGTCGATATCGAGGATGGCAAGGTAAGCTTCTGGTGGAAAGACTATCGCAACGAGAGCCGGCAAAAGGTGATGACGCTCGAGGCCGGCGATTTCATCCGGCGTTTCCTCGTCTATGTCTTGCCCGAGGGATTTCAGCGCATCCGTTATTACGGATTCATGGGTAACCGCTACCGCAAGCAAAAGCTCGCCCGCTGCCGCGAACTGCTTGGAATGCAGCAGTCCGATACGCCGGTAAAACCGAAGGAGGAGCGCGATTATCGCGACAAGGTCGAGGAGCTGACCGGAGTTTCCCTGCGGGAATGTCCCTTTTGCCGTCAAGGGCAGATGGTGTGCATCGAGGTGCTCGCGCCCGTTGCGTCACAAGACCCACCTTTTCCGGACACTTCATGACCGTCGAAATATTCCAATCATTGATCACCGTTCTTTCAATCTGCCAAGATAGGCAGCAGGCATCCTATGGTCGCGCTTCCGGCATCAAGCCCTCCAAACGCAAGCGTCGCCGGTCTTTCCGCCCGGGAGACCATATCTCGATCAGAATGTTTCGCGATCAAGACCGCATCCAGCATGTGCCCGAAACCCCAGCGCCGGCGCTGTCCGCTGGGAAGCAGCATCCAATTTCCATAGCGGCACCGGCGCACTAGGCGGCTTCGTCCAACACGTTTTTAGATTCCCGGCGCACTCACAGCGGCCCACTTTGAAGCGTAGGTGCCGCGCCGCCAATCTAAAAACGCTCTCTATTATGCGGAGCCAATATCGTCCAGAAGCGAGCAAAACCGCCCGTCTTGGTGTCGACTCCCATAATCATGACCGCCGCATAGTTACGGAAGTCGACCGGCCGCGTCGCGATCATGATCTTCACGCCCGCCGAAGCCGCGATCATGCCGTCGTCCTCACGGCCCGCAGCACATCACGCAGCCAGGCCGGATCGATCCCAGCGGCTGCGCGAACCACCGCACCGCCAATCTCGATGCTGATCGTTGTCGCGTTCGGTATTGCCGCTTCCAGGCACATCCCGTCGGGGCGAAGCTCCGACACCACTGGAACGAAGAGTGGCGCATCTACCGCCGGCAAACTCAGCAGACCGGCACGCGCCGTCTTGCGCCACGCGAACAGGTGTTGCGGCGAGAGGTCGTGCCGGCGCGCCACCTCGGACGCAACAGCGCCCGGCGCATATGACTCTGCCACGATCCGCCCCTTGGCCGCGTCACTCTACCGCCGCCGACGCCCCGCTCCGACTTGGATATCCACCCGGCCAACCGCAACAGGGCGGCTGCCTGACTGGATGATCTCCGTTTGCGCGAGGACAACACCTTGCCGCCAGAGATTTTGCTGCCGGGTGTAAGGTACAGCCAGGAGGTGAAGTGCTTGGCGCTCGGCCATGCCCTCAGATCGGTGCCACACTCACCGACGAGCTTCAATGCCAGTGATGGATCCAACCCGTGGATCTCAGCCAGATCGACGCCGAGCGCACGGTACAGCGCGGTCCTGACAGCGAAGGTGGGCGCATTGACCTGTTTGGTCTTGATGCGTGGCTTGGATAGCTTTCCGACCGGCTTTGGACTTTTATTGTTCAGTGCCGCGATCAGGGCCTCGAGCTTGCGGTCGCAGTCCAGCGTCTTCGCCTGGTAGACATCGTAGAGTTCCAACGATTGGGTCAGCGCGAAGACATGTTCGTACCGGTCGTTGCCCACCGTTGCCGCACGGGTCGTCGCGATGGACGAATGGCATCGCACGTCCCGATAGATTGCCAAGACGTCAGGATTCCGCTCGCCCGCAACTATGGCTCGGATAATCCGCATGCCGGTCGCGCCGGTGATATCCGAGACCACGTGATGGAGCTGCAGATTCATCTCCAACAAGGCCTTCTGCATATGCTGGATATGGGCGGCGGCATATTTCACCAGCCGCTCCCGTTGGCGCAGATACGCGCGCAAGGTTGCGATCTCGGCACCACGCGGCGTCGCTAACGTCGGTCTTGCGCCCAGGGACATTCTTGGCATACCGCGCATTGACCAGAATCACTGCAAACCCGCGCTGCTTCAGGATCTCGTAGACGGGGATCCAATAAATCCCGGTGGATTCCATCGCGACGGTCGTCACGCTGCAGGCTTTGAACCAGTCCACCAGATTATGCAGGCGTGAATGTGCCAAAAGAGCGCACAGGCTCATCGGTGCAAGCGGGGTTCACCGCAACCATGTGCATCTTTGATCCGATATCGATGGCGGCGGACCCAATGTTGACCGCCTTCAGTTCCGGTCGGCGGCTGGTCGTCTTCTTGGGCATGGCAATCCTCCAATCAATGATGAGCAGGAGGGGCTGGGCTATGCCAATCGTCATCTTCCTAATCGGGATCGCCGCTAGGGCGACGTCACCACTCTCAAGTTCGCATGCACCCATGGACCATGTTTTTTTACGGGGATTGTGCCTCCAATAATCCAACGGCCGCTACCCTCCCAGCCGCAGACGATAGCGCAGGGCTGTTTCTACGCCGCACAGGCGCGCCACGGGCTGGACAGTTTTAAAATGTCGCGCTCCAAGCGCAGGCGCTCGTTCTCCTGGCGTAGCCGGGCGATCTCCGCGGCCTGGTCCGCCGACGTCGGCGTCGCCTGCGTTGTGGGGCGCCGCGTCGCCGACGCCGGCTTCGGCCCGAGCCTCTCGCTGCTCCACCCAGCGCCGCAGCACGGAATCGCGCAGGCCGAGCTCCCTGGCAACAGATCCGATCGAGCGCCCGCTCGACGCGACTCGATCAACCGCTTCCCGCCTGTAGTCATCCGTAAACGACCGACGTTGACGTCCTTCCATCCGACACTTCCTCCTGGCTCTTCAGGCCTACTACAGGTGTCCATCAATTCGGGAGGTTCACCAGCACGTCGGAAAGCCTGCCTACGGGTCGATGCCATTGAGCTTGAGTTGGCGATGAGGCTGTAGATGGCAGCCGCACGCCGGCCGCCCTCATCGGCCTCGGCGATCAGAGGGCGGCTACGCTCCTGGCGCACGCGCAGGCGCTCCTGCGAAGCAAGATCGTTGATCTCGCTCGATGGCGAATAGAGCGCCGCGGCGTTTGACCGCTTCGGCCGCGGTCGGCGCCTTGCTGAGCCGCGCGAGATCAAAGAACTTGCGCCTGCCGTGCGCCCAGCTTGCGTTAAGACAAGTCCTGGAAAGGAGGAAGAATGTGATCTGAAGCCTTTCAGCGTGACCCAGAGAGTTCGACGCCCTCCCGGCAAAGGCCGAGTCCGCCAGCCGGAAGCGATTCTTGCATGGGTGGCGGCAACGGCACTCGTGAAGCGTAGACAGCAACGTGGACGCGGCGGTAGCCGTAGCGAACGCGCGCATGACAGACCTCCTTGATCCGATGTTCGAGGGCAGCCTGGCCCGGGCGGCGAGATTTGCAATGATAGCTCGAGTCGAACTCGAGCGACGCACAGGTCTGGCGGATCGAGACCTGCTAGTCGCTACGGCCTTCGCCGACCAGCTTGCGCTTGAGGATAGGTTTCAAAGCTTCGGCGATCACGTCCTGCAGGATCTCCTTTTCGAACGACAGACTGCAACCAGATTCTTCAACTTGACGTTCTTGTCCTCGAGCTGCTTCAGCCGTCGCATCTCGGTCGGCAACAGCCCGTCATATTTCTTTCGTCCAATTGAAATTGGTCGGCCTGGCTGATGCCGGCCTGCGCCAGATCTCGGCCACCGCAATCCCGTCACGGCCCTACTTGAGAATGAACGCCTTCTTGGCGTCCGAGAACTTCGAGGCCTTCATCGTTCTTCCTGGGAATCGGTGCGAAAAAATTCTAGTCAAAAATAGTCCAGTTTGCCGGCCTCAGATCGAAATCACATGGGCGGTCTGTTCGTCTGCTTCGAATCAAGGCAGCCCTTCCGTTGCGACCTCGTGGTACCGCAGAGCGTACGAGCTCCGGCCCGGCCGTGGCAGGCTGACAGGGAGGCTCGGCGACGCAAATCGCAATACTCAATTCCAATTCTTGACCATCAAAATTGGTAGTATCTCCATTGTTAATCGTGACGTACGAGTGACCTCCATCTCGCATGACATCACCATTCATCAGTACTCAATTCGTCAATACAGGAAAAGCACAGCAATGATAAGCGTAGTTGTGCGCGACGAACGCCGCTGTAAAAGAGCGGACCATGGTGATCGCGCGGGCCACTCTGATGGAGCCATAATATTTGGATCCCATGGACCGCTTTGCACTGCGTTCTCGCCGTTCGACGCCAGTGCGAGCGAGCTGCTCGTTGCGACGTTTTATCTCTCATGACTCGCGGCGAATCTGCGCAATACTCCTACCTATCAAGTGGAAGGCTCATGCCTAGTTGGCAGGTTTTCCTAGTGAACAACGGGTTCCCATCATGACTCCTGCGAAATCGACAAAAGGTCAGCTGCGAGAGCGCGTCGCAAATGTGTTGCGTAAGATCGAGGACCTCGAATCTTCGTATGAGACGATCACGGTTGGGCAGCTGGTTTCAAAACGGGCGAGAACTCACAGCTCAACCATCGCTATTGATGTCTTTGACCGCGGCCAGCGCGCGACCTATTCCGAGATGGACGAATTGTCCAACAAATATGCCCATGCGTTGCGTGCATTTGGTGCGCGCCGAGGCGATCGTATTGGCGTGATGCTGCCCAATTGCATCGAATTTCCGATCCTGTGGTTCGCGATTGCGAAGCTGGGTGCCGTGATGGTTCCCATTAATATGCGGTACACTCCGAGAGAGGTTGAATACGTTCTGAGCGATACACAGGCTAAGTTTGCCGTCGTCGACGAATCAGCGTGGTCGGTGTTCTCGGCTATGGAGCCTTGGCCGCAAGAGCTCGGCAGGCAGGGAACAATTCTCGTCGGGCAAATTGGGCAGCCCTCCAACGGCGGAGCCGCTGCGCTCGATCAACTGCTCAAGGTCAGCAACGGTTCGCCGGTAGAGGAGGAGATCCGCCCCGACGATCTTGTGAACATCCAATATACGTCCGGGACGACCGGCTTTCCGAAAGGGTGCATGTTGACGCACGACTATTGGGGCGTCTACTCGTACCAGGGGGCGTTTTGGGATGGGCAGCAGTACCGCAGCTATTTGTCTGCGCAACCTTTCTTCTATGGCGACCCGCAATGGCATCTTCTGATGTCATACCGACAGGGCGGCACGTTCTACCTGGCTCCTCAACTCAGCGCGAGGCGCTTCGTCGGTTGGGTGAAGCAGCACCGCATTGAATGGTGCCCATTTCCCGAGCTGGCGGCGCGGCACGCTGAGGCTGTGAATGAGGACGGGGTGACATGCCTTAAACAGACCCTGAATTGGGGCTATAGTCCTGATACGGTTCGGAAGTTTCGCAAACGGTTCCGAGTGGGCACTCAAGATGCCTTCGGAATGACGGAAGTTGGTTTTGGCACGCGAATGTCAAACGATCTTGATGAGATGGCCGACTCAGGCTCAGTGGGGATTGCTGCTCCATTTCGAAAACTGCGACTGATGAATGATGACGGTACGCCCACCGCCGTCGGCGAAGTCGGCGAGCTATGGGTGAGTGGTCGCGGGATCTTCCGAGGATATTGGAAAAAGCCGGAGGCGAATGCCGCCTCGTTCGAAGGCGAGTGGTTCAAGACGGGGGACCTGATGCGCCGGAACGAACTCGGCTTTCATTGGCTGCTAGGACGCACGAAGGACATGATCCGGCGCTCGGGCGAAAACATTGCTGCGCGCGAAGTGGAGGCGGTCATCCGCGAGATTTCCGAGATTGCTGATGTGGCCGCCGTACCCGTTCGCGATGCGAAGCGCGGAGAGGAGGTTAAAATTTACGTCGAACTGAGGGAGGGTGTCACCCCAGACGATCGTATCGTCCGGCGAATTCTCGAGCATGCGCGAGCGCATCTTGCGGCATTCAAGCTGCCTCGATACGTCGGCTTCACCCCAGCGCTTCCTAGAACGACTTCCAGCAATAAAGTGCTCAAGCGTGAGCTGATGACGGTCAGCGACCCGCTCTCCGGAGCCTACGACGCGGAGGAGAAGCGTTGGCGCTGAACCGGGTATCTCAAGCCTGTTGTACGCGATCACACCCTCGACCCAGGATTTGTTGCCGCGGAGCGCCGCGCGAAAATGGGCCCGGCGCAGTGTTCGCAGCGTCGAGCTAGGGCAAGTACATCGAAGCGAATTTCGGATGCATTATCGCCTTTCATGGCGAGCCGGGACCCTGCCCGAAACCTTCGCCGAAGAACACGGAATCAGTGATCAGGAGTTCAATTTCCCTGCAGGGGACCGGGCCGGCTTCTCAGATGAGGAAGAGCGGGCCGAACATGGTTTGTGCGCGATCGTCACCGATCGGGAGTTGGAGCTGCAACTGCGAGACCGCTTGCAAACTATGGCGATCACCTTGTGATTAACTACTTGAAGAAATAGAGCAAGGCCGCCAAAACCACCGCCAAAATTTGTCGCAACGCAGGCGGCGCTAATGTCGTGGTGGTGCAGAGTGAACCGGCGCTGACGAGGATTGCAGAAAGATCGTTCGCCGCGTGATCGACGCTTAATAATGCAAGCATTACGAAGCACGTTCAGTAAGTGCATACCGTTGGGCATAGCAGATGATTCGCGCTGCGCGATGATTGCTGGAGACGAAAGCCAAGGAGCGGGGAGAGCGATTGCGGTGGTGAACATCTTCTCCCGCAGTTGGTGATCGCGATGCGTCGGTAGCTTACGTTCCGAGGAAAGGGCGGCTCCAACCCAACGGCCTCGCGCCCACCATTCGTGCGGCGAGGCACGAGCCAAGCAGGTGCGGTAGTTGCGAAAGTGTTGCTTGAAACCCTTTTGACCGACCGCAAGTACTTCCAGATCCGTACGCAGATCAGGTCAACGGGCCGCTGCGCGGCGGACTGGGCTCAGCCTTGCCGAATCGCAATTAGGAATGATTGTGACGATCTCGCCTTCACGAACCATCGGCGGCGGGCGGCACCTTCGACTTGAAGGCCGTTATGCGGCTCCGCGTGTTCTTCTGCTCATAGTCGCTCCTCATGCGCGTGCCCGCAGTCAGGCAGAAACTCCACTCATCGCCCCGTGCAGAACGCCGGCGCCGGCTCTCTGCTAGCTCATCTCCGACTTGCCAACCTGAGTGTTCGGGTCTTTTCCTTCACAAATATTCCAGGAACAACTAGCGCCAAGTGATTGACGGAGAGCGCGCATGATAGCGCAACCGACAGCCTTGTCACATCGCGCTGGGCACCGGCTGAGGTCATCGCCGTCGTCTTCGAGGTCCATTCACAGTCTCTTTCTGGCAGACCGTTCACGTGAAGCGGGGTCGACGCCACGATTCTGCCGCGCGGTCGCCGATTCGCGTGGGTAGTCGTAGTTTCCGTGGACGTGGCCCGACGACAACGCGAGGGGCGCGAGCTCGGACACGAGGTCGACCTTGCGGCTGGACTATACCGCTGCGACCGGGCCGTCTGCCAGTTGGGCCGGCACCGCGGCTCGAAATTTGGTGCGGGACGATGATGCGGCGACGATTCGGATCCTTGCCGCAGTGCGCGCGCAGAAATTCCACCCTTTTCTAGGTGGGCGGGCAGCGTGTCCACTGCTCGCACGGAGCCGACGTGCTTAGTGATTGGTACAGATCGGCAAAAGCGCAACAGGACTCCCAACAGTTGCAGGGCGAGGCCTTGGAATTGGATCTGGAGGGATTGCTGAAAGCGTAGCCGGTTGAGAGCTGCGAACTCTCGCTGCCATCATTGTGGATCCAATGCCGAGCCGAGGCGGTCTCGTTGCGCCGAAACCTGAATTCATTACAGCGGTGCACGAAGCAAGCCGCGCTAACGGCGTTCTGGTGATATCCGATGAGGTCCTGAATCTTAGGCTGAGTTTCCACGGTGCTTCCGCCCGCTACGGTGTCTAGCTCCGGACATGGTCACGACGTGCAAGATCATCGGCTGCGGTTTGCCGATTGGAGCAATCGGGGGCAGCGAGGACGTGATGAGTGTCTTTGATGGGTCAGGGAGGCGGCCACTGCTTCCGCATTCTAATCCCCTACCTATCACGGCGGGGATTGCCGCAATGAGGCATTTGGATCATGGGGCTTTTGTACATCTCGAGAGGCTTGGAGATGTTGTCCGTGACGGGACTCGGCGCGGGATGCGCCCCTGTGCGTGACCGGAGCCGCCTCCTTGTTTAGCGCCCATCCGCGCGCACAAACTCTGAATGACTATTCGCGAAATATATCCCACGCCCGCCGGATCTTCGCGAACACATCTAAGCAGCATGCTGAATTTCCTGAGGCGCGACCTGCGCGCCTTGATCAAGGAGTCATTGGCACGTCTCTGTTCTCTCGATCAATTGCCAACGTTAGTAGTTGACCTCCGGCGTAAGTTCGGATGTCGTCAACCGGGCGTAAGGAATCCCAAGTTTTGTGCCGCTCCGCGATAGATGTATTGCAAGATCCGAACTAGGTCCGCAATGCATGCATCCTAGATGCAAATCGGTAAAGAGCCTCGGTTGCTCACGTGCGTGCGGCCGCATTCGGGGATTCAGCTCTTACACGAGCAGGAAATGATATGCCGCCCTATAGCAGGAGATCCCTTGGTCTACATCAAAGGATGTCGTGCCTTGCAAACAGCGGTGTCGTAATTCCGACGTATGTCCCAGTGCTTTAAGTCGGTTGACCCGCCAATCTCTCCAAGCGCTTGTCTTCACGACTGAGTTTCCCGAGGGCCGTGACTGGTATGACCCTTGCTGTGCTCATTCTGTCCTCTGCAGGCTCTTGGAGAAACGGATGCTTAGTGTCATCTACATCACTCTGGTTCGGGAGCATGGCCGAACCACGGAGCAATTTCTCGCCAAAATCGGCAAGCGCGAGGGCGGTGATCGGTATCGATTGGTTCGATTAGCCGTGGCTGAAGGGAGCGACGGACGTGCGCGAATTGTTCGACGGCATCATCAGCGCTCTCACAACAAGGGCAGCAAACGGGCCGCATTCCTTACCCAAACTCGGGTCCTTTGGATCCGAGACCGCCGTGCGTTCCGAAGATCGCGTTTGCGCCCATACCGGCTCGCTGTCGAGCACCTATCGGAGGCCGGACCTGATACGCTGGAATTAATTGGCGATAAAGTCCGGACGAACTCATCTTTGCTCTCAGGGGAGCCATCGGTGGTGGCTCCAAGCAGCTGGAGCCCGGCACTACCAAGCCAATCTGCGCGCCGCGGCTCTGATGTCTGCGCAAGGCCGGAACTCCGGGCCTCTTCTCACGGGCGAACAAACAGCTGGCTGACGTTTGTTTGGCGCAGCGGAGGGACCGACAAGACCGTTCAGCCTAACGCGATATATCGGCGAAGGCGCTTCCCGCGCGATCCACCATCATTTGGGTGCCGACGGAAGCAATTTGGACAGCACGCAAACCGGCGGAAACGCATCGGCGTTCCGATTGTGTCCATATCGGCGGCGTGTGCATGTCGTATCCGCGTTGACGGCCCCTTTCGGTCGGTCGCCATCGTCGCACTCGCGCGACTGCGTTGCGGGCTGGAGCATATCAGGAATGAAACGAACTTCCGTTTGAAACAAACCAAATGGAACGGCGCACAACGGCCTTTCGGCTCGATCGCGTGAGGCGCCATATGAATCTCTTCAGCTTCGTTGAATGCGCGAGTCAAACGCAATCTCTCAAAGCGCTCTTTGATCTGCTTGTGAGCTGTGCAAGCGAAGAGGGGTTCACTGAAGTCGCTTACGGAGCACTCACCTTCGCGGAGCCGCTGCGTCTACCGGGGTGCCCACCGCCTCTGGTGGCTATGAAGGTTCCGACCGACTGGTGCCAGCGCTATTTGGAACGCAAGTACTACACTGTCGATCCGGTGGTCCGGCGGACACCGATGTTTGCGGGACCATTTCTATGGGACGAACTCGCCAAAGAATATCAGCTGCAGGCATGTGAACAACGTGTGCTAAGGGAGGCCCGAGAGGCAGGGCTGAAGAATGGTGTCGGCGTGCCATTGTTTGGGCCATCAGGGCGAATATCTGTGACATCATTTGCATCTCGTTTTGATGATGCCGATCCTCAGGCGAATGTGAGCCGTCTCAACGCACTGGCTTGGCACTTTCATATTGCGTTTGCGGAGATCGCGAGGCCCTCGGACTGTGCTTCCGATAAAAAAGTGAGCCTATCCGAGCGCGAAAAGGATTGCCTGCGATGGGTCGCGGAGGGCAAATCGTCCTGGGAAATCGGGAAGATACTGAACGTGAGCGAGAATACTGTGAATTTTCACGTTAAGAACGCGATGCGAAAGCTCGGCACGGCGAACCGGACTCATGGTCTGGTAAAGGCGATTCGTCTTGGGCTTATTGAATTCTCGGAGCCTGCCAAGGCAACGCCGCTGGTGGCCTAACCGGGGTTGGCGTCCGCTGGCACGAAGCCGCCACGATTTGCTGAGGAAACGAGCCGCGCGCCGGTGTGTTCAACGGCTGTGCTGGTCGCATGGACGCTGACATCTACCTCCTAGTGACTTCGACTGATTGATGCTGCTTGTCAATAGGGCCGTCGTCAGCTGACCAGCTGCGCCCGCGCCATTACACAAGTAGTGCGCCGAAGATCACTTAGTGAAAGGAAGTCTCACCGGCATACGCTGCATTCTCCACACCTGACGATCACAAAACCAGGCGCGCGTCGGCAGAGATCGCTGCTTGCGCGCGATGTGTTACACGCAAGTCGCGTGGTCGGCAGCAGCGGGCATGATATAACTACAGACTTGCGAGCGCGATGCAATTTTCGTGGCGATCAGCGAAGTGCTCGTCGCACTAATCTGGCGCGGGGCGGATAGGTCACACATCAACCCACTTAACAGATCGCCTTGGAGAGCCTGCCCCGCGGGCTAATGGAAATATCGGCTGCTATGTGCATGATTGCTGAAAGCCAAAGCATCGGGATTGATGCTGTCGGTAGCAGAAAGCGGCAAGTCGCGGCGTAGGGACTTGCTTTCAGGTTCTGAAAGCCGAATCGTTTTGCACGAAACGGCGGTGACACACCTCGACGGTAGTTGTGGGCTAGTCGCACTATAGCGCTTTGCCTACTTGGTGTGTCTCGGCACATCCAACTGGCCGACGTGTCCTGAAGTGAGAACGTTAAAGGTGGCGCTTTCAAGAAAAATAAAATCGGCTAGGTGACGCGCTCTCTAATTAGCTCAAGAAAGAGCCCCGGCCAAAGGCCGGAGCTCTCGATCGCTATTTGGAGGTGAGGAGATCGTTATTTGAGAACTACGGGCCAGCCAAACTTGTAATTGAGCCGAGCGGTCACGAGATCGAAATCTTGGCGGATGCGATCGTTCCCAAGCGTACCACCTCCAGCGGCTGCGAAGCTCACGTCGCTGGTCGGCATGAACACGTGGTCGTACTCGACACCAGCTGACCAGTTCGGCGTCAGGTTGATCTCGAGCCCGGCACCAACGGCGCCCCCCCAACGTGTGGTGTCCGCGCTGCCAAGCTGCGTGCCTGGGGGAACGGAGTCGATCTGATAGTTGCTGCTCACCACGGCGGCGCCGCCTTTGGCGTAGAGCAGCACGTTGCTGGTGGCATAACCGATCTGGCCCGTAATCAAGCCAAACGCGTCTATCCTCGTATGATTGCTGTTGGCTGGAAAGGCCGTGCTGACATTGGAGCCATTGAAATCGGCCCAATTGCCCTGGCCTTCAACTCCAAGCACTGTCTGACCGATCTGCCAGCGATAACCGATCTGCCCACCGATTGTACCCCCGCTTGCGTCGTGGGAGCCCTCAGGGGTCGTGCCCGCGAGATCCCAGGAGTTGTGGCTCGAACCCCAGCCGCCGTTGATGCCAGCATAGAAACCACTCCAGTCATAGAGCGCGACGGCGACCGGTGCGGGCGGCGGCGGCGCCTTGGTGTAGACGGGCTGTGCAGCGAGATCCGCAGCGAATGCAGGCGCCGCAGCGCTGAGTGCGACGATGCTCGCAGTCATAAGCAACAAGTTCTTCATTTCGAGCTTCATTTCCTTTAGAGGGCCCCCGGCCGCGTGCGTCATAACAGCACCAACGCGAATTGCTGTAACTGCGACGCAACATTCACTCTCAAAGAATCCGCTTGATTCTGACGCTGCGTGAGGTTGTACGTTTGAACGTAACTAACAGCGAACGCATCGAGCTGTATCAGATGCGTGCAATAGTTTCGAATGTAATTGGTGGCTGTGCGCCGAAGCTCGCTGACCAAGGACGGCTACTCGTATGCTATCGTTGATAGACAACAACCGGAGTGAGGCACACATTAGATGTCAACATCAGCACGTGTGCCTTCCTCGAAACTGTCGGGTCCATCTGTGAGAGGATAAGCGCGGCAAGGATGCCGTGCTCTATTTGCAATTGGTCCATGGAGTGTGGGCAATCTCATCACGGTCTCCGTCGAACGATGGGGCCGCGCGCGGAAACGTTTCCCCCATACTAACCGGACTCCGAGCTCGATGATGCTCTGCATCATGCGCAGCATAGAACGTGAGAGTGCCGATGAACGGTGCGTCTTCGGACACAGCGTACCTGAGATGATGGAGCGCCGCTCGCGGGTCTCTCATCGAATCGTGAACCTGGCGATGCACTTTTCGGAAGTGAATTCCTCTTTCTATCTGATCCCTATCAGCTCAGTTTGCGCCACGGGATGAGCATGCTGACTTGTTTTTTGTATTGGCCGTACTGCTCCCCAAACCGCTGGAGAAGATCCTGCTCTTCGAAGGAAATCCCAACAAAGATGTACGTGGTAGTCAAGGCTGCAAACAGTAAATGTCCGATTGTCATGACCGGCGCGGCCCAGACTGCGATGATGAAGCCGAGATAGGTGGGATGTCGCACGAATTTGTAGTACAGCGGCGTCCGAAACTGCTGCGCGGCTATGCCGCGCCCGCTGAGATTGGCGATAACCTGACGCAGTCCGAACAATTCGAAATGATCGATCAGGAACGTGCTGGTGAACACCAACGTCCAGCCGATAAATGATAAGGTCCCAATCATTACGCATACGTCGGGGTCCTCGACGTGCCAAATAGCTGCCGGAAGCGGCCGCCACTGCCAGAATAACAGCATGAGGCAGAGGCTCGCGATTAGCACGTAAGTACTTCGTTCGATGTAGTTCGGCACATATCGCGTCCACCAGTTTTTGAACCACTTGCGCGCCATGCCGGTGTGCTGGATGGCAAACAGAGCCATCAACAACATGTTTATGGAAAGCGCGTCGCTGACGGACCTTTCAGGCCCCGTGTCAATCGTCTTTGGTACGCCTATGCCGTTTACGAAGCCGACAGCGTAGACGATGGTGACGAGAAAAGCCGCGTAAGCGAGCAGGCCGTAGAGAAGAACGATCAATCGTAATGATCGAATCTGGGGAGTTGCTTGGCCTATGGACTTCACTTTAAGCATGGATTGACTCCACTTTTCAGGAAATGGGCTTGCCTAGGCCGCGTGGCGGTGCGTTGAAAATCACGCGATCAAAGCGTCGTGGTCCTGGGTCCGTAATGCAGCTTGTGCGGCCAAATGCCTCGATGATCATTAACAAAGAGCCGCCGAGCGTATGCAGAGAGAGCGGAGGTGCAACCAAGGGAAAGTCCGGTGTGATTATCCCCCGAACGACATGATAGCGAGCTGGTCTCACCATAAACACTCCCGGCGCAGTGCGGTGCGAGCAACATTGGCTGCGGGGCCTTCGTCCTCATCCCAGCAAAGGGCGTGCCGATCGCGGAAGAGCGACGCATCTTGCCCCGACGCGAGAACGCGCGTGCGAGCGGCGTCCCCAAACGTAGAAAGCTTACGCTTGTTGGATTTCTGACATCGCCGCTACCACCGAATACGGTCGGCAAATGGGCGCCTGTGTGACGCCAGCCACCCCTCGCGCCGCGCTTGCGTGAGTGTGGACGATGATGCGTCCTATGACGACTCGGTTTCCTAGAGCTCTGATCCCTTTCATCGCTCGATGCGCCGGTGGCTCGAGTTGGCATGTCCGGACTTCCAACACCTCGCCTGGTCATTGCAATTGACTCCGCCAGCCGCCGAAGCATGCCGCCGAGTTTCGAATCGCTCATCGCGCGGGATGAGACCCGCGGCATGGCGATGCGGCCCGGCTTTGTGGAGCATTGGGAGCGGATCGATGGTCAATCGCTGCGGCTTTCCGTTTCACGACACAAGCCGGCCGATAGAAAAGATCTCGCTTTCAGCTCTCGTCCCGATCATTTGGTGAGGTCTCGATGTAACAGAATGACTGAGGCGCGGCAGTCGCTCGATCAACTCGAGCAGAGGACCGCTAACCCGTCACCTGATCGCAGACGCGAAGAGCGGCGATACACTTCTCGATCAGCGTCGTCGGCGCTCCTGCTACGGCTATTTCGTGTTTCTTGGCCACTTTCGAAAAGCGGCTGTTCGCCGCGTTCGAGCAAGGGACGCAAAGCACGCCCCGCATTCCCTAAGTCTCCAGACCGTGACCCATTCAAATAAGGCGGCGATCTGAACAACTATCATAGGCCTGCTATTCTAGTGCGCAGAAGAGTTCGCGCCTCAGGCCGTGCAAAGCCCTGAGCCGTGGATAATCGCAGCGCTATTGGTGGGAAATAGCTTGAAGTGACTGGCGCGTAAGGTTGTAGTCTGGAGTGCATATAACGCGGGCGTCCGCAGCGTCAAAAGCCCAGTTGTTGCTAACATTGGAGTGATTTGTGTCTGAAGGAAGCTGGCCGAAAGAGCCGCCAGGGCATGGAAAGCCAACGCTCTCCGCTCCGGATGATGATCCCTATCTCTGGCTGGAAGAGATAGAGGGCTCGCGGGCGCTCGACTTTGTCGAGCGGCAGAATCGCAAGACTCTGCAGGTGTTCGGCGGAGCGACATTCACGCAGCATCGCGACGCGCTGGCTTCGATCTACGATCGGGCGGACAATATACCGCATGTCAGCCGGCACGGCGACCAACTCTACAACCTTTGGAAAGATGCCAGTAATCCGCGGGGCCTCTGGCGTCGAACCAATTTAGAAGAATTTCGAAAGTCCAAACCGTCATGGGACGTTTTACTCGATGTGGATCGGCTCGCGGCCATTGAAGGCGAGGACTGGCTTGTAAGCTGGACCGCCATGCTGCCTGGTAGCTCGCAAGTCATACTCGCTCTGTCACGGGGCGGCAGCGATGCCGTGACGCTGCGCGAGTTCGACATGGCCACGAAGAGTTTTGTGCCCAATGGTTTTGTGCTTAAGGAAGAGCAGTGCCACTTGGGTCGATCAGGACAAGCTGCTGGTGTCCAGCGCCTATGGCAAGGGCATGGCGACAGTTTCGGGCTATGCCCGGACCATCCGATTGTGGCACCGCGGTGACCCCATCGAACGAGCGGCCGTGGTGTTTGAGACGACCGCCGATCGCATCGGCGTCGGCTGCACGATCGATCGAACCAGCCAAGAAAAACGCGTCTGGTTCACCGAACAGCTGAATTTCTTCAATTCCCACACATGGCTAGGAACCGAGTCGGGGGCGAAGATCAAGCTCGACCTTCCTACCGATATCTGGCTCCAGGCGCAGCAGGATTGGCTCGCGGTCAAGCTCCGCTCGGCTGCGACAATCGCCGGAGTGATCTACCCGGCCGATACCCTGATCGGCATATCGTTGAGCTCCTTTCTTGCCGGGAAGCGCAATTTCGCGGTCCTTTTTGTGGCAAGCCCGCGGCGAGCACTGCAGGGAGTTTTTTGGTCCGCCGGCAAGCTTATACTCTCCGTCCTCGACGAACTAAGGCCGGTCTTCGGGATCTGCACGCCATCCGCCTCCACCTGGAGCCGCGAGCGGCTGAATGCGCTTCCCGATATCGGCGTCGTTGATGTCTGGCCACTTGATCGCGATCCATCCGAGAGCAATGGTGACCTGCTTGCGAAGATCCAGGATCCGCTCACGCCTCCGTTACTGATGCTTTTGGAGCAGGGTGTCGCCAGTCCAGCCGTGCTGAAGGAGGCGCCGAAGACCTTTGTTGCTGATGGTCTGGTGGTCACTCAGCATGAGGCGATCTCGGTCGACGGCGAGCGCATTCCCTATGTCCAGACCGGCCCGAAATAGGAGACGGGCGAAGCGCCCGTGCACATGAGCGGTTATGGCGGGTTCGGTACCTCAGTGAAGCCGTACTACAATTCCGCGCTCGGCAAGCTGTGGCTCGAGCGTGGGGGCACCACGGTGCAGGCACATTTGCGCGGCGGCGGCGAGTTCGGCACGCGATGGCACGATGCTGGACGCCTCGCCGGCAAGCGGCTCTCCCATGATGATCTCGCGAGCGTTGCGGCCGACCTTGTCCGCCGCGGCGTCACACAGGCAAAACGGATCGCCGCCGAGGGCGGATCGAACGGCGGCATTCTCATCAGCAATATGCTGACGCGGTACCCTGAGCGTTTCGGCGCGCTGTTCTGCACCATCCCACTGATTGACATGCGCCGCTACACCAAGCTGCTCGCGGGCGCGAGTTGGATCGCGGAATTTGGCGATCCTGACAAGCCCGAGGAATGGGAATGGCTCAAGACCTATTCCGCCTACCATATCGCCAAGCCCGGGCAAGACTACCCGCCGATCCTGATCGCCACGACGCGGCGGGACGATCGCGTCCATCCCGGACACGCTCGCAAGATGGTCGCCAAGCTTCAAGCGATGGGCTATGAGGCTTATCTCTACGAGCCGGATGCTGGCGGTCATGGTTATGGCCGGGACAACAAGGAGCAGGCCAGCTTTCAGGTGCTGGGCTTCCAATTCCTGAAAAGCAAGATTGGCTGGCTGGACGCGTAGGCTTAAGCGAGCTTCGTCCCTGCGATCCCTCAAACCAGCCTGAAATTGCTGGCCGGAGTTTTAGGCGACCCGGACAGCGCGAGGTCCGAATGAAACGCGGGCTTCTCAAGTACTTTCCACAACGCTCGTTCGACATTGCGTCCGCGCAAATCAATGCGTAACGCCCACCTTTCTACTTACCAGTGACATATTCGCGTGGCCAACAGCTAAATTAGCTTCGATCTAGATGGGCCGCTCCTGAGCTTGGAAAGGTAAGGGGTATCCGATGGGTTCAGGAGGCCTTGCGCATGCAACCCACGCATGCTTGGCAGTTCCACTTTATCCCTGCTAGATGCGCGCTCAGAAGTGCCAAGGGAGATATTATGGCCAAGACGCTGAATAGGAAGATTGTACGTCGCGAGTACACGAAGACTGACGTGAAGGAACTGCGCGCACATTCGAAGGCGAAAACACCCGTTACAAAAATCGCAAAGCTTACAAAGCGAACCACCGGATCGCTGCGTCAGAAGGCGCGAAAGTTGGGCATCCCGCTCGGACACCGACGGTAGTCAGCGCGCAGCGAAGGTAGAAGCACCGCTGCGGAAGCACCTGAAATCGAGTACATCGGCCGGAAGAAGCTCAGCATCATCTGAGTTCGGCGTCATGCACTCACTGCCGTTAGCCATCGGCCGTGCCCATGAGGCCAGCTTGTGCGGAACGCAAGGCAACGTATGACGGCAACAGCTCGGCGGCATTATCGAATGCCGCCGAGATATCACCGGCTACTCCATCGAACGCGCCTGTGTCGACCGGGAGCTATTTGTCGAACCTGCGTCGTGTCTTGATTTTTGGCCAGAAGCGCTGCGTCTTTGGCGCAATCAAACGCGAGCTCAGGCACCACTCTTCCATGGACCTCGTAGACTGGTCGCATGAATGGCGACGGCCATCTCGACCGCTGATATCTTATTTAGTCGGCCGTGAACAAGGCTCTAAGCGATTGAGCGGGAGTCTGTTTTCGGGTTTTGGAGGCGTTTGAGATTGCAGGGATTTGGGGCTTGAGGCTTCCAAACCCTGCAAATTGGTTTTTGGATTTCCTTTTGCTGCGGGCCATGATTCTGTGGTGCATCGGAGAAGACGATGCGGCCGAAGAAGCACAAGA
>NZ_JBVUBB010000071.1:0-19446 GCF_055791185.1 Bradyrhizobium ingae
ATTCTTCGCCAAATCTATTCCGATCGTGCTAACTTCCATGGCGGACGCTCCTTCTCTGCAGTGGCTGTTTCAACACCACCATCTTGGCACATTGATGCCGTCGAGGGGGGCGTCCACCCCATCACAAGACTTCTAGGTGCTCATCGCCCTCAGCACCGAACTGAATGGGCGCTTTCAGTGCAGTACTCCGTCGCGAAGTTGGATGTTACCGTCGGGTACGAACTGCCAGCTCCAAGGCCTGCAGCAGCTTAGCCCAGATCGGCCATTGAAGAAACTCGTAGTTCGCTGGCGACTGCCGCGTCAGTGAGAAATCGTTCGTGAGTGCGTCGATGAGATACCGTAGGTTCGGCTGGTGTGGGAAAGGCGGTAGCGCTCCCCCGCTACCATCGATCCCCCCGACATAGCCATGTTCGGAAACAGGGCCGGATTGCCGCAGAGCGCGGCGAGGCGACCCTTGATCTCGATCCGTACATCCCGGTCGTCTTCGGAGTTGGCCTTGGTTCCGGCTCCGCCCGGCCTGCTCGGGTTGGCGTGCACAATGATTGCCGTTACGAGGTTACGGATGCGGGCGAATACTTGCCCGTTGAGATCGGGGCCGCCCTTTTTTAACTCCTCGGCCAGCTCCGTCACATCACGCTTATAGACTTCGAGAGCTTTCGGGTGCAGGGCGAACACATTGTCGGCCTCCTTGGCGGCGTGGAGCCGCGCGCTGAGGCTGACACGTTCGGATTCCAGTTCGCGCATCCGTGCGATTAACGGCTCAGGCGGCGCCCCCTTGGTGATCGCATCCACGGCGCGCTTGATCTCGCGCTCGACCTCGCCAAGCCGTCGATCAAGCCGGAGGCTCTCTTGGTTCGCCTCTTTCTTGAGCCGCTTGCGTTCGACATTGTAGACCGTGACGAACCGGGTGATAACCTCGGGATGTTCGAGGTGATGGCGCAAGCCATCCAATACGCGCTGTTCAATCTCGTCGAGATAGACGCGTCGGCCGTTGTCGCACGATCCGCTTTCTCGGTGTGCCGAGCATTGCACCCGTAACCCCTTGCGGTCATTACCGACCGAACACATGCCGCCACCGCAAGAGCCGCATCTGATTAACCCGGAAAACACTCGCTTCGGCGCGCGCGCCTTTTGTGCCGTTGCCGGTGTTGCGTCGCGTCGGCGCTCGATCTTGATGACCTGCGCCGCGTTGAACGTGACCTCGTCGATGATGCGCAAGTGCGGCACCTCGACGATCTTGTATTGCCCTTTCGGATTGGGACGCGAAACGCGTTTGCCGGTCGTCGGGTCCTTTACCATCCGGACCTTGTTCCAGACGATGCGACCGGCATAAAGATCGTTCAAGATCATCCAGCCGCCGCGCGCGACGTGGCCGTTGATCGTCGATCCGTTCCAAAGCCTGCCGCGAGGCGGGCGCACGCCACGCCTGTTGAGATGGTGCGCTATTTGGCGCGGTGTCTTGCCAGCAACATAGCCAGCGAAAATCTGGCGAACGATCTCGGCCTCTTCCTCAACGATTTCCAACTCGCCGGGCTTGTCTTTGATAGCTCGATAGCCATACGCGCGTCCGCCAGCGTGCCGACCATCGCGCAAAACGCCTTCGAGGCCGCGCCGAGTATGCACCCGCAGGTTTTCAATGAATTGCTCACTCATGAGCGCGCGCAAAGCGCCGTCAATCGTGCCGATCTTGCCGGTCGCCGTGTGGAGGGTGATACCGAGGAAGTCGAGCCGCTTGCGCGCGTTATGATAATCGGCCTGATCACGGAAGATGCGATCCATGTCCTCGGTGACGATGACATCAAATAGTCGGCTCTCGGCGGCTTGCATCAGGGCTTGAAAGTCCGGGCGGTTGACAGCGGCGGAGCCGGAAATTGCCCGGTCTTCAAACGTCAAGATCACCGCCATGGCCTCGCGCGCACAAAGATCGCGACAAAGGGCAATCTGATTGTCAATCGAGCGATCCTTCTGACGGTCGGATGAAAAGCGGGCGTAGATTGCGGCGCGGATCATGGCTTTTTGCTCGTGGCAGGATTGGATGCCTGGAAGACCGCTATCTCAATAAGATGATCTCTCCGCGCGGCCCGCTTGGCAAGCTCCTCGGCCAGCGCGAGGATTGCCTCGTCCGGGCGCACATCGAGAGAGTAACCATGGGGCGCATGTCACCACAGCCGACATGCAAATCGCAATGAGTACCGTCCTGCTAAGGATTGTGCGCATACTTCCCGCTCCTTATTGCCTGCCGTGCAGGCGGCGGTCGGGGAAATCTGCGCGTGAATCCTGCTGACGTGCTTGATGTAGATCAACGGAGGCTAGCTGAGCTAGGTAACCCGCTCGAAGCGAACGGACTAGCCAATCAACACTGGCTGGTCGGAAGCTGCAGTTCTGGTATTGGCCCATCGCTGCATTTCGCGGTGATGCAATAATTCAGTTGCTTCCGGAGGGAAGCGGACGTCGCATGCTGGGCATGATCCGCGGGATCGGTCGTGAATGACCCTGAGCGGACGTCGCGTCCAAAACCGGTTGACCGCGCTTGTTTGAATTCTACGTCGATGCTTTCGCATCCGGCCGCCTCGCGACGAAAACAGTGCCGAAGCATTGCAACACCGTCTCGTGTCTTTGGTTGCGCAGGTAGATTTGACTGCGAAGGATTCCCGTATCCGGTCTCGACTTCGACTCGCGCTTCTCTGAGACGACCGCCTCAAGCTCGAGTTCATCGCCCGGGCGTACTGCGTTTGGCAGCCTCAGCTCATCATAGCCAAGTCCGGCAAGTGAACGGATCGTAGGCTGATATCTGTTTGTTAGAAAGATGAAGATCGCGAACGTGTGGGCGGCAGATGCCGATAGTCCTCCAAAGACGGAACGCGCGGCAGCTTCCTCATCGATATGGAAAGGCCGGGGGTCGTACTGCTTGGCGAACTGAATAATTTCGGCCTTGGAAACAAGATAGGGACCAGCCTTACGGCTGTCGCCGACTTCAAAATCTTCAAAATATCCGCTAGTCATCTGGTCGATCCTCCACGCACGGGTTGAGAAGGGGACGGCACGAGATGGGCTGATTTTGGACCACTATAGCCCAGTGCTGGTCCAGAATCAGCACGTCCCCTTCTGGCCCTTCGCGTCATTTAGCTGCGCTGTAGAATTTTGGTCGCTATCGAGGCATAGCGGACTCTGGCGAGCCGTGCGCTGGCAGATTTATGGGTGCACGGCCTAGCACTACTTTGGCAGATTGTCGGTTTTGCTGTGCTTTATAGGATTCCCGAATCAATTTTTCAATGATTCATGGGTGGTCGGCTCATGGAGGGCTGACCATGGCGGGATGGGAAGACGAACTTGAACGCTGGCTGATGCCGTTCTTGGACCGGCTGGGTCATAAGACTCGGCAGCGGATGTGTCCTCTGTATGTTGCGGGACTGATCGGTCCTGGCGATCGCAAGAGCGTTCAGCCGATGGCGGAGCGCCTTGCCACGGGCAACTACGACCAGTTGCACCATTTCATTGCGGACGGTGTCTGGGACGCGACGCCGCTGGAGACGGAGCTGCTCAACCAGGCGGACCGACTTGTCGGCGGTAGGGATGCGGTGCTCGTTATTGATGACACCTCACTGCCGAAGAAGGGCGAACGCTCGGTTGGTGTCGCGGCTCAATACGCGTCGGCTCTCGGCAAAACGGCAAATTGCCAAACGCTGGTGTCTTTGACGCTTGCGCGCGGCGAAGTGCCAGTGATGGTCGCGTTACGCCTCTTTCTGCCTGACAGTTGGACAAGCGACGTGTCTCGTTTGAAGCGTGCTCGCGTGCCAGTCGAACACCGAACGCCACGGTCCAAGCCGGAAATTGCTTTGGCCGAGATTGACCGCGCGATGGCAGCCAACGTGCGCTTTGGATGTGTGCTGGCGGATGCAGGATACGGACTTGGCGCACCATTTCGACAAGGGCTAACAGAGCGCGGGCTGGCTTGGGCTGTCGGCATCCCTCGGCACCTGAAGGTGTATCCGGTCGATGTGAAGCTCATTTGGCCGATCACCAAAGTCCGCGGGAAACCACGAAAGCACCACGTGCCCGATATCTTATCGATTGCGGCAGAACAAATGCTGGCCAGCGCCAAATGGAAAGCCGTGAGCTGGCGTAGCGGGACCAAAGGTCGGCTGAAAGCCCGATTTGCTGCTCTCCGTGTCCGCACCGCCGACGGCCCTCCTCAGCGGATTTGGGATAAGGGTCAGCAGCATCTCCCGGGCGACGAAGCTTGGCTCATTGGCGAGCAACGTGCCTCAGGGGAGAAGAAATACTATCTTGCCAATCTCCCTGCGGCGACGGATCTGCGCACACTAGCCGCCACCATCAAGGCAAGATGGATTTGTGAGCAGGCGCATCAGCAGTTGAAGGAGGAGCTCGGACTTGATCACTTCGAGGGGCGATCATGGCAGGGTCTTCATCGCCACGCCCTGATGACAATGATCGCCTACGCCTTCCTGCAGCATCGTCGCCTCGCACACGCGGGGCGGAAAAAAAAGAATCAACGGACCTCCGCCTCAGCCAACCATGCCCGCCGTACGTCACGCCATCGTCGATCTCATCCTTCGGCCGCCGTCTCAACGGTGTCCATACTGCCGAAAACAAATCCTTGAAAAACACTGGCGCAAATAGATTCTGCCAAAGTAGTGCTAGCGCGGAGCTATCGACGGTTGAGCAAGTCATTGATTTTCTGCCGGCTTTCCTGCTTTTTATAGTGAAGTTAACGTCTTTTTTGCCTCCGCCACCCAAAATATCGGCGTTTGCTTATTTTGAATACGAGCAGGGACGGAAAGCTAACTCTCCAAGTCGCGCAAGACGACAATTCAAGCAGAGTCTCCCGGAATCTCGCCAGTCGGTAGTTTTGATCATCACGCCGTTGAAGCGTAGCCTGTTGGTGTGCGCTTCCGATAAGTCATCTCTACTTGGGGGAAAGCCGATGTTCGGTCGAAAAGTTCATGGTGACGCTCAGGCGCAGCTCGACGCCTTCAGCCGTTCGCAGGCCATGATCGAGTTCAAACCGGATGGGACGATCGTCACGGCCAATAAAAACTTCCTCGACGCTCTCGGGTACCGGCTGGACGAAATCCAAGGTAAGCACCACTCCATGTTCGTACCGGCGGACCAGCGCGACACCGCCGAGTACCGTGCGTTCTGGACGGCGCTGGCCCGCGGCGAGTTCCAGGCGGCGGAGTTCAAGAGGATCGCAAAGGACGGCCGCGAGGTCTGGATCGAAGCATCCTACAATCCGGTGCTCGGCGGTGACGGTAAGACGGTGATGGTCGCTAAGATCGCGACCGAGATCACCGCGAAGAAGATCCGCAGCATGACGGACGCCTCGAAAATTGCCGCGATCGGCCGCGCGCAAGCCGTCATTGAATTCCGGCTCGATGGCACGGTCGTCACCGCCAACGACAATTTCTGCAAGGCACTCGGCTATTCGCTCGCCGAGATCGAGGGCAGGCATCACAGCCTGTTCATGCCGCCGGCCGAGCGCGACAGCGCGGCCTATCGCGAGTTCTGGGCCAAGCTCAACCGCGGCGAATACCAAGCCGGCGAGTTCAAGCGCATCGGCAAGGGCGGCCGCGAGGTCTGGATCCTCGCCTCCTACAATCCGCTGCTCGACGACAACGGCAAGCCTTTCGGCGTGGTCAAGTTCGCGACTGATGTCACCGCGGAAAAACTAAAGAATGTCGACCTTGCCGGCCAGCTTGCCGCGATCGACAAGGCTCAGGCGGTGATTGAATTCAACATGGACGGCACGATCATCACCGCAAACGAGAACTTTCTGCACACGGTTGGCTACTCTCTGGCCGAGATCAAGGGCAAGCATCACAGCATGTTCGTTGAGCCTGCGGAGCGCAACGGCGCAGCCTATCGCGAGTTCTGGGCTGCGCTCAACCGTGGCCAGTACCAGGCGGCCGAGTACAAGCGCATCGGTAAGGGTGGCAAGGAGGTCTACATCCAGGCATCCTACAATCCGATCCTCGATCTCAACGGCAAGCCGTTCAAGGTCGTCAAATATGCGACGGACACCACCAAACAGGTGCTGGTCCGCATGGGCAATGAACGCGTCCGCGGCATGATGGAGTCGGTTGCCGCAGGTTCCGAGGAACTCAACGCCTCGGTGCGCGAGATCTCGGAGGCCATGACCAAGTCACGCGAGACCGCGATGAGTGCGGTGGATCAGGTCGCTGCCGCCGATGCACAGGCCCAGCGGCTCACTGAGGCCGCACAGGCGATGAGCGGGATTGTCGAGATGATCAACAACATCACCGCGCAGATCAACCTGCTCGCGCTCAACGCCACGATCGAGTCCGCGCGCGCGGGCGAAGCAGGCCGGGGCTTTGCGGTGGTCGCCTCGGAGGTCAAGAGCCTCGCCAACCAAGCCAAGCAGGCGACTGACAAGATCGCCGCTGAGATTGGTAGCCTCAACGGTATTTCGGGCGACGTTGTCGGCGCGCTGAATTCGATCAAGCAGGCCATCAACAACGTCAGTGAGTATGTGACCTCGACTGCCGCTGCCATCGAGGAGCAGAGCACGGTGACGAACGAGATGTCGACCAGCATGCAGCGCGCCGCTGCAGAAGCCACTGCGATGGCGAACCAAGCTTGATCGTGAAGGATCGCCAGACCGGCAACATCATCTCCTTCATTCAGCGAAAGCTGCCAAGCTCCGCAATCAAATGCGTTTTGCGAGCTTCGCATCCCGGCGCGCAGGACCGACCATTTCTTCGCGATCCTGAGATGCGAATTTGCCGCTTCGTAAAAGGCGTGACCCATCATTTTGTCGCCGCACTTGCTGATATTACCCGACCGATCGATCTCTCCGGCCTGATAAACACGAGGGATTAGTCCCCAGGTGAGCCGCCACTGCCCGGGAGTTCTTGAATCGATGGGTATCGTCGATTGTTGCCTTGAAGGACAGACTTACGATCGGTCCCACGCCGGAGATGGTCATCAAATGTTTGCAGAGATCGTTTCTTGCGCGCCACTCGTGAAAGCTGACGGTCAAGCATAGCCTTCTCGGCTCGCATCGCGTTGCGTACTTCCAGAAGAGGTTCAATTGCCATTCGCAGATCCGGCGCATCTGCCAGCATGGCTTCGATCTTACCGGGAACAGTTTTTTCTTGAGATGGGCTTTGCGCGCCTTGGCCTGATGAGCCCTGCGCCAGGACGACCATCGAGGATGTGGGCGTGCGGGATGCGCCGCGGGGGCTAGCTTCAGAGCGATGCGCAGGATTCTCACCGAATACTTCTGCGGGCATCGACGATGGTTATCAAATCGGACGTCGACCAGCTAAGCCCTGGGCAAGCTTTGCGCTCAATCCCACAGAACTGTGGTCTCAAAGCGACCCTCACTGTCAACTTGCCGACATCAAACTTCGAAGCGTGGGACATCACACAGGGTCATCAGAGTGATCCCATCATCCGAAGGTGATTTTCTCATTTGGCACGCCCCCTGCAGGGCTACCCGCAAATGCTCTTCACCATAGAGGAGAAGTCATCCATGACAGGCCCGCCCAACATCGGCCCCGGCGCGGCCGAGCCGTCACCGCAGAGATCAGGCGCAACATTGATGCCTACGATGACGTCACACACAGCCCGTTGCTGGGATCATACCTTCTTGGAGAAGCCCAGCGGCCGCAATACATGATCGCCGACAACAACGAGGATGCTCCTCTACAGTGTCCTCTGCGCTTCAACTGATTTGCGGCACGGTTCGACTTTTCTTCGTCCAGATCCTGGGGGCCGTCCATTGGTCTCAGGCTTAGGCGAGCGATGCCTCCGCTTTCGTACCGGCAATGACATCGGCAGGATCAAGAGGCGGTAAATGTGAGGGTCGCGGTGATCGTGACCTACGGCGAACGCCCTCTCTTCTGAGGATTGACGTGAAGGATGAGCTTCAGAGCGAACTCAAGGGACACCTGGGACTTATCTCAGGTCTTTTGCTCATAGTCACGATGATCCTTGGATCCGGGATTCTTGTGATCCCGGGACTTGTATTCGAAAAGCTCGGCAAGGATGGCATCTACGCTTGGTTAGCCTGCTCGCTACTCTCTGCGCCGATCCTGATAACAATGGTTATTCTAGGTAGTACATATCCGAGCACTGGTGGGGTAGCATACTATGCCAAACTTGCATTTGGCCGGTACCTAGAATGGCTGGTAGCGCTACTCTTTTTTGGAGCGACGGTATTGGGGTTGCCATCTATCGCGATTGTGGGGGCGACCTACCTACAGAAATTGACCGGCTCCAGAGTGGATATTCATGTCCTTGCCGCCCTATTCATTTTGCTTGCTGTCTGCTTTGCTCTGTCCAGTAGCGAGACACTCTCTGGTAGCGTAAGGCTCGTGGGTGGCTCGTCATTATCTCTCTTGGTGGGCGTGCTCGTTGTCCTGCTCATGCTAGCGGTGCGGACCAACGGTGTCCGATTCAGTAGCCCCACAAATCTTTCGTCGATTGCAGGGCAGATTCCATTGATCTTCTTCTCTTTCGCCGGCTCGGAGACTGCGTCCCACTTGTCCGCGGACTTTCGCGATCCTAGAAGGACTTTTGGCCCAGCAATGTTCCTTGCGTTCATTCTGGTCTGCAGCGTATACATCGGCAGCGCAGCGCTCGTGCATGTCTCCGACATCAAATCAAACTTTGATGCACCAGTATTTCAGGCTGCTATACAAGTCGCGCCAGCTGCACCATGCTGGCTGGTTCCAGTGCTCGGTACATCGCTGATCGCAGCCAATCTCTTCGGATCAGTTGTGGCCGTCTCGCGGCTTGTTCTTTACCTTTCCGGGCAAGGCTTTCTTCCCGCCAGCCTCGGTTACTTGCGCAATGGCACTCCCCGCAACAGTGTATATTTCGTGGCTGGGTCTCTGATCGCAGTCGTGGTCGCCGATCAGATTCGGTTGCTAAATATCGAAATGATGTTCCGCATGGCCGGAATGAACTTGCTTGCCATTTACGTCATTTCGGCGATGGCGCTGGCTAGGTTACGGCGGGGACTAGTTTCGTGGCTCCTTGCTGGCTTGATTGTGAGTTTCTCCGCGCCGATCTTGCTTAGCGCCACGTCTTCGCTCGTTTATATCGCATCTACTGCCCTCATTGCCTATTTTTCGAACCGCAACAATCGAACGAGATTGTTATGAATCAACGTCATATCAATAAGATGTTCAGGGCCGTCTCTATGAAGGAGGGCCTGCTACCTGTGAAAGTCACGCCGTTCTATGTAAAGAAGATCAAGGAGGAAGTTGCGGCGCTGGGCAATCATCTGGGGCCACTTCACCGACTGTCCTTTCCAACGCAGGACAGGATTTCATTGAGGGCACCTAACGAGGTAAAGTATTTCGTTGACGACAGATCAAATGCACGTGGACGCACCAACAAAACCTCCATAGTGCGACAGTACGCAGATCGCGCACTCTTTCTAACTACCTCGAAGTGCTTCGGGAACTGTCAGTATTGCTTCCGCACGGACATGCTTGGCGAGAACGCTTTAATTGACGAGCCAAATGAACAAGATGCGGACCTGCGCTGGCTGATTGAGTACCTTCGCAGCCAACCAGAAGTCACTGAGGTGATCCTGTCTGGTGGAGATCCGTTGATGCTGCCAGCACCGCGGCTGGAGGCAATCATCGAAGCAATTCGATCGGTTCCATCGGTTAAGTCAATCCGAATTCATACAAGGGCGATTGTGTATGAACCAAAAGCGTTCACTGCAGAGAAGATCGGTATCCTTGCGAAACACGGTCTTCGCGTCACCTTTCACATCGTGCACCCATACGAAATCTGCGAAGAAGTCTCCGGAAAGATCGCCGATCTTCGACAGCGCAAGATTAGGCTCTACAATCAATTTCCGGTGCTGCGAAATACCAATGATCATCAAGTAGTAATTCATCGTCTGCTAGAAAGGCTGGACGAGATGGGCGTGCGCAATCTATCAATCTTCATTCCGGATCCTATCAACTTCTCCGCGGCGTTCCGTGTGCGTTTGGGTCGCGTCTGGCACATTGCAGATCAACTTAGCCTGTTTTCACCATCATGGATCAACTCGACGCGCTTTGTGTTCGACTCCAATCGTGGAAAGGTGAGGCGAGAACATTATACCGGGACGAACAGCGAGACCGATGTCGCCATCTTCGTGCGTGACGGAAATTCAATTCCCTTCCCAGATTTCCCTGAGCATCTCGACGTCCCAGGAGAGCTCGAAGTCATGCTGTGGAAGGAAACTGGGAGAGGTGTTCATCGTCGGCTAGCCCGGCAGGCCGGCACCGAGTAGCGCCGGGTCACAGGAGCTTTTGCAATTCCGTCCTGAGCGGACCGTTATCGCCAAGGAAGCTCGTGATTATCGGGGGCATGAATGTTTTGGCGTAAAGTTGAGCGGGTGGCCGGCATGGCGACTGAGAAGATGCATAAAGGCCAACTGCGATCTGCCGCTCCCCTCGCGAAACGGATGAATGGCGTTGAGTTCAGCCAAAACTCGGTGGTCGCGTCCAAAAAGTCTTCCACGCTTTTGCGGGGCTTGAACGCCGGATGTTCAAGCTTCTTGAATAACTGATCCATGCTTGAGGCGATGTGCTCGGGGTAGCAGAACCAGTTCCCTCCCTTTGCTGTCGGACGGTCCGGTACTTCCCGGCCCGCGTATAAACGTCCCGGAACAGCTGATGATGGACGCTTTTATAGTGCGCTGACGTGAAGCGCCCTCTCGAACTCGGCGTCGCAACGCTAAGGTGCACGACCGCTGAGTCGATCTTGCAATGCCTTCCGACGGACGACGAGGTTGTCGAGGTGCAACAGCAGCTCATCATCAGGTCGCTGTCTCTGCGCCAATCGTCCAACCAGCGCCCGCGTGGCCTCGAGCACAAAGACGCCGCAATCATAATTGTTCCGCTGCTGAGCTATGCGCGCGGGCCGTAGTCTGGCTCCTAACCTTCCTGAGAGATGTTCTGCAATGGAGCTGTTAGATCCTCCGAAGGAGTCGTAGTGATAGGCAATCATCCCTTCCGGTGCTCGGCGATCAATGAGCAGCAGCGACCAATGTTTGCCGCGGCAAGCGGGGTCCGCAGCGCTGGCATCGCTCACTGGCAGGAACAGGAAGTCGGCTGTATCATTCTCGTGCTCGTCTTCGACGACCGCCTGCAGGGCTGTCAGAAGTTCGAACTCGGACGCGGTCCAGCGCAGCAGGTGGGCCATGGTAGGCGGCACGAACCGCGTCCGCGCGGCCAGATCCGGATTGTCGGTCTGCCATTCTTGCTCCAGGAGCATGTAATCCGCCGTGATATGCTGGTCACCCAGCCATTCCGTGGCGCCGAGCTTCAGCCGACGCTGCGGCGGGATGCCAGATCCGGACGCCTGTCTATCCGGTTGGCCCAGACGTACGGACGACTTTTTGCGACGCCTCCCCTTGAAGGCTTTGCCAAGCCCTAACTTAAGACACCACCACCGTCCGAAGCATTTGCCATCCGACGTCCGTGTCGCAGACCTCTCCGCCCCGGTCGATGACGATGTCTTTTCCGCATTTTTCGGGAAGTCTTCGATGAACGCCCCTACGGGTTCGTGAGATCGAAGTCCGCGTCCAGGAATGAGCGTAACGCGAAGTCCAAGCGGATTGTTTAGAGTCGCCTCCTTTGTCCCTTGCCCGAGCTTCGTCGTGTAAGGCCGACCATGGATGTAAAAATGTGTCTGCGGCCGGAGCGGTGTCGCCGGCAAGACGCACTTTCTGTGGAGTGAACCGATCAGGGCATCGGGCGCCGATTGGCAACCATGATCCCATCCCAAGCCGACGATATGGGTGAAGTCTTCCACCGGCACGGTAGCCTGTATGTCGACCGCGGGGTGTGATACTTGGAATGGCAGTTCCAAGTGGCTCGAAGCGCCCCTTAACCCGGGAGGCGAAGGTCGCTGAGGATCGCCGAAGGCCACGGATGGCTCTGCACTTACCGACCGCGATGGTGACATTGGCAACGTCCTCGTAAAGGTCCCGTCGCGGGATTGGCTGAAATTGAAGGCACATAGTCTCCGCTCGCGCGCCGAAGATCAACCTCTTCAATGTGACGATCTCTGCGCGCAGATCGTCGTTCTCCGCCTTCGAAAGCAAGCACCATCTCGGCGAGAGCCCGCAGGGTCAGAGGGGAGATCTTCAGGGCGAAGCGCCATATCGCAGAGCTACACGAACACACTCGCAGTCGCCGGCAAAACAAGACGGTTCAGGCAACTTTCGTCGGCCGCTTCGTCACCTTCGGGACCACACGCGACCACTCCGCAAGACCTTCGATCAGCATCGCCAGTTGCGCCCCCGTCACCAGCATCGTGCCCTCGCGAACAGGAGGCCAGGCGAAGCCCCATCCTCGAGCCACTTCGTCGCTAGAACTATTCCCGAGCCGTCAAAAACGAGAAGCTTCAAACGATCCGACCGCTTCGATCGGAAGACATAAACGTCGCCGCTGTAGGGCTTGCCGCTCAACCCCTCCGCCACCAGCGCGACCAGGCCATGAACTCCTTTGCGAAAGTCAATCGGCTGCGTCGCGACGAACACACGGACCATTGGACCGAACGAGATCATCGCGTCGACCTCACCGCCGCCAGCACGCGCTCCAGCGTCGCGGCGTCGACGCCGAAGGGCACGCGCAGCGTCGCGCCCGCGATCATCACCTCGACCGCTCGGCCGGCCCCGTCAGCACGCGAGGCTTGCCGATCGCATTCGGCCGAGCCTCGACGGCGTCGTCGAGCCTGACCTGTACGAACTGCGGCGCTTCACTCGACACGATCAGCGCCTGGCGCCGCCACACACTGAGCAGTCCCCGGTTGACCCCGTTGCGTCGAGCCACCTCGGAAATGCTCGTCTCCGGATCGGCGCTCTCGGCCACGATCCGCGCCTTCTCGGCATCGCTCCAACTGCGTCGTTGCCTCTCCCCTGTGATCACTTCGATCCGCTGATAGGAGTCGCTCGTGCCTGTCTTGATGCATGGCTTGATGTCTGTCTTGATCCATTGAATTGAGCGTCCCTCGCGTCGTTGCCGTCCCAACCTCTTTGAATGCCATCACGAAAGTGCCGCGGGCAGAGCTCGAGGGGAAAGAGATCGGCGCCGGCGAGTTCTCGACCAGAGCTGTTTCTGTGCCGGCCACGACAAGACTCTCTTCGCGCCAGTTGAAGGCGCGTCACTCGTATTCTCGCCCGAGCAGATTGCGCTGCTCCACCATCGATTTATCGCGGCCGAATTCTATCAGCGCAACGACCAGTTGTAGTTCGCAGAATCCGAGCTGGAATATGAGTCGGACGAACCACGGAATGCCAAATTCGCCCGGATGTCGATGTGGAATGATAGGTCCTGCGAGGAAGCGCACCACAGCTAGAGCCCTAATGGTGCAGGCCGCGGCGACCCATTGCACGGCGGATATGATTGAGCGTCGTAAGTACGGCGTCTCTCTCGCACGTGCCGGCCTCGAATTCCGCCAGAGCGTGCCGCAGGCTTCCATCGAGATTGCAGAGTTCGTTACGCGTCAGGTGCGTCAGTTCATTGATCGTCCAGAGCAGCATCGTTTCCTCCATCGCTGGACCGCGCCAATCGCGGCCTTCTGACGGAGGCCCTTGCGACGGAGGAGGCGGGCGCACCCTTGGGCGGAAGCGAAGTGGACGAGCGCTATGCGCTTGCGCCCATCAGCCGAGACCGGTGCGAAAAGGCCGGAGAAAGGACGCGTGGCGCGGCTGATGGGGCAAACAGGCGCGCTCGGGACGGTTCAACAATTGATACAACCTAACGTCTGATCGGACTGCGGAGGGTCACCGAGACGGAAATGCGAGCGGATAGCGAGATATCCGGCTCCAAGTTGATGATCCGTGACGGGCAAGCCCCGACAACATTTCATGGGCGCGCCGGCTGCGCCGGGCAGGTTCTATGCCGCTCGTTTTCGCGGGCGGCACCGAGCCCCCGAAGGAAGCGGGGGTCTCGGCCTTTCAGGTAACGCCCGTTCGCGCAAGACCTGATGAGCTCCGCGCCGGAGGCACTCGCTGAAAGGGCTCGCCTTCAGCGAACGCTATCACTGCCGATCCAGACGGGTGCCTTTTTAAACCGGTCGCGTCGCACCACTCGTCCCGCGTGCCGCCTGCGGCGTCGCTACGCTCACGCGGTCCGGGTGCCATTTCAGCGGGGGGATGCGCCTCTGGCGCACGCCGGCAGCACGATGTGCTAGATCAATTCAGGCTTGATCCGTCACTGCGCAGGATATGACGGTAGCCATGCTCGCTCATCCACCGGGCCCGGGCCATATGGCTGTCATAGGCCAGCCTTGCACGATCAGGTTCACGCTCCGGATCGATGCGCAGGACGAGTTTTGTGACCTCCTGCCAGTCGGCACCTTCTCTATTGGCGTCGAGGAGGCGCCAGTAGGCGACCAGATGTTCCCAGTCGTAGTGTGTCAGGATTGACCGACGAGGTCTTTCGGCCCGAAGACGCCTCGAACAAGAAATCGCTGCGCTCCCCTTGGCCATGTCGGCGAAGCCCGTCGCATCGAGCGCGGCTATGTGCGGTCCGAAGACGTGCCGCACGCTACGCTTCATCGGCTTGATCTGGGAGAAGCGGGTCTCCCATGGCGTCAAGCGCGATTCGAACCTTGCTGGAGGAAGGCGAGGGCGAGGAAGGCAACGAAGTCGAAGCCGCGCCGAACTCCGCCAGTCGCACGCAAGGGCTCTCCGGTGCCTTGGTCGCCGAATTAACCGCGCACCGCACGGCAGCACTGCGCAACGATCTGGCGCAAGCCCCTGAACTGGCACTGATCGCGGTCACCCACGCGCTGGCAGCAAAGGCCTTCTATCGCTTTGAGAGCCCGTCCTGCCTCGGCATTGCGCTCAATGAGACCGCGCTTGCAAGTGTGGCTTCCGACATCGATGAGAGCATTGCGGGGCAAGCAATTGCCGCGCGGCACGGAGCTTGGGCGGCGCGGATGCCGAACGAGGGTGGGGAGCTTTGGTCCTTCATTGCGTCACTGCAGATGGACGATCTCACATCCCTGCTCGCCCATTGCGCCTCGCTCTCGCTCAATGCTGTCCAGCATTCGGGCGACAGTTCGCGCGAAGCGGCGCTTGCCCATGCGCAAACGCTGACAGGTTCGATGTCACACGACATGAGCCGCTACTGGCAGCCGACTAGGGTCAGCTATCTGGGGCGCGCAGCAAGGAGCTGATCGCGGAGGCGGTGAGGGAAGGTGCTGAGGACGAAGCCGCGCGCCAGATCGCTGGCCTCAAGAAGCAGGCGATGGCCGAACGCGCCGAGCAGCTACTGACCGGAAAGGGCTGGTTGCCACCCCTGCTCAAGTCCGCAGCGCGTGCGGAGCAGACCGAGGCTTGATCGCATGGGAGAGCCGCATCCTTGCGGCTCTCCGCTTGGCGCCTTCTGAAACCTCAGAGGATAGCCTCGATGCCTTTACGGCGGATCACATTGAGCAGCACAAGAGTGGGGCCGCTTGGGTGCTTGTCGCCGCGTTCGAGCTGTGACACGTAGCCGGCCGTTACGTTGAATACTGGGCGAAAACCGCTTGGCTCAGTTTCGCTTCCTCGCGGATCGCTCTGACGTCGGCCCCCGAAATTTCCGCCGTGACAGCAGCGGGTATGTCTGAAGCTCCGAGATGTCGCATGGTGATCTTGTCGCGGGCTGCCTTCGTCAGCAGGCCGCTCTTGTGCATATCATGCGCCGTTTCCAGAAGCTCCTTTGTGAGCCGACTGGTCTTTGCCTTCTTGCTTGCTTTCGTTGCCATCGTGCACCTCGATTAAAGTTCCGTCGTTCAACGCTTGGTCGATCTTCTGTTTGCTCGCATCCAGAAACGAGGCTGCGATTTCACGCAGGGTGAGCAACTCGCCGTTGCTGATGTTTTCGCGCGCGTTTTTGGCGGAAGGCAAAGAGATAGACAGCACGCTCAGAACCGAATCCGATCAACATACGAAAGCCGCCTCTTTTGCCCTGACCTTGACGAGCGACCCGTTGCTTGATGATCTTGCCGCCCAAGTCGGCGTCAATCAGGCATCCCTTGGCACGGTCAACGGCCTCGACAAGGGCCACATCACTGATGCCATGTCGGCGGGTGAACTTCGCAAGCGTTCTTGTCTTGAAAATTCGCACAAGCGCCTCTCGCCTCTCTAGTTCTATGAACTATAGTGCATAGTTATATAGTTCAAGGCGGTTGTGCGCGAGAATCGTGCGTTTTTAGTGCGCAATTAGCGCGCTTGCGATCCAGTACAACCGGAGGTTATCTTTCGCGGGCGGCCCGGCAGGGCGCTCGGCCGATCGCAGCAGGTTTGAGCGGGGAAGTCATATGACGGACGTGGCCACTGTTTCAGCCGGGCGAGTGCGGTTAAGAAGAGCCTCAGGCCGCGTCGCGCTGAGTGCCGCAGCCGCGCTGGCCTTCGGCTGGTATGCAAGCTGGCCCTACATCCCGATGCTCTGCCTGTGGTTCTCCTTCTGGATGGCTTTTGGCCATTGGCTCTACTGCCGCAGCCTGTGGGTGACGCAACGCCATGTCCGCCTGATCGACTATCTCTATCTCAGCGCGGCAGCCGTTTCGATCGTCCTCGCTGCCGCAGGCTATGAGGAAGCGCGCGGCCAAGACGCGCAAATGCTGGACGAAACCCTTATTCCGTCCGACCGTGCGAGCCTCCTGACATTCGTCGAGCGGGAGGAAGGCTCTTGCACTGCCGATTCTCGGGAGTTCATGCCGGACAGCTATTGTCAGTGGATAGCTTCCACCAGATCCTTTCTTGCCAACAATCGCAGCCCCGCCGATCTCGACCCGCGGATAAAAGACAGCCAGCGCGTCATCGACAAGGAGGGATGGGATAGCTGGTGGGCCCTCTTCGCATCCTTCGTTATCTCGTTCCAGGATGAAAACCCCCGGCGCAATGTCGTCGATACCAAGTCAATCACAGGCCGCGCACGCCTGACGCTCGATCTGCAAAGAATGGCAGGCCACGCGGCACGTATCATCGTTCGGTCGATGGAAAAGATCGTCAGAACCGAGGGGGCTGCACAGTCAGGGAAGGGCACGAGTGTCAAGGCCGCGGAGCCCGCCGGATTCGTGCCCGCCATTGAGGGGCTCGGCCGCTATGCGCTATGGCCCTTGCTCCTCATATTCGCGCTGGCGGTGCGCTTCATCAAGGTCACAGCCGAGGTGACCGGCTGGGTGAAGTAGCCGACGGGCGGCTCTTCCAACGGCCCAGCTCGGGCAAGTTTCAGTGGCGCCCGCTTCTCGGGGCAGAACCGCCAGGTTGTGCGATCTCTCATCGTTACCGTTCAGCCTGCAAGGCGGCGCTCGCCGTCAAAACCGAACGGTGCCCGCCTACGGCCTGCCTCCCATTACGGCGAGGCGCTACGCGCTTTTGACCGCTTCGCTCATTCCGCCTTGCGCGTCCGAACGGCAACGCGATCGCCAATCACGGCGGTCCGTAGCCGAAAGGACTCACCATGAAACTCCTCACTTCCACTCAGCGCCAGAAGCTGATCGACAATGGCCGACGTCAGGCCACCGTCAAGGGCACCCCCGACGAGATCGATTTCGAGCCCGTCGTCAAGCTGTTCACGCCGGATGGTGGCGGTACCTGGCTTCTCACCGAGATCGATCCGTCTGACGAGACGGTCGCCTGGGGCCTCTGCGATCTGGGCATGGGGTTTCCGGAATTCGGGACTGTCAGCCTGACCGAGCTTGCCGCTTATCGCGGACGCCTTGGCCTGGGCATCGAACGCGACCTGCACTTCAAGGCGCGCGGGCCGATCTCGCGCTATATCGAGGCGGCGAGCAAGGCTGGACACATCGTCGAAAATATCGATCGAGGTGACGCAAAAGACGAAGCTTGATCTGGCTCCCGAGATGGCCGCGACCAATGGTGTCGCGGCCATTTTTTCTTGCGACAGACGCCGACGAAGGCTACGTCGGCTTTGTCCCGGATAGCGACCAGCGGTCGGCATCTCATCCGACCGCCTCTCTTGAGCCTATCGACGGCCAAAGTACGGGACTAAACACCTAGATCCTTCCCCGGCCGACAAGGTGGCGCTCGTGGTTCGGCCGAAGTCAGCGGTCTCGCTCAGTCCTTGTTGCGGCTGTCGGACGGGTCGCGTCCACAGCCCACTACGTGCGACGCGCTAGGAAGACCCGAATGTCGTTTTGCTTACGTGACGGGCCCAACGTTGCCGTGTATGGCACGCCACCAATGGTGAAATTCGTCTGCTGCCGGTCGTCGTTGTTCGGCAACACGCCCATGTAGTGCATTCCACGCATGAGATGCTCAGGCGCCCGTTGATCGCCGTGTTGCCAGGCCGGGACGTAGATTGTTAGATCCGGCACGGGAGGCGGCGCGTAGGGCATGTAGGGTGCCTCCCAAACCGGTGCTCCAGTGCCCTGGTCCCACGATGGGCTTGGCTGATTGACGCTTGGTGCTGGCGAAGGTGCCTCCATTCCGCGCCAAAAACTCGACGTGTTGCCCCAACTCTCGGCCGGCACCTGTCCCCGTTGATCCACCCCCGCCCAAAATTCCGCCGAATTGTAACTGGCCGCCGGAGAAGCGCCGCGCAGCGGCACCGTATCAGCCGCTTCCCAAAGCTCGTCCTGGTTGTAACTTGAGACCCGCGACGGGGATGATTCATGCACTGGCGACGGGGGTGACTCATGGACTGGCGACAGGGATGGCTGCTGCACTGGCTGGCTCGCACTCCCCTCCGCAGCACCCGAGGTGCCTTCTCCAAGAGTCTCACGGTACTGCTTAAGCATGCGTAGCCCCCCTCTGACGTGGACGTCACCTGGACACAGCGTCTCAGCATAGTCCTTCAGCGTATCGTCGCTAAGCGCAGCGAGAGACAAATTGTAATTGTCGCGGAGCCTTTCAGATAGCTTACGGAGGCCCGAGCTGTGCTGCTGTATGGAGCTCGTCGCAAGCCCCCCGCGGATCCGCCGCATGATGCTCGTCGATCGCCTCTCGCGCGCCGCATTACCTGCCCTCTCGATGAGATCGGCGTCTTCGGGAGTTACCCGAGTACCAGGAGTCCCACGGTACAGCCGAAGCATGCTCAACCCCTTCCTGACCTTGGCTTCACCCGGGAATAGTTGCTCGGCATAAATCTTCAGCGACTCGTCGTCGAGCCGAGAGAGAGATAACCCGTGAAGGTCGTGAAGCCTTTCAGATAGCATACGGAGACCCGATCTGTTGTGAACTAAAGTTGGTTCGCTCATGGTTCTGTTCGGTGCCGTCCGTGCCGCATGAGTCGCCCTCTCGATGAGGTCCTCGTCTTCAGGTGTTGCCCTATACCGCCTATACCGCCTTCCATCATCCGGAGCGCCCGGCTGGGCAGCCTCTTCGAGGTGCTGCTCAAAGTTGCCTTGCGCAGCCTGCTCGGGTTGTTCCGCCTGCCCCTCCTCCTGCTGTGCCACCATGGCGTAGTACGCATTTGGGTCGAATCCAAATAG
>NZ_JBVUBB010000072.1:0-19245 GCF_055791185.1 Bradyrhizobium ingae
TATGTGGTCTACTACAATAACTTCAGGCCTCATCAGGCCCTCGGCGGCAAGACACCAAAGGAATTTGCCGAGGTCCAGACCCAGACCATTCGATCAGCGAATTAGTGAACTTGCACAGCAATGACGAACGAAGTTTTGCTTGGCTTACTTGAAAATCGGTCGACCGCTACTGATCAGGTCCAGAAAGCGGTGAGGCTCGATATAGTCCGTATTGTCGAGATTGAGCCGGCGCAGCGACGTCGCGCGATCATGCAACGGTTCGATCGCCTCAGCACCGGCACTGGTATAGCCGATCGGCAGGCAATAGCCGTCGCCATAATGCATTTCGGCCTTGCCGCCGACCTCGGCCCAGATGTCCCGGCCATAGAAGAAATAGGTCCGCAGGTTTCCCATCACAACCAAAGCGGAGTCATCGAAGGCGTTCAGAATCAGCGAGTCGGCTTCGAGGTTGCCGTCGATGAACGTCCCCTTGGCAAAGCCCGTCGAGAACACCGTGCTGGCGACATTACCGAGCACGACGAACACCCCACCTTCATCAAACGCACCCGCGCCTCCAAGATCGACCAGGCCGTCGACGGTCAGATCGCCCATCACCAGCGTGTTGAAGGCCGGCACGTCGACGAAGTCGGATGCTGCGAGAGGCCCGCGAAGCACGGCACAATCATCCCGCGCGGGTGGGTCGGTCTCCAGATCGTAACGGGCGAGCTCCCGCCGAAATCTTGCCGATCCATTGTTCGCCACAAGCTCGTCGAAGACGGCCCGCGTCACTCTCTCGAACGCCATGCTGCACACCCCATGATCCGCGGGGCGGACGGAGGTAACCGCCGAGCCCGCGCCTCCTTACGGTCGCGCGAGCCCGACGACAGGTTCGAAAAATATGCCGGGACGATCGATCAGTTCGGCATCACATAGGCATAGATCCGGCCGCGCGAGATCGGCGCCTCGCGAACGCGGTTGCCGTTGTTGCCGGAGATCATGATCGGATTGCCCTTGGCGTCGATGCCGGTGATGATGCCGACATGGCCGCCGCGACGGCCGCGCGACATGACCGCAATCGCGCCGACCTGCGGGCCGGAGACGCGCGTGCCGTAATGCGCGAACGAGCTCGCCATGTCGGAGCCGGTGCCCTTATGGCCGGTGTGCTCCAACACCATGTTCATGAAGCGCGCGCACCACAGGCTGCCACGGCTGGTCGGATTGCCGCCGAGATAGCGGCGCGCTTCCGAGACGAGGCCCGAGCCGAAGCCGCCCGCCGTGGCCGCGCCGTCGCCGGTGGCGCTCGAGTCATAGCTTGCCTGCGTGTTCATGAGGCCGCTTGCCTGCAACTGCGCAGCACCGCGCTCGAAGCGCGATGGGCGCGCAGCGTGGCGATGGTGATGATGATGCCTTCCGGCGTGGTGCGCGGCGTGATGCACGTAAGCGTGCCGCTCTGCGCTGTGACGATGAGACCGTGCCGATGCTGGAGAGACAGATGCGGCGAAGACCGCGGAGAAGAGAGCCAGCGCGATGACGTGACGCAGCCGGCCGAACGCAAACAACTCAAACATTCTTCATCCTTCGTTGACACCCCCAACTCCCCGTCGGCCCGTGCGCGGCCGACAACCCCGCGTCGTATGAAAGTCCAGATGTGGCGAGAGCAAGGCACATTGCTGCATAGCAGAAATTCGCTTCAGGGAATTTCTGCGATGATCCTGTGTCGACGCAGCTCTGATGCTGCCGCATTGCTGCCCACAGCATTAACTGCGATGCTTAACGTCGCGGCTCGGAAAGAGGGAAACGGTTAATGCCCCACGCCACGACCAGGGACGATGCGCGCATCTATTTCGAGGAAGCAGGACACGGCACGCCGATCATCTTCCTGCACGAATTCGCGGCCGACTACACCAATTGGGAGCCGCAGATGCGTTACTTCTCGCGCGGCCATCGTTGCATAACATATTCGGCGCGCGGCTATACACCATCAGACGTGCCGGCATCGAACGAGGTCTATACCTACGAGCACTTCTACACCGACGCGCTTGCAGTGCTCGATCATCTTGGCATCGACAATGCTCATCTCGTCGGCCTCTCGATGGGTGCCTATTCCTCGCTCCAGATCGGGCTCAATGCGCCGCAGCGCGCGCTGTCGATGACGCTGGCCGGCGTCGGCTCGGGCTCGGAGCTCGACAATCTCGAAGCCTGGCGCAAGCAGTGCCGCGCCAATGCCGAGCAGTTCGAGACGCTGGGCTCCGCCGAAGTTGCGAAGGTCACGCGCGAGGCGCCGAGCCGGATTCCCTTCCTCGTCAAGGACCCGCGCGGACACGCCGATTTCTATGCCGCACTTTCGCGGCACGATTCCAGGGGCTCGGCCAATACCATGCGCGGCTTCCAGGGCGGGCGCCCCTCGATTTATACGATGACAGATGCGATCAAGGCCGCGACGACGCCGGCGCTGATCATCTGCGGCGACGAGGACGATCCCTGCATCGGGCCGAGCCTCTTCCTGAAGAAGCATCTGCCGGCCGCGGGACTCGCGATGTTTCCGAAGTCAGGCCACGTGCTCAATCTCGAGGAGCCCGCGCTGTTCAACGAAACGGTGGAGCGCTTCGTCACGCTGGTGGAAGCCGGGTGCTGGCCGGTGCGCGATCCGAGGTCGGCAGCGGCGAATTGATGCGAAGGCGTCGCCTCATACTACGTCATTGCGAGCGCAGCGAAGCAATCCAGACTGTCTCCGCGGAAAGACTCTGGATTGCTTCGTCGCTTCGCGCCTCGCAATGACGGGAGGCTACTACTTCCCGCCGCCGCGGCTCAGGAGAAACACGCCCTGCTCGCCGAACAGATTCCACACCCACCAGGGCAATCGCAGCCGCAGCGGGCGGCCGTAGAGATCGAGTGCTTCGGCGCGCTCCATCTTGACGCCGATCTCGTCGCAGAGCTGGACGAAATCCTTGATGGTGCAGAAATGGATGTTGGCGGTGTCGTACCAGGTCGCCGGCAGATTCTCCGTGCGCGGCATGTGGCCGCCGATCAGGAGCTGGAGCCGCATCTTCCAATAGCCGAAGTTCGGGAACGACACGATGGCGCGGTGGCCGATGCGCAGGAGATTTTCCAGCACCACTTTCGGTTGCCGCGTCGCCTGCAGCGTCTGCGACAGGATCACGTAATCGAAGGCGTCGTCGGGGTAGTTGACGAGGTCGGTGTCGGCATCGCCCTGCACGACCGCGAGCCCCTTGGCGACGCAGCGGTTGACGCCCTCGCGCGACAGCTCGATGCCGCGACCGTCGATGCCACGGCTCTCAAGGAGCTGCAGCAGATCGCCGTCGCCGCAGCCGACGTCGAGCACCTTCGAGCCGCGCCTGACCATCTCGGCAACCAGCAAATGATCGGCGCGAAACTGGCCGGACTGTTCGCTCGCAAGGCCGCCCAGCGGCAGCACTTCCTGTACAGACATCGCTAGCCGCCCTTGCCGTTGAGGCCGCGCGCCTTGCCAGCCGATTGCAGGAAGGCGCGGGAGATATCGAAGAATTCGGGAACGTCGAGCAGGAAGGCGTCATGTCCGCGATCGGTCTCGATCTCGGCGAACGACACCCGCGCGCTGGACGCGTTGAGCGCGTGCACCAGCGCGCGCGATTCCGAGGTCGGGAACAGCCAGTCGCTGGTGAAGGAGACCACGCAGAAGCGTGTCTTGACGCCGGCAAACGCCTTCGCCAGCACGCCGCCATGGTCGCCGGCGATGTCGAAATAGTCCATCGCCCGCGTCAGATAGAGATAGCTGTTGGCGTCGAAACGCTCGACGAAGGACGAGCCTTGATAACGCAGATAGCTCTCGACCTGGAAATCCGCATCGAACGAGAACGTCGGCAGCTCGCGGTCCTGCATGCGCCGGCCGAACTTGCGGTGCAGTGCCGCATCCGAGAGGTAGGTGATGTGCGCGGCCATCCGCGCCACCGCGAGCCCGCGATGGGGATGGATGCCGTGATCGGTATAGCGGCCATTGTTCCAGTCGGGATCGGCCATCACAGCCTGGCGGCCGAGTTCGTGGAAAGCGATGTTCTGCGCGGAATGCCGCGTCGAGCAGGCAATCGCGAGCGCGGAGAACACGCGTTCAGGATAAGCCGCGGTCCATTGCAGCACCTGCATGCCGCCCATCGAGCCGCCGACGACAGCAAACAGCGTGTCGATGCCGAGGCGATCGATCAGCATCGCCTGCGCGCGCACCATGTCGGGAATCGTGATGATGGGAAAATCCAGGCCCCACACCTTGCCCGTCGCCGGATTGAGCGAGGCAGGTCCCGTCGAGCCCATGCAGCCGCCGATCACGTTGGCGCAGATGATGAAGTAGCGTTGAGGATCAAGAGGACGGCCCGGCCCGACCAGGGTCTCCCACCATCCGGGCTTGCCGGTGACGGGGTGCGCATTCGCGACATGCTGGTCGCCGGTCAGAGCATGGCAGATCAGCACGGCATTGGAGCGCGCAGCATTGAGCTCGCCGTAGGTCTGGTAGGCGATCTGGAACGGTGTGAGATCGACGCCGCAATCGAGCGGCAGCGGCTGATCGGCCCCGAAATGCGCGACCTGCGAACTCGGATGATCCACCTCATGCGAGCGCTCTTCGGCGATCGTGGGGCTCGGTACTGACGTGACGCCAACCATCTGACCATCGACCTCGTTGGCGACGGCCCTCGAGCCGCCGCTGACATCAGGCCATGAAAAACCCGGCCTGAACGATAGGTTCGGCCGGGATCGGAAGCGTCCCCGGCCTGTTTAGCGAGTTTTTTAACGTGGCTGCAAGCCGGCCGGCTCAAATGACCACGGAACAGGCAAAAACTAGTTGCTGAAGCGGTTTTCGTCAAGCGGAGGCGACGATTGACCAAAGGGGGCCTTGCGATGTCAGGCAATGGCCGTCATTTCTCTTTGCTTTCGGCGTCCATCCTGCCTAATCAATGCCTTACGCAGCGGGTCCGCCTCGGCCGATCCGCTTTTGAAGACCTCTCAACAGCCTCCGGCCGATATGTCCCAACGTCCGCCCGCGCCACCATCGCTGCAGGAATTGCGCAAGGAGATCGATGCGATCGACGAGGACGTGCATCGCCTGCTGATGAAGCGCGGCGACATCATCGATCGCCTGATCCAGGCGAAGCAGACGCAGGAGGTCGGCTCGGCTTTCCGGCCGGCGCGCGAGGCCAGCATGATGCGCCGCCTCGTCGAGCGCCATCGCGGCATCCTGCCGCTCGACACCATCGAGAGCATCTGGCGCGTCATCATCTCGACCTTCACTTATGTGCAGGCCCCGTTCTCGGTGCATGCCGACGTCTCGGTCGGCGAGTCCGCGATGCGAGATTCGGCGCGATTCCATTTCGGTTTCACCACGCCCTATGTGTCGCATTTCAGCGCGCAAGCCGCCGTCGAGGCACTGGCGAAATCGAAGGGCGATCTGGCTCTGGTCTCGGCGATATCGAGCCGCACGCCATGGTGGAGCGAGCTCGAGGCCGAGGGCGCGCCGAAAATCATCGCGCGGCTGCCGTTCCTCGAGCGCGCCGACCATCCGGCCGCGCTGCCCGTGTTCGTGATCTCGCGGGTAGCCGACGACGCCATGGTCACGGAGGTCCAGACCTGGAGCGTGCGTGTGTCCGGGTGGAACGCCGACACCGCGAGGGCGCTGGCGCCACTCGCCGACATCGTCGCGGTGCCTGATACCGCCTTCGACGGCGCAGCGCTGTTGGTGTCGGAGACCGGCATCGGCTTCGAGAAGATCAAAATGGCCCTGATCCGGGCCGGCGCCTCGGTCCGCTCGTCGGCCCTCGTCGGCGGCCACGCAACGCGCTATACGGTGCCCCCGAACGGGACGAGATCGTAGATTTCGAGCCGTCCCGCCATTCCGGAGTTCAAGATGTCTCGCCCCGTGCCGAATCCCGGCATTCTCGATATTGCGCCCTATACGCCCGGCAAGAGCCCGGTGCCGGAGCCGGGCCGCAAGGTGTTCAAGCTGTCGGCGAACGAGACGCCGTTCGGGCCCTCGCCCAAGGCGATCGAGGCCTTCACGCATGTGGCGACGCATCTGGAAGACTATCCGGAAGGCACCTCGCGGGTGCTGCGCGAAGCGATCGGCCGCGCCTATGGGCTGGATCCCGACCGCATCATCTGCGGCGCCGGTTCGGACGAGATCCTCAATCTGCTCGCGCACACCTATCTCAGCCAGGGCGACGAAGCGATCTCCACCACCCACGGCTTCCTGGTCTACCCGATCGCGACCATGGCGAATGGCGCGAGGAATGTCGTGGCGGCGGAAGCGAACTTCACCGCCGACGTCGACGCCATCCTGAAGGCGGTGACGCCCCGGACCAAGCTCGTCTGGATCGCCAACCCAAACAACCCGACCGGCACCTATCTGCCGTTCGACGAGATCAAGCGCCTGCGCGCCGGCCTGCCGTCGCACGTGCTGCTGGTGCTCGATGCCGCCTATTGCGACTACGTGTCCCGCAACGACTACGAAATGGGGATCGAGCTGGTCGCGACCACCGAGAACACGGTCGTCACCCACACCTTCTCCAAGATCCACGGCCTCGCCGCGCTCCGCATCGGCTGGATGTTCGGTCCCGCGCACATCATCGATGCGGTGAACCGCATCCGCGGTCCGTTCAACGTCTCGACGCCGGCGATGTATGCCGCGGTCGCGGCGATCGAGGACACTGCGCATCAGCAGAAGTCGAAGCAGTTCACCGAGACCTGGCGCAACTGGCTGACCGAGGAGATCGGCAGGCTCGGCCTGAAGGTGACGCCGAGCGTTGCCAATTTCGTGCTGATCCATTTCCCGGCCGAGAAGGGCAAGACCTCGGACGAAGCCGACGCCTTCCTGACCAAGCGCGGACTGGTGCTGCGCGCGCTGAAGAATTACGGCCTGCCCCACGCGCTGCGCATGACCATCGGCACCGAGGAAGCCAACCGCCTCGTGGTCGAGGGCCTGCGCGACTTCATGGGGGGCGGCAAATGAGCGTCGCCCCGCACTTCCAGCGCGTCGCACTGATCGGCTTCGGCCTGATCGGCGGCTCGATCGCGCGTGCCGCGAAGCTTCAGGGGCTGGCTTCCGAGATCGTCACCACCGCACGTTCGGAGAAGACGCGCGCCCGCGTCGCCGAGCTCGGCATCGTCGACCACGTGGTCGCGACCAATGTCGAGGCCGTGAAGGACGCCGACCTCGTCATCCTCTGCATTCCCGTCGGCGCCTGCGGGCCCGTGGCGCAGGAGATCGCTGCGCATCTGAAGCCAGGCGCGATCATCTCCGACGTCGGATCGGTGAAGGGCACGATCGTCAGGGACATGGCACCGCATCTGCCGCAAGGCATTCATTTTGTCCCCGCCCATCCCGTTGCGGGCACCGAGCATTCGGGGCCGGATTCCGGCTTCGCCGAGCTGTTCATCAACCGCTGGTGCATCCTCACGCCACCGGAGGGCGTTGACACAGCCGCCGTCGATCGCTTGCGCGCGTTCTGGGCCGCGCTCGGCGCCAAGGTCGAGATCATGACACCCGATCATCATGATCTCGTACTGGCGATCACCAGCCATCTGCCGCATCTGATCGCCTACACCATCGTCGGCACCGCCGATGAGCTGCAGCAGGTGACGGAATCCGAGGTCATCAAGTTCTCCGCCGGCGGCTTTCGCGATTTCACGCGCATCGCGGCGTCCGATCCGACGATGTGGCGCGACGTGTTCCTCGCCAACAAGGAGGCCGTGCTGGAGATGCTCGGCACCTTCAACGAGGACCTCGCAAAACTCACCCGCGCGATCCGCCGTGGCGATGGCGAAGCGCTGTTCGACCACTTCACCCGCACCCGCGCCATCCGCCGCGGCATCGTCGAAATCGGCCAGGATTCGGCGGCTCCAGACTTCGGCCGCTCCCATCCGCCGCTGACGAAGCAGTAGGGTTCTGCCGTCATTCCGGGGCGCGCGCAGCGCGAACCCGGAATCTCGCTCCACGATCTCGGGATCCCGGGTTCGACGCTACCGCGTCGCCCCGGAATGACAGCGAGCTAATACAGCGGCGGGAGCTGCGCCACCTTCAGCGCGCCCAGCATCACGGCGCCATCGGCGAAGCGCAGCGGGAAGCTGCGCGCCTTCTTGCCTTCGAGAGCGCTTTCGGTGCCGAGCGCATTGATGCCGGCGGCGACGCCGACATTGGCGTTCTGCTTCACGACCTTGCCAAGTCCGGGAATGGCGCGATCGAGCGCGCCGAAGAGGTTGTTGAGGTCCTGCGACTTCACACCCGGCGCGACGCGGTCGAGCGTTGCCTGTGGCACGCCCTCTTCCAGAATCTTGTCGATGCCGAGCGCGGGGATCACCCGCTCGAGGCCGGTCACCGTCATCTGCAATTCGCCGTCGAGGCGGCCGTTCGGCGAGATGCCGAGCGTGCCGGCGGCGACCGCGATCATCTCGCCCTGCTGAATGCGCGACTGCACGATCTCGATATGGCCGCCGGCGGCCTGGAGCTCGCGGAAACGCTGAGGCCAGGGCTTTGGCGTCAGATCCTTCAGCCCCGTGATCTTCGAGCGCACGTCGGCTTCGAACGGCTCGGCGAGCAGCGGATGCACGCCCTGAATGCTGCCTTGCGCGATCTGGAGCACGGTTTCGATGATGGGATTGTCGCGCGAGGATCCCTCGGCGAGGCGTCCGTGCAGCTCGACCTGCTTGGCCTTGGCAACCGGCACCTGCACCGAGCCATCGACGCGATTGATGGCGGGATCGTCGAACACGATCGAGGCGCGATCCGGCACCGCCGGCAAGCCGACCACGCTGCTGCGACCCTTGCTCCAGTTCACCACGAAGGACGTCTGCGTGATGCCGTCAGTCAGGGTTGCCGGTGCGGTGAATTCGGCGATCACGAGCTTGGGATCGTAGACCTGGGCGACAACCAGGATGTTGTCGAGCTTGGCCGTGAACGGCGTCTTGCTCGCGGTCTGCGAGACCAGCGACACGCTGGCACCGGAACACTGCACCTCGAAGCGGAACGGGAAACCGGCGATCGAGCGCCTGGCGCAATCATAGATCCGGCCTGACTTGGCCTCCTGGGCGCGCCAGGCGTCGGCCGCCACCTCGGCCTGCGAAGCGGCATAGAACCAGAAGCCGCTCCATGCGACGGCGAGAATCAAGAGGATGACGGGCGCGATGAAAAGGCCCCAGCGGGAGCGGGGGCGCCGTCTGGCGGCAATGGTCATATCGGACATGCGGCGACCCTTTGACCCCAGATGATGGCAAATGTAAGCGAGGTCGGCTTGCGGCAAAAGGTGGAGAATTCGCTTCGCCCGGACGGCAGGCTCTGGTAGCGGTGCCAAACATGTCCGAAATCACCCTCCCCTCCGCCACGACGGCCACCGGCGACCTCTGGGTGTTCGGCTATGGCTCGCTGATGTGGCGGCCGGGCTTCGAATTCGAGGAGCGCGTGCCGGCACGGCTGGTCGGCGAGCATCGCGCGCTCTGTGTCTATTCCTTCGTCCATCGCGGCACGCCGGAGAAGCCGGGCCTCGTGCTCGGGCTGGACCGCGGCGGCGCCTGCCGCGGCATCGCCTTTCGCGTCGCTGCGAAGAGCCGCACCGATGTGGTCGCCTACTTGCGCGAGCGCGAGCAGGTCACCTCGGTCTATCGCGAGGTGATGCGCTCGGTGTGGCTGGAGAACGACGCGCGGCAGCGTGTCAGCGCGCTCGCCTACGTCGTCGACCGCGGCCATGTGCAATATGCCGGACGCCTGTCGCTTGCCGAGCAGCACCGTCACGTGCTGCAGGGCCACGGCCAGTCCGGCGCCAACCGCGACTACGTCACCGCGACGGTGAAGGCGATCGAGGCCGAAGGTTTTCGCGATACGCAGCTGCATCAGCTTGCGGCTCTCCTGCACAACGACGCGCATTCCCTGCACGATCCGGCTCCGAGCAGCGAGCGCGGCGAGGGTTAGCTGGCCACGTAGCTCGGCGCGCTGCCGATGAGCTGCTCCTGCTCCTTCCGTCCGGCTTCGACGATGCGCCCGGTGGACTCCTCGATCGCACCGCGCACGCGCGCGATGAACTCGTCTTTCGGCAGGCCCGGCGGCAACGGATCCAGGAATTCCACCACCAGCGTGCCGGGATAGCGCATGAAGGTGCGGCGCGGCCAGAACAGGCCGGAGTTGAGCGCGATCGGCAGGCACGGCACGCCGCAGGCCGAATAGATCTGGGCAAAGCCGGTCTTGTAGTCCGCTGGCGCGCCCGGCGCGCGGCGGGTGCCCTCCGGGAAGATCACGAGTTGGCGGCCGGAGCGCACCGCATCGCGCGCCCGCCGCGTCATGTCCAGGAGCGCCTTGACGCCGGCGCTGCGATCGATCGCGATCATGCCGGTCTTGCCCAGGAATTGGCCGAACACCGGAATGTGCATGAGCTGACGCTTAAGGATGAAGATCGGCCGGTCGAAGAAGCGCAGCAGCGCGAACGTCTCCCAGAACGACTGGTGCTTTGACGCGATCACCAGCGGCCCCGTCGGGATCTTCTCCACGCCTCTGAATTCCACCTTGATGTTGCAGATCACCCGCATCAGGAACAGCGTCGAGTTCGCCCACCATTCGGCGACCGTCAGCATCGCGCGGGGCGACATCAGGAAGGTCGGCAGCGCGATGATCGCCCAGAACACCAGGACGGCGTAGAACAGCACGTTGAAAACGAGCGAACGCAGGAAGAGCAAGAACATCAACGATCCCAATTGGCCTGTGCGGTGGCGGGCCGTTTCGACTGCACGCCGGAAGGCTGCTCCGACACTTCGGGCGAAAGGTCAATCCCGAAATCCTCGAGCCACACGCGCAGCTCGGCGGCGACATATTTGACATATTCCGACAACAGCAGCCGCAGCGTCGAGGACGAGGTCCACCAGGGCTCCTCGCGCCACTTGTCGCCGACCACCGCAAACGGGATCAACGCGATCTCCGGCATCGCGTGCGAGAATTCCACCAGCGCGCGCGGCATGTGATAGTTCGAGGTCACCACGATCAGCGACTTGAAGCCGCGCTCATGCGCCCAGCGGCGCGTCTCCGCGGCATTGCCGCGGGTCGAGACGGCATAGCGGTCGAGATCGACGCAGCAGCGCATGTAGGACTGGTTCTCCGGCAGCGTCCGCGAGATATCACTGACCGTGGAGGTCGGGTGCACACCGGAGATCAGCAGCCTTTGGCCGTAGCCCGCAGCTAACAGCTCCATCGCATCCGACACGCGCGACGATCCGCCGGTCAAGACCACGATGCCGTCCGCCTTGCGGTCCGGCGCGAGCTCGGCGCCCCGCATCTGCGACAGGAACGCGACGAATCCCGCCGCCGCGGCGACGAAGGCGATCGCGAGCATCGACACGACGGCCGCACGCAGCCAGCCGTGCGGCAAGTTCGGCGATCGATCGTCGGTCGGCGAGGTCATACGATGTGGTGGTCCCTTCCCCCGGCAATTTTAGGACGTTTTTCGATGAAGTGGAGTCCGGTTTAACGCGTCACGACCTAATCGACGTCGTTCAGCGTCGCGAACAGCGTCTGGCGCGACGCCGCCGCAGTGATCGCGCCGATCAGGACCGCCTGCACCGCGAGCACGACGTAGCCCGACGGCCGCAGCGAGAAAGTGCCGAGCAGTGCGGCGAACTGGTCACCGACCGGCGTGCCGGAGAACCAGCCCGCGATCGACTCGGAGAAGCCGAACACCAGCATGGCGATGCCCCCGCCGATCACGCCGCCTTCGAGGCCGAGGCGGAGGAAATGCCGCAGGAAACGGTTGGCGATGTAGCGGTCGCCGGCGCCGACGAAATGCAGGACCTCGACGATCGGACGGTTGGCGGCCATCGCGCCGCGGGTTGCGAAAGACACCGAGATGATGGTCGCGACGATGACGAGCGCGAGGATGCCGAGGCCTGCGAGCACGGTGGCGTTGGTCATCGAGCGCATGCGCTCGATCCAGGCCCGGTGATCATCGACGCTTGCGGTCGGGGCGACCTGCGCCACGCGGCTGCGCAAGGCGGCGAGATCGAGCGCCGTGCCCGGCTGCACGCGGGCGATGATCATGCGCGGCACCGGAAGATCGTCCATCGACAGGCCGGTGCCGAGCCAGGGCTCGAGCAGCTTGCCGGATTCCTCCTTGCTGAACGGCTTGACCTCGACGATGCCGGGTTGTGCGCGCATCGCTTCCGTCACGGCAGCGGTGTCGCGCTCGATGTCGCGCCCGGCCTGCGGGCGGACCTGGATGGTGATTTCGCTCGCGACATCCGACTGCCATTCGGCCGCCGACGCGCTCACCAGCAGCACCGTGCCCGTGGTCATCGAGGCGAGGAAGGTCATGATCGCGACGACCGCGACCAGCGCGCGGCCATGGATCGAGGCGCGCGGCACGATCGGCGACATGTTGCGCGCTCTCGCCGGGACCTGCGGACGCTCCTGTCCGAGGTCGACGAAGACGCCGCGCTCGTCGGTCCTATTCATAGACGTGCAGTCGTCCCTGGTGCAGCACGAGCCGGCGCGCCTCGTACTGGTCCATCAAACCGATATCGTGGGTCGCGATGATCACGGCCGTGCCGGACTTGTTCAACTCGATGAAGAGCCGCAGGAGCCTGCGGCCAAGCGTCGGATCGACGCTGCCGGTCGGCTCGTCCGCGAGCAGAAGCTGCGGCCGCGAGATCACCGCGCGCGCGATCGCCGCCCGCTGCTTCTCGCCGCCCGACAGGATCGGCGGCAGCGCGTCCATGCGCTCGCCGAGGCCGACCCAGCGCAGGAGATCGATGACCTCCTTGCGATAGCTGGATTCGCTGCGGCCCATGACGCGGAACGGCAGCGCGACGTTCTCATAGGTCGTCATGTGGTCGAGCAGGCGGAAATCCTGCAGCACGATGCCGATGCGCTTTCGCAGATCGGCGATCTCGTCCTTGCCGAGCAGCGAGATGTCGTGGCCGAACAGATTGACGAGGCCGCGCGTCGGCCGATGCGACAGGAACAAGAGGCGCAACAGCGATGTCTTGCCGGCGCCCGAGGGGCCGGTGAGGAACTGAAAGGAGTGCGCCGGGATCTGGAAGCTCAGGTCGCGCAGAATCTCCGGCCCCAGACCGTAACGCAATCCGACATTTTCGAACCGAACCAAGCTCAGCTCCGTTCGAGGTGAGGCGCGACGCAGGCCGCAAACCGTGCCGCATGCGATGAAAGCCTTGTGCGGCCGTTATGGTTTCCGATTCGTTAACGGTCGCCTTGTAGCATCGAAAGGGCCCGGTTCCGCTACGGCTGGGTCATCGCCGAGGCTGGTCCATGCACATCGTATGCCCCCATTGTACGACATCCTACGCCATCAAGCTCGCGAGCCTTGGGGCGAATGGGCGTACCGTGCGCTGCTCCCGCTGCAAGGAGACCTGGGTGGCCCGCCCCGAGGACGCCGTCGAGGAAGTGCAGGAGAAAGCCAACGTGGCGGCCATGGCCGCGGCGAGCCAGCCCGAGGATCAGTCCGATACCGCGGAGCAGTGGAACACCTACGCCCAGGAGGACGCCGCCGAGACGCCGGTGGTCGACAGCCCTTCGATCGCCAGCGACTGGCCCACCGAGGAGACCAGGGACGACGACTGGTCGGAGGCCGAGGCCGCCGACGACCAATTGGCCGGTGAGCCGCACCAGTCGTGGTTCCGCGGGCTGTTCCGCCGCCGGGCCCGGATCGCCCGTCCGGTGAGCAGGCCGCAGCGAAAGTCCCATTTCGGCCTGCCGACCGCCTGCGTTGCCATGGGCGCGCTGGCCGTGGCGCTCATGGTCTGGCGCGCCGACCTGGTCCGCCTGTTGCCGCAGACCGCGGCGTTCTACAAGCTGGTCGGCCTCGAGGTAAATCTGCGCGGCCTCGCCTTCAGGGACGTCAAGGTGACTTCGGAGACCGTGGACGGCAAGCAGGTGCTGGTGATCGAGGGCGTGATCGTCGGCGAGACCAGGAAGGCGGTCGACATCCCCCGCCTGCGCTTCTCGGTGCGTGACGCGCAAGGTGCCGAGATCTACGCCTGGAACGCGGTGCTGGAGCAGACCGTGCTGCATCCCGGCGAGCGTGCCTTCTTCAAGTCACGCCTCGCCTCGCCGCCACCTGAAGGCCGCAATATCGATATTCGTTTCTTCAACCGGCGTGACATCGCCGGCGGCAGCGCGTAATCGCACCTGCCGGCTTCCGCAAAGGTTTGGCCCGATGCCAAAGGTGCTGATCGCCGATGACGAGGAGTCCATGCGCACGCTGGTGGCGCGTGCGATCGCCATGGACGGCCACCAGATCGTGACAGCGCAGGACGGCGCCGAGGCGCTGGAGATCTTGACGCGCGAGGACGGCGCGTTTGACCTCCTGCTCACCGACATCCAGATGCCCGTGATGGACGGCATCGCGCTTGCGCTCTCGGCTGCGCGCGATTTTCCGGACTTGACGATTTTGCTGATGACGGGGTTCGCCGACCAGCGCGAGCGTGCGTCGAACCTGAACGCGCTGGTGCATGACGTGGTGACGAAGCCGTTTTCGGTAGCGGATATCCGCACCGCGGTTGCGGACGCGCTCGCGGCGAAAAAGGGGTAGCGGCGGCTTACCAGCAACATTCCCGCCGCAGTGATGCAAGTCCGGTCCCACACACACGGTGTCGTCCTGGCGAACGCCAGGACCCATACCGCGTGAACCTCTCCGTGGAATCGACAGCAGTACCGGACGACGAATCTTCGCCAAACTACTCCCTGGGGTGATGGGTCCTGGCTTTCGCCAGGACGACCCGGAGGAGACATCATGGGTCAATATACGCAGCGCCAGGCAGCGAGAACTGGTCGCCTCAAAAATCCTTCAGCAGCCGCTCGAGATAATCGAGCTCGAGCTGCGGCCTCGACGGATCGCCCAAACGACGGCGGAGCTCTTCGAGGATGCGGCGGGCGCGCTGGACGTCGATCTCGCCGGGGATCTTCACCGTGTAGTCGTCGCCGAACTCGCGGCCGTGCAAGGGACGGCCGAGCGGATCGGTCTGGTTACCGCCGCTCTGCTGGCGGCCGGCGCGATTGCCGGGGCCATCGCCCTGACCGTCGCCGTCGCCCTGCTGCATGGCTTCGGCCATCTTCTGGGCGCCCTTGCGCAGCGCATCCAGCGCCTTGCCTTGCGAGTCCACGGCGCCGTCGGCATTGCCTTCGCCGAGCTTGGACCCGGCATCGCCCATGGCGTTGTCGGCGGCATCGAGACCGCCGTCATCATCGCCCTGGTCGGCATCCTCATCGCCACCCTGGCCCTGTTGGCCTGGTTGTCCCTGCTCGCCCTGCTGACCCTTTTGGCCTTTCTGGCCCTTCTGGCCCTTCTGACCCTTTTGGCCGTTCTGCGCGAGGCCGCGCTTCTGAAGCTCATCCTGGAGCTTCTTCAAGCGATCGCGCAAAGCCTGCTGGTCCTGCTGCAGGTCGGACATCGACTGATCGCCCTGCTGGCCCTGCTTGCCGCGCATGCGGTCGCGCCGGGAATCCTGGCCCTGCTTGAAGGTCTTGTCGCGCAATTGCTGCTGCTTGCGGATCATGTCGCCGAGCTCGTTGAGCGCCTGCTCCATGTCGCTATCGCCGCTCTGACCCGGCTGCGCCATCTGCAAGCCCTCCAGCATCTGCTGAAGCTGGTCGAGCAACTGCTTGGCCGCATCCTTGTCGCCGGAGCGCGACAGGCGCTCCATGCGGTCGATCATGTTGTTGAGATCCTGCTGGCGCATCACCTTCGTGTTGGGATCAAGCGGACGGGCGAGCTGCTGCGGATTGTTGCGGAACTGCTCGGCGAGCTGGCGCATGAAATTGTCCAGCGCCTGGCGCAGATCCTGGGTGAGCTTCTTGATCTCCTCGTCGCTCGCGCCGCGCTCCAGCGCCTGCTTGAGCGCGTCCTGCGCCGCACGCAGCGCCTTGTCGACGTCGGTGATGTTGCCGTCCTCGATCGTCACCGCAAGCGCCCACAGGCTCGCGACGACCTCGCGGAGCGCATCGTCGGTGCGCGAGGTCTCGAGCTGGCGGGCGATGTTGTAGAGACCGAGATATTGCCCGGTCTCCGGCGTAAAGAGCTCCGGTGCGATCATCAGCGCATCGATCGCATTGTACACGTCGCCGTTCCGGTTGGCGTCGAGCGCCAGGATGCGGCGCTGCTCGATCAGCGCGCGCGCCAGCGGCTTGGTGAAGAGACGCTCGGGCAACCGCATATTGAAGGGTTCGCTCTTCGCCTCATTGCCCGCCTCGTCCTTGGCAGTCAGCGTCAGCGTGACATCGGCGCCGGCATAGGGGTCCTCGCTGAGGTCCTTGACGGTCTGGCCCAGGCCGTTGCGGGTGCGCGCGTTCGGCAGCACGAGTGCGAATTGCGGCGGCTGGAACAGCGGCCGCGGCGCGGCCTTCTGCTCCTCGCCCTTCTGGGTATCGGACGGACGCACGACGAACTGCGCCTCGGCACCGGTGACGCCGTAATCATCCTCGATCTTGTAGGAGAGCTGCAGCGCGCCACGCGCCTGACGCTCCGGATCCTTCGCCAGCGAAATCGTCGGCGGCCGATCGGGCGTCGCCGCGAACTTCCATTGCGGCTGTCCTGAGGGCGCGCGGACATGCGCCGTGCCGTCGCTCGCGATGGCAAAATGCTTCTCGTTGGTGCCCTTCGGAGCCTGCTCGTTCGGCGCGACTTCCTTGAGGCCGCCGGAGACCACGACATCGAGGCTGCCGCCGGAGGATCGCACGATCAGCGTCGAGCCGGCGGGAACGGCGAGCGGTCCGCTCGCGGGAAGCGCGGCGGCCTCCTTGTTGGCGGCCGACAGGATGATCGGCGGCTTCGAGGTGTAGACCGGCGGGGTCACCCAGGCGTCGACGCGGATGTTCGTCGGTGCCAGCACGCCGTTCCAGTCGAACGCGGCGCCCATGCGCATGGCGCGCTCGTCGCCCGCGGCGAAGAAGGTCGCAACCAGCATCACCACGACCAGCGCGCGCAGCGCCCAGGGATCGTGGATCGCGAGCCGCGGACGCGGCAATCCCGCGCGGATGCGCTTGAGCGAGGCCAGCGTGCGCTCGCGCTGCGCCTGCCACAGCGCCTGCGCGACCGGATCCTGCGTGCTCAGGGTGTCGGTGAGCGTCGTCGCCGGGCGGTGGCGGATGCCGGACCCATTGTCGAGCCGGCTCAGGCCCTGCTCGCGGCTTGGCCAACGGAATCGAATCAGCGGGAACAGGGCGGCGAGCGCCGCGACGGCGAACAGGCCGAGCCCGACCGCGCGGGCGATGAACGGCAGCGCCAGCCAGAGGCCAGCCCAGGATACCACCAGAAACAATCCGACAACGGTCAAAAACCGCGCCAGATGTGGCCAGGCGCGCTCCCAGGCGATCGCATAAGTGGCCCGCTTGAGGGCCTGCGCCAGCTTCAGCCGCGACAAAGCGTTGCCATCGCGGATCGGGTCTGACGGCTCAGGTGTGACGCCGTTCAATCAGCTCTCCAAGTTGCCCGGAACGAGAGCCTAGCACAACGGCAGCACTGAGGCACCCGTTCCTCTACGGGACCCTGCACCCGAGCGGTGCATAACACGAAGGCGTGACTGGTTGCATTCGCCACCGTAGGTTCGGCCACCATTCGTCAGGCAAGATACGAGGAACGCCATGGACAAGAAGATGCACGACAAGGGGCTGGAAGTTCGCAAAGCGGTGCTGGGTGAGGCCTATGTCAACAATGCCCTGAAGAACGTCGACGACTTCAACCGGCCGTTCCAGGAGATGCTCAACGAATATTGCTGGGGCACGGTGTGGGGCCGCGAAGAGCTGCCGCGCAAAACCCGCAGCATGCTCAACATCGCGATGATCGCGATCCTCAACCGACAGCATGAGTTCCGCGCGCATCTGAAGGGCGCGCTCACCAACGGCGTCAGCCGGGACGAAATCCGCGAGATCCTGATGCAGGTCGCGATCTATGGCGGCATGCCGGCCGCAGTCGACAGCTTTCGCATCGCCCGCGAGGTGTTCGCGGAGATCGATGGGAAGGCGTGAGGCGTCTGGCGTGAGGGGCGCAGCGTCCCCCGACGTCGTCCTGGCGAAAGCCAGGACGACTGCGAAGAGTGTGGCGCGCTGTTTTCCGTCCAACACCTACAACAACAAACAATAGGAAACACCATGGACATCGGATTCATCGGCCTCGGAAACATGGGGTTTCCGATGGCGCGGCGGCTGATCGAGGCGGGGCATCGGCTCATTGCGTTCGATATGCGGAAAGAGGTCCTCGACACGCTGGTTGCGCGTGGCGCCACGGCGGCGACATCGCCGAAGGATGTCGCCGACAAGGTCGAGACGGTGATGGCGAGCCTGCCGTCGCTACAGGCCTCGCTCGAGGTCGCCACGGGCGCGAACGGTGTGATCGAGGGCAAGCGCATCAAACGCTTCGTCGATCTGTCCACCGTCGGCTCGCAGATGGCGGTGAGGATTCACGGCCTGCTGGCGAGGCGCAACATCGTGCAGATCGACAGCCCCGTCTCCGGCGGCGTCGCCGGCGCCGAAAAGGGAACGCTGGCCGTGATGGTTTCGGGACCGCGGAGCGAGTTCGACACGGTCAAGGCCGCGCTCGACGTGATCGGAAAAGTGTTCTTCATCGGCGAGAAGCCGGGCGCGGCACAGACCATGAAGCTCGCGAACAACCTCCTCTCGGCGACCGCGATGGTGGCGACGTCGGAAGCGGTCGTCATGGGCGTGAAGGCCGGGCTCGATCCCGCCGTGATGATCGACGTCATCAATGCGGGCTCGGGCATGAACACCGCAAGCCGCGACAAGTTTCCGCGTTCGGTTCTGCCGCGCAGCTTCGACTTCGGCTTCGCGACGGGGCTGATGGTGAAGGACGTGCGGCTGGCGCTCGAGGAAATGAAGCAGCTCGGCCTGTCGATGGAGGTCGCGGATGCGGTCGGGCGCCTCTGGGAGACCGTGATCAGCGAGGAAGGCGCAGCTTCGGATTTCACCGCGGCGATCAAGCCGATCGAGAAGAGAGCCGGGGTGGTGGTCGGCGGGAAGACCGGCGGACTCGCGGGGAAGTAGCTACTCTCCGATTGTCGTCCCGGGGCGCGCGAAGCGCGAGCCCGGAACCCATAACCACAGGCGGATGTGGTTACGGGGACTCGGGGTTACACATCAGCCCCACAACAACTCCCTTGGGTGATGGTGTGGACGGCCCCCTACGGCATCAGTGTGCCAGAATGAGGTTGTCAGAAACTCATTCACAGGAGCCGTCCGTGAGCCAGATTATCCGTATTGGGATGGATACGTCGAAGTATATTTTT
>NZ_JBVUBB010000073.1:0-18693 GCF_055791185.1 Bradyrhizobium ingae
CTAGTCGTCGGCAGCGTCAGATGTGTATAAGAGACAGCGCTAGAATGGCCGCGCAGCGGAAGGCGACTTATAGTCCGGCGATTTGGTCGTCGTGGTTTCCTGCGTGCCAATCGGACACAAGAAGCGAGTTGCTTCGACCTTGCCTGCCTTCAACGTCAAGTCATTCAACGTGTGAAGCACGTCGGCTCATCGCATCGCGCGTAACTTGCTGATCCACGGCCAAAGTAGCTGGCTGTTTCCTCGGGAAGCTAGGCCGCCAATGCATTGCGTTGCGCTGCTATGCTGCAACTCTAAGATGATGCTGGTTTACTTGGACCGCCGTACCGGCTCGTCAAAAACTTAAGTGCTCGCGCTAACTGCGACAAGAAGCGGCGAGCCTTGGCGGCTCGGCGAGTGCACCGCAAGCAGACGCATTCAGCGTCGGAACAGCTTTACCCAATATTACCCAGATTGCCGTGCGTGGTCCGATGCACTTGCTCCGCGTCAGGTAAAAATTATCCGAAAAGCGGTCTTCGCAGAAGAACGGTAGGCCGCACGTCCAAATGCCGGGATGAAACCTTTCAGGAGAGCCTCGTGTCAGTTTCCCTTCCCACGCCCACCCAGCTTCGTAGCGTTGCCGAGCAGTGTGGTCTTTCGCTGACCGATGACGACGTTGCCTCGTTCCGCGGCCTGATGCAGGGCTCGCTCGAAGCCTACAATCTAGTTGCCGCGATGCCCGACGAGTTGCCGGTGGTCAAATATCCGCGTACCCCGGGCTATCGGCCATCGCCGAGCGAAAACCATCGCAATGCCTGGTATCGCAAAACGAACATCCAGGGCGCTGCCAGCGGAAAACTTAAGGGCAAGATGGTTGCCCTGAAGGACAACATTATGTTGGCTGGGGTGCCCATGATGAATGGCTCGGCCACCCTCGAAGGCTACGTACCCGACTTTGACGCCACCATCGTTACGCGCATGCTCGATGCTGGCGCCGAGATTGCAGGCAAGGTTCACTGCGAGGCCTTCTGTCTCTCAGGCGGTAGCCACACCAATGCGATCGGCCCAGTGCACAATCCACACAAGATGGGTTATTCGGCTGGCGGTTCTTCCTCAGGAAGCGGGGTTGTGGTCGCACTAGGCGAAGTCGACATGGCGATCGGCGGCGACCAGGGCGGTTCGATCCGCATGCCGTCCTCGTTCTGCGGCACGTACGGCATGAAGCCGACCTGGGGTCTCGTTCCCTATACGGGGATCATGCCGATCGAGATTTTTATCGATCACACCGGACCGATCACGGCAACAGTAGCCGACAACGCGCTGCTTCTGGAGGTGATCGCCGGTGACGATGGCTACGATTCGCGCATCAAGGCACCGAAGGTTGATGAATACACCAAGGCCTTAGGTGAGGGCATCAAAGGGATGAAGATTGGTATCCTCAAGGAGGGCTTCGAGCAGCCGTCCGCGGAATCTGCGGTCAACGAAAGCGTGCGTGAGGCAGCAAAGCGCTTCAAGGACCTTGGTGCGACCGTTGAGACTGTCTCGATTCCGATGCACCTCCTGGGCGCGGCGATCTGGACCCCGATCGGAACCGAGGGCGCAGTCCAGACTATGATGTTCGGTGACGGCTATGGTCTGAGCCGCGGCGATCTGTATCCAACCTCGCTGATGGATTTCCATCGCGGCTGGCGGCGGAAGGCGGACTCTTTGTCCGAGACCAACAAGCTGTTTCTGCTGTTCGGCACCTACATCAACAACACTTTTGGTTCGAGGTTTTACGGCAAAGCTCTCAATATCTCCCGCCGCCTCGCTGCGGCATACGACAAAGCTCTCGAGACCTACGATCTCCTGCTCATGCCGACGACGCCGATGAAGGCAACGCCGCTACCGCCGGCCAATGCCAGTCGCGAGGCCTATTTCACCCGCGCGATTGAGATGTTCACCAACACCGCGCCATTCGACATTACGCATCATCCAGCCATGTCGCTGCCCTGCGGAATGGTCGACGGCCTGCCGGTGGGCCTGATGCTGGTCGGCCGCTACTTTGAAGAATCCACCATCTACCGCGCCGCCCATGCCTTTGAACAGATGGGCGACTGGAAGAAGATGTGAGGCCGGATGCGATAGTGCCCGGCTGGATCGCAAAGCATGACGAACGCATTCATGGCGGCATTCGAGATTCTGAGCTTCGGTGCGATCATCGTCTTGATCGTGCTTGGCCTCGGAATCATAGCGAGCATGATGGGCATCTTCAATTTTGCCCAAGGCGAGTTCGTACTGCTAGGTGCTTATATTACGTACCTGGCTTACAGTCTCGGCCTGCCGGTTTGGGTCGGAATGGCCGCCGCACCATTCCTGGTCGGAATACTGGGTTTTGTGCTCGAAGCGCTTATTATACGCCGCTTCTATGCGGCGCCCATCGTAGCGATGCTCGGCACCTACGCGCTCGGTCTGATCATTCGCGAGACGGTGCGCGGCCTGATCGGCGGCTTTTATGTAGCCGTACCGGAGCCGATTGGCGGATCAATAGATATCGGTACGATGCACATCTCGGCTTGGCGCTTTACGATAGTCGTGATTACGGCTTTGGTGATGTGCGCCTGTTATCTGCTCCTGTCGCGCACGAGCTTCGGCCTGCGCGTGCGGGCGACGCTGGAAAATCCGTCGCTGGCGCGTGCCTCCGGTATTTCCACGCGGTTCATCTATGGCGCGACTTTCGCGATCGGGGCAGCATTGGCGGGGCTCGCGGGCGCGCTTATCGTACCAGTATTTACGCTTTTTGCCGATCTCGGCATCCGCTTTCTCATCCAGGGATTTGTTGCCGTATTGGTCGGCGGAATCGGATCCTTCGTAGGTCCGATTGCAGGCGCTGGGGTCATTGGAGTGCTCAGCGCCGCGCTACCCTGGGTTGTTGCACCGGTGGCTGCCGATGTTCTCGTCTTCGTGCTGGCCATAGTTTTCATTAAGTTCCGGCCGCGAGGCCTCGTCGGAGGAAGGGGAGTTTAGTCAGATGGTTGCCGATCTCGTTCAACTCACTCGTCGTCGTTTCCTTTCAAATTTTGCATTCACCGCGGGTGCGGTCGCCACCGGGCTTGGCAGCTGGGTGATCCGCCCCGAATGGGCAAGTGCGGCCGAAGGCCCGATCAAAGTAGGCATTGCGACTGACTTAACCGGCGCGATCGGTTACGCCGGAAACTCGAATGCCAATGTTGCCAGAATGGTGGTCAAGGATATCAACAATTCAGGGGGGCTCTTGGGTCGGCCGCTTGAACTCTATATCGAAGACACGGCTTCGAATGAATCGGTTGCGGTGGGAAACGTCCGCAAGTTGATCCAGCGCGACAAGGTCGACATGGTGCTCGGCGGTCTCGCAAGCTCGATGCGCAACGCGATCAAGGATGTGATCGTGTCACGAGGCAAAACGCTCTACCTGTATCCGCAATTCTATGAAGGGAAGGAGTGTACACCATATCTGTTCTGCACGGGCGCCACACCGGCCCAGCAATGCGATGAGTTCATCCCTTGGCTGATCAAGAATGGTGGCAAGAGGTTTGCCCTTCCAGGTTCCAACTATATCTGGCCGCGAACTCTAAACGCTTACGCCCGCAAATTGATCGAATCCAATGGTGGTGAGGTTGTTTTCGAGGAGTATTATCCACTCGATCAAGTTGATTTCTCAGCGGCCGTCAACGGCATCATTTCCAACAAGGTCGATGTGATATTCAACACCGTGATCCCGCCCGGCGTCGGTCCACTCTTCAAACAACTCTACCAAGCGGGTTACCTGAAGAATGGCGGGCGCCTCGCAGCGGTCAATAGTGATGAGAACATGCTCAGCATCCATCCGGCCAATGAAATCGAGGGGCTTGCCAGCTGTCTCGACTACTACAAGGCTGTCGCCAAAGATGACCCGGTATCTGCCAAAATCCAGACGGCCTATGAACAGCAATTCCCTGGCAGCAACTTCATGTTCGCCGCGAGCAGTGCCGGGCCCAGCACCTATCGCGGGCTGAAGTTGTGGGAAGCCGCCGTCAAGGAAGCTGGCAAAGTCGATCGCGAATCGGTCGCTGCGGCGCTCGATCACGCCAAGATTGCGGAAGGTCCGGGTGGACCGGCTGAGGTGGTGCCGGGCACGCGGCACTGCAGGATGAAGATGTACACCGCCGTCGCCAAGGGCGGCCAGTTCGAGATCGTCGGGCGCAGCACCGGCCTCGTCGATCCCAAAGAATGTTGAGAGCAGTGCTGAGGCGCAATGCTGAAGTCGATGACTGTGGCAGAAAGGGCCATTGCCGCTGATGTCGGCGGCGATGCGGGCGATCCGAAGGCTGAAAGCGGCACGCCGCCTTCCGCTGCAGGACGAAAGGTCATGCCGATCGTGGAGGGGCTGGTGCTGCTTGCGGCACTGGTCCTGCCATGGGTGCTGCACGATTTCCTCACGGTGTTCGCCACCCGCGTGGTCATCCTAGCGCTGTTTGCCATCTCATTCGATCTGGTGTGGGGCTACGCTGGAATCATGAGTTTCGGACAGGCGCTGTTCTTCGGCTCGGCCGGCTATGGTGTCGCCCTTCTCGCGCGGGACCACGACATCAGCTCGATCCTCTTGGTGCTGCCGGCTGGCACGCTGATCGGTCTTGTCTTCGCGTTGCTGCTCGGCGGCTTCCTCCTGCTCGGGCGGCATCCGGCCAGCGTAATCTTCGTCTCACTCGGAACGCTCACCGGATCTTACGCCGCCGATCGTCTGGCGCGCGGCTGGTACTATCTCGGTGGCCAGAACGGCATCCCCTCCATCGCGCCGATGACGCTTGGTTCGTTCGAGTTCTCGGAAGGGCCGGTCTTTTACTATCTCGCACTCGGGCTTTTCGTGATCGTCTACCTCGCTTGCCGCTTTCTGGTGCGCTCGCAATTTGGTCTCGCGCTGGCAGGCCTTCGCGAAAACGAGCAACGTATTGCGTTCTTCGGCTACAAGACGCAGCATCTGAAGGCCATCGTATTCGCGGTCGGCGGCGCCATCGCAGGGCTTGCTGGTAGCCTCTACGCCTTTCACGAGGGATTCGTCTGGCCCAACATGGTCGGTGTCGTTGTCTCCACGCAGGTCGTGCTCTACGTACTGTTCGGCGGCTCCGGAACGTTAGTTGGCGCGGTGATTGGCACCGCGATCGTCGAAGGCCTCAGCTTCTGGCTCTCGGACAACTATCGAGACATCTGGCCGATCATGCTCGGCGTTCTGCTGCTGCTCGTCATTCTGCTCCGGCCGCTCGGCGTGATCAGCGTCGTGCTCGGTGAGCGAGAGCGTGTCGGCAACTTCGGCCCGAGACTCAAGGAGACGCGTAATGCCGCTCCTTGAAGCTGTCGGCATCTCGAAGGTGTTCGGCAAGCTCACCGCGCTAGAAAGTGCCGCGCTCACTGTCGGCGAGAATGAGTTTCACGGCTTGATTGGGCCGAACGGCTCGGGCAAGAGCACGCTGATGAAGTGCGTCGCGGGAGCCGAAGCGCCGACGCAAGGCAAGGTCCGTTTCGTCAACACTGACATCACGACGTTCACGCCGACCGAGCGTGCGCGGGCGGGCATCAGCCTGAAATTCCAAATCACCTCCGTACTGCCGAGGCTTACGCTCTACGACAACATCTTGCTCGCGCTTCAGGCGCAGTCCTCGCTATCTGACCTCGTCTTCTCGCGCACAAGAGCGCGCCTGCACGATCAGGTCATGGCTATGCTGAGCCAGTTTCGACTTGCCGACCGCGTATATAACGCTGCGGCGACACTGTCGCATGGCCAGCAGCAATGGCTGGAGATCGCAATGGCGCTCGCGGCGAGACCTCGGCTTCTGCTGCTCGACGAGCCGACCGGAGGCATGAGCCTGGATGAGCGCCGCGTCACCGGCGAACTCTTGCGACCCATCAAGCAGCATTGCTCCCTCGTTATCGTCGAGCACGATCTGGATTTTATCCGCGACATCTGCGACCGCCTTACCGTCCTCGACCAGGGCAAGGTGCTGGCGACGGGAAGCGTGGCAGAGATCCAAGCCAACAAAAGCGTCCAGGAGATCTACTTACGCCGTGCCTGAGCAACAGTTCCTCGACATAAGGCATCTCGACGCCGGTTATGGCCGCAGCCAGGTGCTGTTCGACGTCACCCTCAGCATTCCCCGGCGCGGCGGCGTCGCCGTGCTCGGCCGTAACGGCGCCGGCAAGACCACGCTGATGAAAGCCATCGTCGGCGAGCTGCCAAGCTGGACAGGCGAGGTGCATTTTGATGGCCGCGATATCGATGCTCGCGGGACCGAAGAGCGGGTGCGCGCCGGCATCGGCTATGTGCCGCAGGAGCATTCGGTGTTCGCACGCCTTTCGGTGCGCGATAATCTTGCAGTCGGATCGCTCTTTAGCACCGATGCTTCGGCGATCGATCGCGTCCTGACGATCTTTCCCAAGCTCGGCCATCGCCTGCATCAGCCGGCTGGCACGCTTTCGGGCGGCGAGCGTAAGATGCTGGCGATCGGACGCGCGCTATTGGGAAACCCGAAACTGCTACTGCTGGATGAACCGACCGAGGGAGTCTGGATCGGCGTGATCGAGGAGATCACGGAACGCTTGACTGAGCTCGCCAAGAAGATTGCGGTCATCATCGTCGAGCAGCACCTCGATCTCGCACTGCGCGTGGCGAACCACGCATATGTGCTCGATCGTGGCCGCATCGCGCTGCAGGGCGCAGCAAGCGATGTCCGCGGCAATCCGGAACTTCTGCGGCACCTCGCACCCTAGGACTCTAGCGCCAGTTCTAGAAAGGAGCTTTTTGATTCGTTCGTTAACCGGATTGAGCTTGGCGGGCAGGCAAGCGTTCTGCATAGCATTCGCAGGAACCGGCCTAAGACATCGGGCGTCAATCGCTCGCTTACGGAGCTTTCGTCCACAATTTGCCATCGCACCATACATGCCCAACGCGTCCCCAGCCGCAAGCCGTTGCGACGTCCGGGAAGAACCCACGTCCATGGTGGTTGGCGCTGGTATTGCAGAGCAGGGGAATGCCCGAGAGCTTTTCATATTCGACGAGCAGCTCGGCGACTTTGTGCTGAGAGGTCCTGCAAATCGTTTGCAATCGCGCAGATCCGTCGAGATGTACAACAGCAGGGATCTTGTCCCGCCATTCTGCTCGTGTCTGGTGATCGAATAGCATGTAAGGGTCCGGAGTTCCGGGACTGAAAATATCCGGCGCACGATCCTCCAGACATATCGGCGCCACTGGCCGGAAATGTTCGCGAAGTTTGATGTCGTTGAGGTAGTCCTTCATTCGCGGCGATGTCGCAGATGCAAGAATGCTTCTGCTACCCAAAGCCCGAGGTCCAAGCTCGGCGCGGCCAGCAAGAAAAATCACTGGCTCGTTGCTGGCGAGAATGGTCGCAAGTTCACGCATACTACACGGCGTGGCTTTCCATTCGGGCGACACTTCGCTAGCTTGCAGGGCCGGACCACTATATACGGACCATTCCAACGGCACGAAGCCCTTGTCCGCCACCATTGCGCAGCAAGCGGCACCGATTGCCGAGCCACTGTCATTCGGAAACGGGGGCACCCAGACAGCATCGAATAGACCTGTCGCACGTAGTGCACTGTTCCATTTGATATTGAGTCCGCAGCCACCGGCTATGCACAAATTTCGCGTCGCAAAACGCGAATGACGCTGCAAAGCAGTCGTCATTTCGCGGACGAGCAGACGCTCGAGGAAGCAATGAAATGATGAGAGCACATCTTCGGCTGCCTTGGTCTTCAATCGGCTCCCGCTGGCATCGAAAAAGGCGTGCAAGCTCGCAAGCGCGGACTCCGCGCTCTTGATATCGGTACGATAACTGGCAAGCTTCGCGTCAGTCGCAAAGCGCTCCTGATAGAGCTCCTGAAAGACCGTCACGATGGTTTCGTCAACAGACCCGAGCGCGATATAGGCCATAACCTTGCCGGCAATACCAAGGTTGAGCTTGCCGGCGCCGCCCGGGTCCACACCGGGATCTCCTAGATCCCAAATGGGATGATATGCTTGCTTGTACGGTCCAAAGTGAAGCCCAGCTGCGGCATAGACGTGCCCAATCACCGGAAACAGGCATTCGATGAAACGGGCGCCGCCCTGTTCTACATAATAGAGACGTGGAAACGCGCCGCCGTCCCACACCAGGCAGAAAGCGGGCTGTCCAGCTCTGGCAAAGGGACTTGTGCAGTATGCTGCGGCCACGTGGCCTGTAACGTGCGGATAGCTTCTATAAGGGAAATCGCTGCCGTCGAGCTTAAGGCCAAACCCGTCGCGCGAGTTGAGAAGGCCCTCTGGATGGCATTCAATATATGGTCCCCCCTTGAGAGTGATAGGTACGGTCCCGCTGAGAATCTGGAACTCCGACTCCACCGTCCCCGCCCAGCCGTCGATGACGAACTGATCAACTTCGCTTGGATCCAGACCGTTGTCCGCCAAAGCAACGACGATTGCATCGAGATTATCGATCGTTTGATATCGCGGGTTGTTGCTTCGCTTCTCCTGTTCGATACAAAAGATAAGCCGCCCATCCTCGACAAGAGCGATCGCTCCGTCATGCGTCAGCTTGATACCGCAGATGCGCATAGTGCCTCCATGTCAAATGCCGGTAATTCGACTAACTTGGAAATCGAAGTGGATTCCGAAAGCATGCGAGTGCGCGGTCGTAGTGGAGTGACTTGTCCTGGACTGCTCGCGTTCGACTTCGATCAACGTTTCATTCCGCATGTCCATGACCGTCCTCAGAGGCGAGACCCTAGCGCGGAGATCCAATTGCTATTGCCGCGCGTAGCTCGGTGCATGATTTGGGCCAATGTGAATCGGAGGAAGTTCCTCGCGGTTTCCTGCCCAACTCTCTCGTTCGTCAACAGCTTGGCGGGTTCGTGACATCGGGCGCGCGTGTTTTCGGACAGAAGCATGCGCTACCGCCACCAACCGGCAAGCGTGTTCCGACGTACTGCCGAGAACCGGCCTCGCGCAATCGGTTTGACGGTTCAGGTCAGGTGTGGCATCGAACCGCGGATCATCAATGCATTGATCATCGAGAGCTACCGCGTCCAGGCCAAGCAGGCGAAGGAATTCCGCTTGCGTCGCCGCAATGTCGACGAGGGCTTCTCAGCGAGCGTATCCGCTGGCAAACCGGTTCGCCGCTTCGTCCCTTAATCTTGGAGAAGCCACATACCCGCGATCTCCAGGCTCTCGCGCGCCTCACCCGCTTAGTCGTGGCTTAGTGAGCCGCTGGGAGGCCACGGGGCGTCGGGGAAGCTAGGCGCTCTTGGAGTTCTCGAGGGGGCGAGCTCATTTCCAGGCGCGCGCCACGCCGCGTTCGGACTATGAGCCTGCCACTAGCTGCGCTCGCAGCTGGCGCTGGCCGAGTAGTTCGATGATCCGTGGGCGATCTTGGTGACTGAAAGCGCCATCTGGCTCTGCCAGGTCGTTCCTTTTCACTGGATTGGCGCGCGCGGCACTTCTGCTTCGGCAAATCTTGGATTGCCGCGTCTTGTTGAATCCGCGTGTGCGATGTGAATTCCAGCTAAACCAGTAAACGTTTCATGTTTATTGCGGGGTCAGCGAGCGCCTCTGCCGTGGGGCTAAGTCGCCTGCTGATCATGATCTCGGCGACACGTATTTCCCTCGCCACAGTGCCCAGGCCCCCAAATCCACAAGCGGCGACCATGCGTCCGTCGGCGGCTAGGTAAAACAAGAACTGTCCCCTGGCGCCGAGGTTCCTGATTACGGGAATTTCTCCCTCCGGGCAGAGGCCGATGATTTGCAGTGTCTCGTCGTATTGATCGGACCAAAACCAGGGTACGTCCTCATAGGGACGGTTCTCGCCCAGCATGTTCGCTGCCGCCGCCGCACCTTGCCGCTGCGCGTTGCGCCAGGCCTCCAGCCTGACGCGCTTTTCATAGAGGCGATGTGGAAACGAACAGCAGTCCCCCGCCGCGAAGACATGCGGGTCCGAAGTCGCCAGCGTCTCGTCAAGAATGATGCCATTATCGACAGCTAATCCTGCCGCTTGCGCAAGTTCGACGTTCGGCGTCGCACCGACCCCAACGATTACCAGATCGGCCACATGTGTCCGCCCACCTGTCAGCACCACGTTGGAGCGTCCTTCGCCGAAGTCGATCCGCTCAACGATAGCGCTTGTCTCAATGCACACCCCAGAACGTTCGTGCTTCGCCCTGATCAGTTCAGCCATAGGAGGCGGCACTGCTCGCATAAGTAACCGCGATCCAGCCTCCAGTACGACCACCGAAGCACCTCTCGAGACCGCGCTCGCGGCGACCTCAAGCCCGATAAAGCCGCCGCCGATCACAACCACGTCGCATCCTTGGCCAATAACTTGGCGAATGCGCGTGGCGTCCTCATACGTCCGCAGCGTCGCCACCCTCGTTCCTTCAGCGATCGGAACGCTCAGTGTCCGAGGTCGTGCTCCTGTGGCCAGTAGGAGTCGGTGATAGGCCATCCTTGATCCGTTTGAGAGCGTAACCATGTTGGCCGCGCGATCAATCGAAAGCACTTTACTTCCCTGGAGATAATCGATCTCCAACTCGGCGAGGCGTTGTGGCGTCACAATCGGCTTGGGCCCAGGGCTCATCTCGTCGGTCAGCATCGCCTTGGATAGAGGCGGGCGCTCATACGGCAGCATAGTTTCGTTGCCGATTAAGGCCACGATACCCTTCCAGCCGCCCTCGCGCAGGGCGACGGCAGCGGCCGTGCCGGCTTCGCCCGCCCCAACGATCACCATTGTGGATTGGTTACTCAAGCAGCCGAACCATTTCCCAGCGAAGGCTGCGCATCGCTTGCCACACTCTCGAACAGGCTCCGCACCAGGGATTTGAGTAAGAGAGCTTCTTCCCAGCGATCTATGGTGTCGTTGCCCTGGCGATCGCTAATGGCATAAGGCTGCGGGCCAAGTTCGCAAACGAAAGTGAGACAGGCACCCGCGCCAGCACGCCTTCGCCAGCTCTTGAAGCCGTATTTCCACCAATCAAGGAACAGGTCCAGCCAGATTTTGTGATGGGGGAAAGTGATCTCAACTTGAATCTGCTCGCGCGACGCAACGCGGCCATGAAAAGCCCAACTACGGTCGAGCACCTGCCGCACCAGCGCTTCGTCTTCATCCGAGATCGGATACCAGAACTCGCGGCCCACTAGGAAATGCGAGAGATCGGCAAGCATACGCATCTCAGGAACGTGGTCCATCAGGTCGAGTGTGAAAAGGAGATCAGTCGTCATCCGATTGCGATGCGTTTCGAAGTAGATCGGCATGCCCGCATCTTGCGCCACCCTGATCCAGCCTTCCAACAGCGGGATACAGTCGGCAATACGGCGCGGGCGGATGTCAGGCTGGATGTTGATATGCAAGACGCCAAGCCGCCCAGCGAGTTCAATGCCGGCTTTCAAGTGGTCGATCGTCTGCGGGAAGCACATACCCTCAACTGCAAGTCCTGAGCCGGCGAGGGCACGCGCAATCAGAGCGACGCGTGCAGGATCAGTGCACGGGGTACTGATCCCATCGAACCCCGCTTCCCGGATCATCGCCAGGTTCTGATCGATAGAACGTTCGATGCCGTCAGGCTGGCGCCGTTCCATGGCCCAAAGTGACTGCAGTACAAGTAAGCTCTGCTTCGGCATTATCGTGCCTTCCGGCTCTGATGTCTTCATACTTTGATCAAAACAGTGCCGTTCTCGATCTTGACCTCGTAATTGCGCAGGTCGACGCATGCAGGCAAGGCACGCGATTCGCCGGTTCGATAATCGAAGGTCCCAAAATGCTTGGGGCACTCAATGATGCCCCCATCGACAATGCCGTCCGCTAGATGGACTTTCTCGTGGGAGCAGTGGCCATCGATTGCGAAGTAATCACCTTCCGGCGAGCGAACTATTACGAACGTGCGGCTGCCGTGATCCAGGCGAAGGGCCTCTTCGGGCATCAATGCATCGATAGCGCAGGCTGCGACCCATTCACCCTGACTAGTCATTCTGTTTCCTTAAATTTCAACCTGCTGTGATGCCGCCGATGCTCTGATGTGTCCTTCAGCGGCGCCGCTTCTGTCGGTGCAACGGAAAGCCGCATGTGCTCAGCGCTCATAGCAAGGGCGTACAAACCTTGCTGTCACGCCGGCTGGCGAGCTAATTGCCGCGGGCCCATTTCTTGGCTTTTATGCGTTTATACATCCTCTCGTCGGCCTCCGCAGATCCGTCGTGAGCCGTGCCAAACCACTCGTCAAGCGGGATGCGCCGCTCGCCGTAGTTCACCTCGAAATATTTGTGGTGCAGGTAGTGGTAAAAATTGTCGGTGTTGATGGCCAGTGCATCGTCCACCACGACTCGGTCGAAACCGGTGTGAGACTTTGCCGGCGACAAGCCCGCGTGCATGAGTTGAAACATTGCATGCACCGGGTGGGAGGGCACGACGAAATGGATCAGCACGCCGGAGAAATAACCAATGTGTTCGAGCGTGGACGCCGACAAGCCGGACCAAGGTCCCGGGTTAACGTTCTTGTGGTGTACCTTATGAACGATGTGGTACAGCGCTCCCATGTGCATGAGGCGGTGAATTAGATAGAAATGCAACTCGCGCCAGGCTGGCATCACCAACACAAGAGCGGCGCAGTATACCGGGTGCGTTCCGAAATCGACGTACGGCACAAAGCCGTTAGCGTACATCCACCAGGTGAGCGCCTCGTATGCGGTCCAGACCGGCACGCCGCTACACATGGTCCAAAATACGTTTTCGGCGGTCTGGCTTCCGAACATGAAGGTCGTATTTTTGGTGTCGGGCCACTTTGCGTTATACTTGAAGCTGGTTTGCTGGCGCCGTTGGATGTAGAGGATCAAGTGGAAGCTGCCATAGAGCAATACCGTTAGCCCGGCGTTGCGCAGCAGAATGAGCAAAATCCAATCAGCGCGGAATTCCCGCATTGTATCAAGCGCGGGTGTCAGATAGATCCACGATACTAGCGAGATCACGAAATAGAGGGCATTCCAAGGTAACAAGTACCCTGGCAGCCAACGTAGAATTTTCTTGGGTTGGACCGGCCAGACAAAAATCGGGGCGCGTTCTGGCCGTTTGTTAGGCGTCCAGTTCCCGCGTTTGTCACGCGTGCCGTATAAGATGTCGTCCATATCTGCCTCCATTCCGTTTGATTTCTGGATGAGAAATGCTCGCAAAGAGCGAAAACCTCAGTCGCCGAGAAATCACTGTTTCCGCCGATATCGCTCCGAGGTTGTGGATTAAACCCTCAATAGTCCTCTTGCTTCAGCGTTGCCGTAAACGTGGCAAATTCATTGTCATCGATTTGCGAAATTTCCTGCGGCCCCGGAAACGCGCTTGCATTGACGTCAGCGCGGAATGCAGTGAAGGCTTTCACTCGCTCTTGTTTGACACGCTCTTGCAGGGCTTGCAGGTTCCCATAGGTTCGAGCGTGCCGGGGCCTGCGGCCTTCCCCGCCACAGATGTCCTCTGTGAAGAGAAAGATCACATCCGCATCTGGTCCAGAGCCAAGCGAAATCGTCACCAGTCCTGTCCGCCCGCGAATCTCTGCCAGAACTCTGGCTGGGATGAGCTCGCATTCCACTGCAAACGCGCCGGCCTCTTCCAGGCGGCGGAAGCGATGAAAAAGCTCGAGGGCCTCGTCCGCCTTCTTGCCGAAAGCGCGAAGCTTTCCAACCCAGGTTGATTTCCTTGGGACGAGGCCCAAATGACCTACGACCGGAATATCCTCCGCCGCAAGCATCGAGACGGTCGCCATGCTGCGAGCGGTGATTACCGCGTCGGCGCCGTCGGTCAGCGCCTTCAATGCGGTACGTAGGATATCGTCCTGCGTCGCGGCTTCAGCAAAGCCCAGCGCCGCGGTGACGAAGAGTCGCTTCGAGCCCTTGCGCACGGCCTCCACGTTGCTGGCGCGGGCAACCAGCATCTCGATGCCGGATTCCTCCGCCGCCGCCGCTTCGTCCGCCGTCTCGGCGGTGACCTGAGTGTAGCGCTTGCCCGAGTGTCGGGCGGCGCGCAGGTCCGCCACCGTCACCGTCCGCTCAGCTTCGCGCGCGGCCCAATCGTAGATCCGAGGCATCTTGCCAGTCAGCTCTCTAGGTTATTGAGGTCGAGCGTGCCGACCCCACGCCGGTCGAAAAATTCGAGAGGATCGGCGCATGACTGAGCTGCGGCGCATCGCTCTTCGGCCCGGCGTCCGCGTAAGATGACATCAAATCATGAGCGATCACCATGCACTCCGCTCGCCCCCGTGCCGCCCTGCAGCGATGCCGAGAACAGGCCAAAAGGAGCGCGGCGAGCGGCATTCTGGCTCCCAAGCGATTCTCACCCCGCCATTGGCCTTCTTGACGATGGTGCAGGACAATCCGGCGTCTCGAAGCTTCTGGTTCAGGTCCATTCTGCTTCCTTTCGGCCCGAGGCGGAAATTGTACGGTACATCTCGTCCGCTGCTCTGCGCGTTGCCATGCCGGGAATGACCCCGAGCTTGGTGCAGACCAGGGCACCGCAGCAAACCCCGAAGCGCGCGGCGTCGATCACATCCCGGCCTTCGGCCAGAGCCACAGCGAAGCCGGAATTAAACGCGTCGCCAGCACCCGTCGTGTCGACAACGTCGACCTCGGCAGCCGGGATGGCTGTATCGATCGCATCTGTGACGATAAGAACGCCGCGGTCGCCAAGCGTTACGATCACATTGGCGGCGCCGCGCTTACGCAACATCTCCACCAGTTCGCGCGAGGGGCGCGGATCGTCCGGCCGCAGACCCAGCAGAATCCGAAGTTCGCTCTCGTTCGGCGTCAGGTAATCGACCAATGGGAAAATCTCATCCGGCAACGGCGCTGCGGGGGCCGGATTGAGGACAGTTTTCTTGCCGTGCTTGCGCCCTAGCTCCATGGCCCGCATTGCCACCTCAACCGGAGGCTCGAGGACCGCCATGACGACGTCGCTTTCCCGAATGCGGCTCTCGGCGCGATCCACAAAAGCCGGATCCATGGCGTTGGTGGCGCCATAGTCCATGATGATGAAGTTCTCACCCCGCTCGTTGAGAATGATGAAGCCCACCGCCGTTGGACTTTCCGCGATTTGCTTGACATGCGCTGTGTCAACGCCTTCGGCCTTGTAGAGGTCTGTTGCGATATCGGCGAACTTGTCTTTGCCAATGATGGCCACTAGCGATGAGTCCGCCCCGAGCCGCGCAGTCGCAACCGCCTGATTTGAGCCCTTGCCGCCCGGCCCCATATCGAAACTGCTACCAAGCATCGTGACGCCAAAGACCGGGATGTTCGGCGCGCGAATGGTTAATCCCACCGCGAAGCTGCCGACGACGGTGATTTTCGGTTTACTCATCGATTCCTCCCCTGAAGGTGCCTGAGGCCAGCGCTTGCGTGGATTGCCTCCGCGATATCGGCGCGGAATAAATGTCCGTACTCAGCGTGGTGGCGCAGCTCGCGGGCGGTGAGTATCAGCACCGGCTCCTCCCTGATTCCTCGCCCAAACTTCCAGAGATACAAAACGTGCATATCCGCGACACCGTTCGCCGAGGTCGTTTGTTAGTCGTTATGAGCGAGCATAGATTTGGAATTCGCGAGGGGAAATGGACAAAGCACTCCCCGATTTATATAAAACGCGCATGGCAATATTACCGCAGCGCACACTGTTTCCTGAGAGCCATCAGTACGTCCCCCCTGATGCCGCCTGGACTCGCTGCGCCTTTACGGTGCTTAGGGCTGGCAAAGCCATCACCGCACGTGACCATCGCATCGAACGAGACAATTATCCGGGCCAGGACATTCTGTACTGCACGGCGGGGCGCGGCTTCGTATTCAGCGAGGGCAGGACATTGAGTGTTGGGCGCGGTCAGTTGATTTGGATTGCGAACGAGACTCCACATGCCCACTGGCCGGATGAGTACGATCCCTGGACCGTTCTATGGGTGCGGATCGACGGACCAAACTGTGCGGCGATTCGGCGAAAGGTGTTCGGCGCCGGCGCAACCCTTGCAACGATATTGGTGCCGAAAGACATCGAACGATGGTTCGGAAATCTGTTTGATGTCTTACGCGCCAGGGACGATAACGTCGATTTGGCACTCAATCGCCTTGTGGCCGAATTGATGCATCTCATTGCAGAACCTTCTTCAAAGCACGGTGAATCCCGTCTCCCCGCCCCATTGCGTTCCATCGTTTCAAAGATGCGGCAGGCCCCTGAGCGATCTTGGCATGCCGAGGAACTGGCTTCGGTCACCGGCCTCAGCGCGGCACAGACGCGACGGCTATTCCAAAGGCATCTGCAGATCAGCCCACGGCGCTGGCTCATTCGAGAGCGGATCATGATGGCGCAAAAGTTGCTCTTGGAAAGTGACGCGGGACTCGGCGCGATTGCCGAACGCTGCGGTTTCTGCGACGTCTATCATTTTAGCCGCGAGTTTAAGCGTAGCACCGGCACCAGCCCCCGAATCTGGCGGCGTGCCGAAGGTACTTAACTCGTTGAACACCGCGCATAAAGCTTCATCGAAGGAAATAAGTGTTCGCGCCTTGCCTTCGGCAACCAGCGCTCGAAATGAGCGATTTGGACGTCGCTATCGTGTTGTGTTGCTAGCCTCTTAACCGCGGAACGAATGCAAACCGTCGCTATGGAGAGGTGTGGCTGGCGGGCCGCGAGCTTCTATTAGCCTGCGCATTTTCATTGGTACAGAGATGATCGTGCGATCGCTTCATTCTGACTAAAGCCAACACCATAAAAGGTGGCTCGTTGCCGTCAGATGGTATGCGCTAAGAAAAATTAATGAGATGGAGCGTGGAGCCGGCCGTCGGAGTCGCGACACTTTGTTGAACCCATGACAGGCGTAGAATAGGGATAGGCAATACAAGTTAGTAATTGCCGCTTGGCATGCAATTTGAAAGCCGTCCGGGTGTGCCGGCGTCTTGCAATGATAGGTGGTCTTGGAATGAGCGTGCCGAATTTGACGAAACGAGCAAATGCCCTTGGAACCGATAAAGGTGATGAGGTTGGCGACGCCCATGGCTACACCAGCTTTTACTCTTTTTTGTTCGAGGAGTTCCGTCACGAACCTTTCACGATGGTCGAGATTGGATTGCAGCACGGGCACGGTTCTCTCGATCCTGATGTACTGCTCGATCGCAAGGTCTACGACATTCCATCTATTAGGATGTGGCTGGAGTTCTTTCCCAAAGCTGAAGTCGTCGGCTGTGACATCTCCGATTTTAGCGCCTTTAAGATAGACCGATTCCGGTTCGAGCGCCTTGACATGGGCGATGCGCTAGCTCTCGAACGTCTTGCGAGCTCACTCCCGCCCGTGAGGATCATCATCGAGGACGCTTCACACGCCGCTTACCACCAGCAGCTTGCTCTGGCGAAGCTCTTTCCTATCGTCGAGCCTGGTGGCTTTTACTTTATCGAGGATCTGCATGCCACTCACCTGGTTGCCGCAAGACTGCCGTCCTGCAATCCAACTGAGGCGGTGATTGAAAAGTTTGTGCAAACGCGTCAGCTGGACATTCCATTCCTGCCTGGAAGCGAACTCAGAAACCTGGAGACCTCGATCCGGAAGATGTTTATTCATCGCGCCGATAAGGGAGGCGTCAACCGCTGGAGCATGAAAATGGTGGGATTTGAAAAGTATTAGAACGCGAATCGGTGCCCTCCGGCGGTCAAGTTACGATAGAAAAATTGTCTGTGTAGGTCTGTTCGAGCAAATGACCATGTGCCGGCCCGCAAACTGCGAATTGAACTCAACCAGAAGCCATGAGATTTGCTTCGGGACAGCGGCTGATTCCGAAGGGGGCATACTGAGGAGTTTGAGAGAGTCTCTCTCTAGGAACAGCTGGTTGCGAGCGAGTATGCACAGGGAGCCTCGTGTGCAGAACGTTGTACCGCATCGAGCGCGTGCCCGGTCTCGTGCAATCCAGCGAATATCTCGCGCCAATGTCGCAGGGCGGCGCCAAGATCGACCCTGGTCGAATATAATCTCGAAACGGCGAGACCGGATCGGCGTTGATCCAAAAGCCCGTGTCTAAACTACTGCTCGAAATCGCGCACCAGTGCCATCCCGATTGGAGATCGCCCACCGTTCGGGACGAAATCGCCCCGGAAGTCTTCTGGCGCTGAAAAGAATTTCTTCTCACAGCTGGCATCCGCACTCACTGCCGATGCTTGGCGTGAATGTGCGAACTCGCCGGATCGCTAACCGACATCACCAGCGAGAGTCGGGACCTCACCAGCCGTAACCAGACGTTGGCCAGCGGCATCAGATAGCGTAATCCCCCTGCGGTGGTCCGATAACAACCATCGACAACCAGTCTTCTACACCCGCGCGGCGGCCACAAATTCTGTGCGTCAAGTTCAGCAAAATTGATCATGGGGTCCGGCCGAGCCATCCCCCCGGAGCTGACGTCGCTCGCTTGCTCAAAGCGGAGCGCTGGGGAGCGACGGCGGCGGAGAGAGGGGCGTGCATCCCCTTGGTGGGCCTGAGCGAGGCGAGGGGGCCCCTGATACAGATACTGCGTAAGCCTCCAAAAAAAGCTGCGCAAAGACGGTAGATTTGCAGGGAAGTGTTCCGTGATGGGGTGGACGCCCCCCTCGACGGCATCAATGTGCCAAGATGGTGGTGTTGAAACAGCCACTGCAGAGAAGGAGCGTCCGCCATGGAAGTTAGCACGATCGGAATAGATTTGGCGAAGAATGT
>NZ_JBVUBB010000074.1:0-15416 GCF_055791185.1 Bradyrhizobium ingae
GGCTACACTACGCCGTATCGCTGGGCGCATTACATCGACGCGCCGTTCCAGCCGCTGAAGAAACCGCTGGCGCAATCGCGCGTCACGATCATCACGACGGCCGCGCCCTACGATCCGGCCAAGGGCGACCAGGGGCCGGGCGCCGCATATAATGGCGGTGCAAAATTCTACAAAGTCTATGACGGCGACACCTCGAAGGCGCACGATTTGCGCATCTCGCACATCGGCTACGACCGCAAGCACACGTCCGCTACCGACAGCGGCACCTGGTTCCCGCTGCCGCAGTTCCTGAAGGCATCCGCCGCGGGGCGCATCGGCGAGGTGAGCCCTCGCTTCTTCGGTGCGCCGACCAATCGCAGCCATCGCGTCACGCTCGACACCGATGCGCCGGAGATTCTGGCGCGCTGCCTCACTGATGAGGTCGATGTCGCAGTGCTGGTGCCGAACTGCCCGGTCTGCCACCAGACCACCGCGCTGGTCGCGCGGCATCTGGAGGCCAGCGGCATTCCCACCGTCATCATGGGCTGCGCCAAGGATATCGTCGAGCATGCCGCGGTGCCGCGCTTCCTGTTCTCCGACTTCCCGCTCGGCAATTCTGCCGGCAAGCCGCACGACATCACCTCGCAGGCACAGACGCTCGAGCTGGCGTTGAAGCTGCTCGAATCCGCCAGCGGCCCGCGTACCATGATGCAATCGCCGCTGCGCTGGAGCGAGGATGCCTCCTGGAAGCTCGACTACAACAACATCGCGCAGCTCTCGCCCGAAGAGCTCGCGCAGCGGCGCGCCGAGTTCGACAAGCAGAAGGAGATCGCGCGCGGCAACCGCGCAGCGTGACGGGAGAAGCACGTCGTGACGAGGCCCTTCCAAGACGTCAAGATCCTCGACTTCACGCAAGTGCTCGCCGGCCCCTATGCGAGCTACCAGCTTGCGCTGCTGGGCGCCGAAATCATCAAGGTCGAGCGGCGCGAGGGCGAGGACATGCGCCGCACGCCGCTCAGCCGCGAATGGGCGGAGCGCGGGCTCGCGCCGGCGTTCCAGGCCATCAACGGCAACAAGCGCAGCCTGACGCTCGATCTGCAAAAGCCCGATGCGATCGCGATCGTCAGGAAGCTCGCCGCCGAGGTCGATGTCGTCATGGAGAACTTTCGCCCGGGCGTGATGGACAAGCTCGGCATCGGCTATGAGGCGCTGTCTGCGATCAATCCAAAGCTGATCTATTGCGCCGTCTCCGGCTTCGGCCAGACTGGCCCCGATCGGCTGCGCCCAGGCTATGACGGCAAGATGCAGGCGCTCTCCGGCATCATGGCCATATCAGGCCATCCCGAGACCGGGCCGACGCGCGCAGGCTTTGCGGTGTGCGACGTGCTTTCGGGCGCGACCGCCGCCTTCGCCGTCTCGAGCGCGCTCTACCAGCGCGACCGCACCGGCATGGGGCAGCTCGTCGACGTCTCCATGCTGGAGGCGACGCTGGCGTTCCTGTCGGGCCAGATCGCGGACTGGTCGGTCGCCGGCCATCGCCAACAGCTCTCGGGCAATCAGGCCGTCAGCCGCAAGACCACCGCGAATCTGTTCAAATGCGGCGACGGCTACATCCTGCTCGCGGTCAACAACGAGAAGCAATATCGCGCGCTGATGACGACGCTGGGCCGCGCGGACACGCTGGAGGATCCGCGCTTTGCCGACTGGTTCTCCCGCAAGGAGAACGAGGGCAGCTTGCGCGCGATCATCGAAGCGGCGCTGGCGACGAAGAGCCCGCGCGAATGGGAGACGATTTTGGAAGATGCCGGCGCCCCCTGCGCCAGCATCTGGACAATCGAGGAGATCATCGACCATCCGCAGATCGTTGCGCGCGGCGCGATTCAGCAGCTCGACACGCCCTACGGCCGCCTGCGCTTCGCCGGCAGCGGATTCCAGCTCGCCCATGGCGGCGGCAGGCTCGACCGCATGGCCCCCGAGCTGGGCGCGGATACAGATGCGGTGCTGGGCGAGCTGGGTTTTGACGCAACAGAGATCGCGGATTTGCGGGCAAGGGAGATCGTGTGAAGCCGGTGCCACAACAACGCTGTCACCCCGGGGCGCGCGTAGCGCGAGCCCGGGACCCATAGCCACAGGGGGTAGTTGTTGCGCGAGATCGTGGTTCAGAATCTTCGCCAAACGCAATCCTGGGGTTATGGATCCCGGATCTTCGCTGCGCTTGTCTGGGACGACGGCTTGTTTTGTGGCCGTACCTAGAACAACGACCCCTGCCCGTCATCAACCGACGTTGCTGCAGCTTTTCGCACCACCTTCTTCTTCGGCGCTTCCGCCTCCATCTCCTCTGCGCTGATCGGCAGCAGCAACTGCTCGTCATCATTGACGACGCGGTTGACGCGGGTGGAGACCGGGTGCCATGCGAATTCGCCAATGCGCGGCGCCGCCATCAGCGGCAGGATTGCATCGACCTCGTCGCCGCGGCAGTCGAGCCAGCGCTCGAAATCCTGCGGGGAAATCGTCACCGGCACGCGGTCATGCAGCCCGGCGAGATCCTCGCTCGCCGCCGCCGTGACGATCGCGACGGTGTCTAGCTCCTCGCCGTTCGGCCCGACCCAGGTCTCGAACACCGCGGCAAAACCGAGCGGCTGCCCATCGGCGCGATGGATGAAATAAGGCTGCTTGCGGCCGTCCACCGCCTTCCATTCGTAGTAACCGTCGGCCGGAATCAGGCCGCGGCGCCTCCGAATCGCGTTCTTGAAGGCGGGCTTTTCCAGCACCGTCTCCGAGCGTGCATTGATCAACAACGTAAAACCACGGGGATCCTTCACCCAGGTCGGCAGCAGCCCCCAGCGCATGAGCTGAAAATGCCGCGCGCCCTTATCGACCAGCACCACCGGAATCGGCTGTGTCGGGGCGACGTTGTACCGTGGCGGGAAATTCGGCTGCTCGAGATAGCCAAAGAGTTGCCGCAAAGCCGCCGGGGCCGAGGTTATGACAAAGCGTCCGCACATCCTTTAGGGGCCTATATGGGTTCCGTTCAGCACCTTTTAACCCCCAACGTTAACACTGCAGCCGATGAGCTCAATGGTCGCCGAACCCGCGCGGACACATGTGACGGGCCCCGAGGCGGCGGCCTGGGCTGAGCGTCTGCGCGTGGCCAACATCAACCCGCGGACCGGGCTTGCAACCGACTATCTGAACCATTTCAATGAAGCCGTCATGCTGCTCGAAATGGTCCCGGACATGCCGGAATGCGCCGAAGACTTCCTGACCTGGACGCCGCTGTCCTATGCCGAGCATTTCACGGCCTCGAACTTCAAGGCGCGCGATCTCGCGATCGAGGCCTATGAGAAGGCCGCTCCCAACGTGCGCACGCAGTTCGATCACATCACCGACACCATGACCTCGATCCTGACCGCGGTCGGCTCGGCCATGCGGGAGGTGGAGAAGGACGCCACGCGCGTCAAGCTCGCCGAGCAGGCCACCCTCTGGGTCAAGCCACTGATCGCGGCCTGCGGCGGCATCATCAACGGCGGCGCGGAAGCCGACGTCGATACCATCATGTCGAATTGAGGCGGACACCGTGCAGCCGAGCCATCCCCAGCTCGCTGTCAGCGCCGCGATTTTCCGCGATGGCAAGGTGCTGCTGGTTCGCCGCGCCCGCTCGCCAGCCAAGGGCTTCTATTCGCTGCCGGGCGGCCGGGTCGAATTCGGCGAATCGCTGCATCAGGCGCTGATGCGCGAGGTCGACGAGGAGACCGGGCTCGCGATCGAGATCGTGGGTCTCGCCGGCTGGCGCGAGGTGCTGCCGTCCACGGGCGGCGCCGGCCACTACCTGATCATGTCCTTTGCGGCGCGCTGGACGGCCAGGGAGCCGGTTCTGAATGAGGAGCTGGACGATTTCTGCTGGCTCGCTCCCGACGCGCCGGGCGGCCTCGGCGACCTCAAGCTCACCGGGGGGCTGGAGGAGGTCATCCAGGCAGCAAGGCGCCTGATCGGGCCTTGACGGCCCGGGAGGCTGCCTTGCGTCTGCCGGCCTTAAGGGGCATACACCCGCCGATGTCCAAGCGATTTCCGGCCGTTTTGGCCCTGATTCTTGCCTGCGCCGTCGCGCCCGCCCGGGCCCAGGATGTGGCTGCGCCATTCGACGGCGATTTGCAGCGGCTGGCGGAAATCCTCGGCGGCCTGCACTACCTGCGCAGCATCTGCGGGGCCAATGAAGGCAACAAATGGCGCAACGAGATGCAGGCGCTGATCGACGCCGAAACCCCCTCCGGCGAGCGCCGAACCCGCATGATCGCCGGCTTCAACCGCGGCTATAACGGTTTTCAACAGACCTACCGGAGTTGCACCCCCGCCGCGACGGTCGCGATCCGCCGCTACATCGAGGAAGGCTCGAAAATCTCCCGCGACCTGACGGCGCGCTACGCGAACTGAATTCAAACGCGATCTCATCATTCCGGCCCCGCGCCTGATCGCGCGTCCCGGAATAACGAGAGAGAGGTGGATGCGCCTCCTCGCCATGAGGATTTGGCAATACCGGATGTGTCGCGGGAACAACTCCTCCACATTGTTCACCTCCGTTAACCTTTCCTAAAGATGTGGCCTAGGCGACGTTAATCTGCGTGCTACACCTCTCACGCAGCGCATCGCCGTGGATTGCGCCTCCAGCCATTCGAGTTTCATGAGCATTCCAGTGTCCTACGCCCCCGCCCGCGCACCGCTGCCCGACCACGAGCAGAAGCAGGCAGCGCTCAGCTATCTCAACGAGGCCTGGGCGGAAGCGCGCCATGATGGCGTCGACGGCGATTGCCTCGCGCAGGCGAGCCTGTTTGCGGCGCTCGCCGAGCTCGTCGGCACCTATGGCGAGGACGCGGTGGCGAAATTCGTCGAGGGCTTTCCGGCCCGCATTCGCAACGGCGAATTCTCGATCGCCCTCGCCAAGCAGTAGCCAAAAATCACCCCGCCGAAGAGGCGGGGCGAAGTCTGCGGAGGAATGACCTGACGACAGGTCGCGATGGCTGCGCCATGATCGCACGAAAGCGCGCGTCACGAGATGAGCAATAGCCCGCAACCGTCAGGGAGTATTTTCCCGAACCACCCCGGGAAAAACCTCAGGGCGCGATCTTGAGCGTCGCCTTCATGTTGGGATGAAAGCGACAGTAGTAGTCGACCGTCCCCGTCTTCTTCACGACGAAGGTCGCCGACTTCTTCGGCGGCAGGTTGACGTCGAAATCGCCGTTCCTCGCGGTCGCCGTGTGGGCGAACACATCCTTGTTGACCCACTCGATGGTATCTCCGACCTTCACCGAAACCTCGGCAGGCGCGATCTCGAGATTCTCCATCGTGATCTGCACGGTTGCGGCGCACGCCCGAACGACCATCGACGCGAGCACGATCGCGGCCACGGGCAACAGCCGTCCCGGCATCATCGCCCTCATTTATTTCAACTCGGCCGCGACGTGCTCGGCATGCTGCTCATGACCCTGGAAGATCTTCAATCCGGTTTGCAGCAGGCCCTTCAGCTCGGCATTGTTGGCGGCGGGAATGAGCTGGGTCTCCAGCGCGCCGTTGACCGTCTTGTGGTAGGCGACCTCGTTCTCGACATAGGCCTTGTCGAAGGCGGCGCCGCTGAGCTTGCCGAGCTCGGCGAGCTTGTCGCTCGCCTGCTTGGACAGCGTGCGGCTGGTGTCGTTGTCCTCCGGCGTGACGTTCAGCTTCTTGACCAGCGCGAGCGCCTGCTTGTTCACCGCCTCGTGGTCGCGCACCATGTCCTGCGCGAATGCCTTGACGTCCTTGTTCTTCGCCTTTTTCAACGCCTGCTTGGCTGCGTTGATGTCGATCACGCCTGCGGTGTAGGCGATATGGGCGATCTGCGGATCAGTGGGCTTTGCGCCTTGCGCCAGCGCAGGGCTGACTAGAAGGGCGACCGTGGCGATCGCCACGCTGCATCGGATGAACATGGCTTGACACTCCTGTGGTGCCGGTCGTTCCCGGCATGTGATCTCACAGGCATTGGATGGAGAACGGTCGCGGACGTTCCCGAGAAAATCACGCGCCGACGCCGAGCCGCTTCAGCACGATCTCGGTCAGGCGCTCGCAGCGCTGGCCGGCAAACGGGAACGCATCCATCACCACCGGCCCGATCTTCTTCTCGACGTTCTCGCGCAGCATCGAGCGAGCGCGATGCAGCCGCGTCTTCACTGTCTCCGGCTTGACGCCGAGCAGTTCCGCGGTCTCCTCGATGGTCATGCCCTCCATCACGCGCGCGATGAAGACCATGCGGAAGACATCGGGCAGTTCATCGACCGCGTGCTCGACGACGCGCTGGATTTCACGTTGGGCCATGGATTTTTCCGGATCGCCTGCGGCGGAGGACACGGGAAACTGGATGATCTGGGCCTCGAGCGTTGCCTCCGGCAGCGCACTGATCTCGACATGCACCTTCCGGCTTCTCACACGGCCGAGCGCCTCGTTGATGGCAATGCGCGACAGCCAGGTCGACAGGCCGGATTCGCCGCGAAAGCCGTCGAGATGGGTGAACGCGCGAACATAGGTTTCCTGCACCACGTCCTCGGCTTCGCTGTCGTTGCGCAGGATGCCGCGCGCGAGCCGATAGAGCCTGCGGTTGTTGGCCTGCATGATCGCGCGCAGCGCAGCCTCGTCGCGGGCCCTGGCGCGCTCGATCAGCTCGGCCTCGGCCAGACCCACAATTTCCGATATTGCAGTGCGATGGATGGCGGTCACGGGCTCGTCTCCAGCTTTCCGGACATTGGATGCAGGCCCGCCGAAAAGGTTCCCGCCAATCTACTCTCAGCCCGTCTCGATTGGCAGCTCGGAATCCCTCGCCCATTCGCCCATGGAACCATCGTAGAGCGTCAGCCTGTCGTAGCCGAGTTGCGCCAGCAGGAAGAGATCGATGGTCGCGGAAATACCGCCTCCGCAATAGCAGATGACATTCTTGTCGCGTGTGATGCCCTGGCTTGCGAATTTCGCTTCGGCATCGGCGAGCGGGGTCAGCGTCTTGTCGGCGGCATTGACGGCGTTGCAGCCGGCACGTTTACGCTGCCGGGAATGCGGCCGGGCCGGCCATAGCGGCTTGGCTCCAGACCGCGGTGAAACTTCGGCCCGAGGGCATTGACGATGATCGTGGAAGGATCGTCGATCCGCGCGAGCACCGCGGATTTGTCGACGAAAAAGCCTTCGCGCAGCGCGGCATTGAACATCGTCGCCGGATAACCGCTCGGCGCCCCCTGCTCGACCGGCCGTCCTTCAGCCCTCCACTTGTCAAAGCCACCATCCAGCACGCGCGCATCGACGCCGAGCGAGCGCAGCATCCACCAGAACCGCGTCGCCCACATCATGCTGCCGATGCTGTAGAGCACGATCGTTTTCGACGCATCGACGCCGTGGCGGCCGAAGGCGCTCTTGAGTTGCGCAGTCGCCGGCATCATGAAACGCAGATCGGTCGACACGTCGGAAAACTCGCCTTGCAGGTCGAGGAAATCCGCACCTGGGATATGGCCGGCCTCAAAGGTCTTGCTGCCGGGCACGACGAGATAAGGATCGCTGCTGCCCTGCGGCGTGGACTCCAGATAGGTCGTGCAGTCGTAGAGACGGAGGTGTGGCTCGCCAAGCATGGATGCGAGCTGTTCGGTGGAAATGAGGGGTGTCCGCTGGGTCATCGAGTGCGCTCCCATGCCTCCCCAGTGTCGTTCTGGCGAAAGCCAGGACCCATTACCACAGGATCGCGTGGTTGCGTGAGATCGTGGTCACCGATCCTCGCAACAACAGGGTCGGGGTTATGGCGCCTGGCTGTCGCCAGGACGACATCGGAGAAGAGGCGAGTGCTCGAAGCTCACGCGCAGCAAAACCCCTATTGCTTCAGCGTCTCCAGAAACCGCACCGGCTCGCCCTGCGACGGCGTCATCAGCTCGCCCTGCCACATCACGCGTTTGCCGCGGACGAAGGTGCCGACGGGCCAGCCGGTAACGCGCACGCCGTCATAAGGCGTCCAGGCGGCTTTGGACGCAACCCATTTGTTGGTGATGGTCTCGCTGCGCTTGAGGTCCACGATGGTGAAGTCGGCATCGTAACCCGCGGCAATGCGGCCCTTGCAGGCAATGTTGAAAAGACGCGCGGGGCCGGCGCTGCTGAGATCAACGAAACGCGCGAGCGAGAGCCGGCCCGCGTTGACGTGGTCGAGCATCAAGGGCACCAGCGTCTGCACGCCGGTCATGCCCGAGGGCGAAGCCGGATAGGTCTTGGCCTTCTCCTCCAGCGTATGCGGCGCATGGTCGGAGCCGAGGATGTCGATGATCCCCTGCTCGATGCCACGCCAGATGCCGGCACGGTGATCGGCCGAGCGCACGGGTGGGTTCATCTGCGCGAGCGTGCCGAGCCGCTCGTAGCATTCGGGCGCGGCCATAGTGAGGTGATGCGGGGTCGCCTCGCAGGAGGCGACATCCTTGTGGTCGCGCAGGAATTCGATCTCTTCCTTGGTCGAGATGTGCAGCACGTGAATGCGCCTGCCCGTCTCGCGCGCGAGCTTGACGAGGCGCTGCGTCGCGATCAGCGCGGCGGGCTCGTCGCGCCACACGGGGTGCGAGCGCGGATCACCCTCGATGCGCAACGACTTGCGCTCGTTGAGGCGATATTCGTCCTCCGCGTGGAATGAAGCGCGGCGGCGGATCACCTGGAAGATGCGGCGCAGGCTGTCGTCGTCCTCTACCAGCAGCGCGCCGGTCGAGGAGCCGATGAACACCTTGACGCCAGCGCAGCCCGGCGCGCGCTCGAGATGCGGCAGATCCTGTACGTTCTCGCGGGTGCCGCCGATGAAGAAAGCGAAATCGCAATGCATGCGGTGATGACCGCGCTTCACCTTGTCGGTGAAATCGGCCTCCGTCACCGTGAGCGGTGAGGTGTTCGGCATCTCGAACACCGCGGTGACGCCGCCCATCACGGCGCTGCGCGAGCCGGTTTCGAGATCTTCCTTGTGCGTCAGACCCGGCTCGCGGAAATGCACCTGCGTGTCGATCACGCCGGGCAGGATGTGCAGGCCCTTGCAGTCGATGACCTCCGCCGCCGCGTCTTGCGCGAGCGAACCGATCTCTGCGATGCGTCCGGCCACAATGCCGACGTCGCGGACGCCCTCGCCGTCCTGATTCACCACCGTGCCGGATTTCAGGATCACGTCAAAACGCTGGGTCATGGCTATCAGTCTCTCTCATCCCTCAGGCGCAGGGCTCGAGGCTTGTCGTTTAAGCAGGGCGGGCTTACGTTCGAAGTCGACATGTCGCAAGAGATTTTCGCAATGAAAGCAGCGTTTCTTCCCGATCGGGGCGTGATCAAGGTCGCAGGCGAGGATGCGCAAAGCTTCCTCAACGGCCTGTTCACCACGGATGTCGGCAGGCTCAAGCCCGGGCTCGGCCGATTCGGCGCGCTGCTGACGCCCCAGGGCAAGATCATCGTGGATTTCCTGATCACCGAGGCACCTTCCGGCCATGGCGGCGGCTACCTGATCGACTGCCCGAAGGCGCTGGCGGAAACCCTCGCCACCAAGCTGAAATTCTACAAGCTGCGCGCCAAGGTCACTGTGGAAAATCTCTCCGACGGGCTCGGCGTGCTCGCAGGCTGGGACGGCGAGCCTGCCGCCCAGCCCGACCTCGCTTTTTCCGACCCGCGCGACGAACGGCTCGGGTTTCGCATCCTGGTCCCCTCGGAACTCAAGGATAAGCTCGCTGCGCTGATCGGCGCAGAGCTCGTCGAGGCCTCCGAATATGAGGTCCATCGCATTGTGCTCGGCGTGCCGCGCGGCGGCCTCGATTTCATGTATGGCGATGCGTTTCCGCACGAGACCAACATGGATCGGCTCGCAGGCGTCGATTTCGACAAGGGCTGCTATGTCGGCCAGGAGGTGGTCTCGCGCATGCAGCATCGCGGCACCGCGCGTACGCGCAGTGTCAAGGTGCTGCTCGACGGCCCCTCGCCCGAGGCAGGCGCAACCATCCTCGCCGGCGACAAGCCGGTCGGCACCATCGGCTCTACGGCACAGGGCAAGGGCATTGCGCTTGTGCGCATCGATCGAGTCGCCGACGCGCTCGATGCCGGACAGACGCTCACCGCCGGCGGGCTCGATGTCAGGCTCGCGGAACCCGGCGTGGTCCGCATTCCAGCGAAACAGCCCGTCGCATGAGCCGCGCCCCTCGCCTGCATGCCGACGGCCTGACACGCTGTCCCTGGCCCGGCGAAGATCCGCTGTATGTCGCCTATCACGACACCGAATGGGGCGTGCCGGAATATGACGACCGCGCCCTCTACGAAAAGCTGATTCTCGACGGTTTCCAGGCGGGCCTCTCGTGGATCACGATCTTGCGCAAGCGCGACAATTTCCGCAAAGCCTTCGACGACTTCCAGCCGGAGAAGATCGCGCGTTACAACGCGAAGAAGGTCCATGCGCTGATGAACGATGCCGGCATCGTGCGCAATCGCGCCAAGATCGACGGCACGATAGCGAGCGCGAAATCCTATCTGGAGATCATGGATAAGAGCCCAGGCTTCTCGAAGCTGCTCTGGGATTTCGTCGACGGCAGGCCTCTGGTCAACAAGTTCAAGACCACCGCGAGCGTGCCGGCGTCGACGCCGCTGTCGGTGCAGATCTCCAAGGAGCTGTCCTCGCGCGGCTTCAAATTCGTCGGCCCCACCATCGTCTATGCCTTCATGGAGGCAACCGGCATGGTCAACGACCATCTCGTCGACTGCCATTGCCATGCGTCCTGCGGCAAGACGCAGCGCAAGCCGCGCCTCAAAGCCAAATGAAGGCCGGAAAGCGCGCCGCAAACGATCTGCAGTCCCGCGCCTGGCAGCGCATGCTGTCCGGCCGCCGGCTCGACCTGCTCGATCCCTCGCCGCTCGATGTCGAGATCGCCGACATCGCGCACGGGCTCGCGCGCGTCGCACGCTGGAACGGGCAAACCACGGGTGCGCACATCTTCTCGGTGGCGCAGCATACGCTGCTGGTCGAGACCGTGATGCGCCATGACAGCCCGCGCATCGACGAGCGCGTGCGACTCGCAGCATTGCTGCACGATGCGCCGGAATACGTCATCGGCGACATGATCTCTCCGTTCAAGGCGGTGCTCGACGGCCACTACAAGGCGGTGGAGAAGCGGTTGCTCGGCGCGATCCATATCCGCTTCGGACTGCCGCCGGTGCTGCCTGAGGAGATCACGCTGGCCATCAAGGCCGCCGACCGTGGCGCCGCCTATCTCGAGGCCACCGAGCTCGCCGGCTTCAGCGACAGCGAGGCCAGGCGCCTGTTCGGCCGCGACCCCGGCCTGCCCGAAACCGTGCTGCGCGACTATCTGACGCCGTGGACGGCCGCAAAAGCCGAGAAGCGGTTTCTGGAGCGGTTCAGTGCGGTGTTTTTGTAGCGTAAGCAATTCGTAGGGTGGGCAAAGCGAAGCGTGCCCACCACGTCCGAGCAAGGTACAGGATGGTGGGCACGGCGCTTCGCTCCTTTGCCCACCCTACGGTGCCAGCTATAATCGGCAGCTAAAAGGACCGCCATGATCCACGTCTGCTCGCTTGCCGCCTTGCCCGAAACCGTTCGTCTCACCGGAGCCAGCCATGTGCTGACGGTGATGGCCAATGTCGAGCAAGTGGTACGACCGGTGTCGGTGCTGCCAGCCAATCATCTGAAAGTCTCGATGGATGACATCACCGAGGAGCTCGACGGCTTCGTTGCGCCCTCGGAAGGACACATCGAGCAGGTGCTGAACTTCGTCCGCGGCTGGGATCGCAGCGCGCCGCTGGTCGTGCATTGCTATGCCGGTATCAGCCGTTCCACCGCGAGCGCCTTTGCCGCGGCATGCCTGCTCAATCCGCATCGCGACGAGATCGAGATCGCGAAGAAGATCCGCGCCGCCTCGCCGATCGCCTCGCCAAACCGTCGCATCGTCGAGCTCGCCGATCGCGCGCTCCGTCGCGACGGCCGCATGTTGCGCGCACTCGACGAGATGGGTCCGGGCGCGATGATGGTGGAGAGTCGTCCGTTCGTGATCGAGCTCGAATGACTTTACAAAACCCGTTTCCCGGATGAGCGACAAGCTGCTGACGCCGATCGAGATCGGCCTGACTGCCGCGATCGTCGCGATCGAGGCCCATGAGCCGCTGATCCTCACCTCGCGCGGCAGCGATGGCCTGGCCGGCCTTCCCTTCGGCCCGTTCGATGCACTGACGCACCGCACCTTCGAGATCGGCCTGCGCGCCTGGGTCGAGGAGCAGGCGGGCTTGCGGCTCGGCTATGTCGAACAGCTCTACACTTTTGGCGATCGTGGCCGGCATGCGGAGGCTGCCGATACCGGCGCGCATATGGTCTCGATCGGCTATCTCGCGCTGACCCGTGCTGCCGACAACGGCGTGCACGCGGCAGGGGCGACGTTCGAGCCCTGGTATCGCTTCTTCCCCTGGGAAGACCGGCGCGAGCAGCCGCCGGCGATCATCGCCCGCGACATCATTCCGGCGCTGACGCATTGGGCCGAGGAGGAGACGCCGGAGACGATCCGTGCGCTGCCGCGCAGGGATCGCGTGCGGCTCAATTTCGGTCTCGACGGCGCGGTATGGGACGAGGAGCGCGTGCTCGACCGCTACGAGCTGCTTTACGAGGCCGGGCTGATCGAGGAGGCGCGCCGCGACGGCCGCCCTGCGGCATTAGCGCGCAAGGCACTTCCAGCGCTTGGCCTCTCGATGCGGTTCGACCACCGCCGGATTCTCGCCACGGGCATTGCCCGGCTGCGCGCGAAGCTGAAGTATCGCCCTGTCATCTTTGAACTTTTGCCTGCCGAGTTCACACTCACGGAATTGCAGCATACGGTGGAGGCGATCTCCGGCCGGCACCTGCACAAGCAGAATTTCCGTCGCCTGGTGGAAAGTGAAGCCCTGGTCGAACCGACCGGCGTCATGTCGACACAGACCGGCGGGCGGCCGGCAGCACTCTATCGCTTCCGCCGCGAAGTGCTCCAGGAGCGGCCGGCACCCGGCTTGCGCGTCCGCTCCCGGCGCTAGGAGCGTGATCCCGGAAAAGTGGGTACCGGTTTTCCGATCAGGATCATGCTCGAAGAGAAGATGATATTGCGCGATTGGCTGGTACGGCCGGTCGCCTGGAGGCCTTATGTTCGACGCCCCGTTCGACGTCTTTGCGGTGATGATCGCAATCGCCGCTTTTCTCATTGCATTGAAGGCGTCCAACCAGGCGACCGACCTGCGCCGGCGGCTGGGCGCGCTGGAAGCCAATTTGCACACGCCGCGGCAGGTCCAGCCGCCGCCGCTCACGCCGCAGGAGATGGAGCAGACGCGTGCGGCTGCAACTCCGAGCGTCACTGAACCGACTGCACCCGACGCCGAGCTGGCGCCACCCCTCGTCGCCGATCAGGCGGCCCCGCCACCCATCGATACGGACGCAGTTCAAGCGGCGCCACCGCCTCCGCTGCCGGCCGCAGGGCCGGGTCTCGAGGAGCGGCTCGGCACCCGCTGGGTGGTGTGGATCGGCGGCCTGGCACTCGCGCTCGGCGGATTCTTCATGGTGCGCTATTCGATCGAGGCCGGCCTCGTCGGCCCCGGCGTGCGCGTGTTTCTCGGCGGCCTGTTCGCGCTGGGGCTGCTTGGCGCCAGCGAATGGACGCGGCGTAAGGAGAGCATCGCCGACATCCAGGCGCTGCCGATCGCCAACATCCCGGCGATCCTCACCGCCGCCGGCACCGCGGTGGCGTTTGCAACCATCTATGCGGCCTACGCGCTCTACGATTTCCTCGCGCCCGCGACCGCCTTTGTGCTGCTCGGCATCGTTGCGCTCGGCACGCTCGCGGCGGCGCTCCTGCACGGGCCGGCGCTCGCGGGCCTCGGCGTCGTCGGCGCCTTCGTCACGCCGATCCTGGTCTCCAGCGACAAGCCGGATTTTTGGGCGCTCTACGTTTATCTCGCCATCGTCACTGCAGCGAGCTTTGGCCTCGCGCGCATCCGGCTGTGGCGCTGGCTCGCGGTGACTACGATCGTCTTCGCGCTCCTATGGACCTTCCCGGGCCTCGACCTCGGAGCATCGCTGGCCGCGCCGCACGCCTTCCATGTGATCGCAGGCTTCGTGCTCGCCGCCCTGCTGGTGGTCTGCGGCTTCACGTTCGGCCCGACCATCGACGACGGCCAGATCGAACCGGTGTCCTCCGGCTCGCTCGCCGCCTATCTGTTCGGCGCGATGCTGATTGTGCTGTCGAGCGCGCATGCCGATCTCGCGCTGGTCACGTTCACTGTCCTCATTGCCGGAACGTTGTTCGTCGCCTGGCGCGCGCCTGCGGCGACCGGCGCACTCGGCGCGGCGGCAGCGCTCGTCTTCATCGTGTTCGCCGAATGGGCCGTGCGCGCCAACCCCGACGTGCTGGTGCTGCCCGGCGGTCCCCTGCCCTGCATCGGACCGACCGCGACCGACAGCTCGGTGTGGCTGCACCTGGTGATGGCCGCGATCTTCGCCGCGGGCTTTGGCGGCGTGGGCTTCCTCGCACAGGGACGCTCGACCGCCGCGATCATCCCCGTCGTGTGGTCGGCGGCCGCAACCTTCACGCCCATTGCGCTCCTCGTTGCGCTCTACGCCCGCATCGCACATCTCGACCGCTCGATTCCCTTCGCGATCCTCGCCGTGCTGCTTGCCGCTGCCTTCGCGGCCGCGACCGAAGTGCTCTCGCGGCGCGAGAACCGGCCCGGCCTTGCGATCTCGATTGCCCTGTTCGCCACCGGCACGCTCGGCGCGCTGGCGCTGGCGCTGACTTTCGCGCTGGAGAAAGGCTGGCTCACGATCGCGCTGGCGCTGATGTCGCTCGGCACCGCCTGGATCTCCATCCAGCGGCCGATCGCCTTCCTGCGCTGGCTCGCCGCGATCCTTGCCGGCATCGTCACCGCGCGCATCGTCTACGACCCGCGCATTGTCGGCGATACCGTCGGCACCACGCCGATCTTCAACTGGCTGCTGTGGGGCTATGGCGTGCCGGCGCTGTCGTTCTGGACGGCGAGCCGGTTCCTGAGCCGCCGCGGCGACGATGCGCCGCTGCGGATGGTGGAAGCCGCGGCGATCCTGTTCACCGTACTGCTCGCCTTCATGGAAATCCGTCACTTCGCGACTGGCGGCGACATGATATCGCCGCCTTCGCTGCTGGAATTCGCGCTCCAGGCCTGCGTGACGCTCGCCATGGCAATCGGACTCGAACGGCTGCGGCTACGCAGCGGCAGCATCGTGCACAATGTCGGCGCGATCGTGCTGACGGTGATCGCGGGCCTGATCAGCGTGTTCGGCCTCCTGCTCCTGGAGAATCCGTGGCTGTTCAGCAGCATTGATGTCGGCGGCCTCGTGTGCAACCTGCTGCTGCTCGGCTATGCCCTGCCGGCGGTACTCATGCTGC
>NZ_JBVUBB010000075.1:0-12319 GCF_055791185.1 Bradyrhizobium ingae
ACCATCTTGGCCAGCGGTCCAACAAGCCGCATCAACAGGCCGGACATATGGATGCAAGCGATCCGATCAAACCTCACTTGGCTCTTGTGCCACGGGGGCCGTCCACATCTGGGTCCCGGCCTTCGCCGGGACGACATTGGGGAGAACAGCGTACTTACTGCACTCCGAGCTGTCCCGCCTCCCAGCCCAGCATCGCCTGCTTGCGGGTGACGCCCCAGTGATAGCCGGTGAGCTTGCCGTCCTTGCCGAGTGCGCGGTGGCAGGGCACGACGAAGGAGACGGGATTCCTTCCGACCGCAGCGCCGACGGCGCGCGACGCCTTCGGGCTGTTGATCTTGCAGGCGATGTCCGAATAGGACACCGCGCGTCCCATCGGGATCCTGAGCAGCGTCTCCCACACCCGCACCTCGAAATCGGTGCCGATCATGACGACGCGCAGCGGCTGGTCCGGCCGCCATAGCTTCGTGTCGAAGATACGCTGGGCGAGCGGCGCCGTGCCCTCATGGTCCTCGACATAAGTTGCCTTCGCCCAGCGTCGCGTCATGTCGGCGAGCGCGGCCTGCTCCTCGCCGGGATCGGCGAACGCAAGCCCCGACAATCCGCGATTGGTCGCGATCACGATCGCGGTGCCGAAGGGACAGGGATGGAAACCGTAGCGCAAGGTCAGGCCCGCGCCGCCGTTCTTCCATTCGCCCGGCGACATCGCTTCGTGAGTGACGAAGAGATCGTGCAGCCGTCCCGGACCTGAGAGACCCGAGTCGAGCGCCGCGTCGAGGATGCTCGCGGAATCACGCAGCAAGTGCTTGGCATGATCGAGCGTCAGCGCCTGCATGAAGGCCTTTGGCGTGATCGAGGCCCAGCGACGGAACAGATGGTGCAGCTCATCCGGCGTGACGCCGGCCGCATCCGCCATCGCCTCGATGGTCGGCTGCAAGCGCCAGTTTTCCGAGATGAAGGCGATCGCGCGGCGCACGGAATCATAGTCCCGCAGCGCGGCGTTCTCCGAGCCCGGCCTGGCCAGGCGCTGGTCATGTATGGCGAGTGTCATCATGACCGGAAATGTAGGAGGACCACGCCCTCCAAACCACCCGATTTCTGACAGGGCTCAAGTGACCGGATTGTAGGTCGGGCCGCGCTTGGCGGCGTTCAGGGCCTCGATTAAGGCCTTGGCAAAGCTTGCCTTTTCCTCCGGACCCAAAAAGGTCGCGATCGACACGCTGCGGCCGCGGGAGACCAGATAAAGGCGCTCGAGACCGAACTCCTCGTCGGCCTCCTGCTCGAGCCGGACCCAGAGCGGATTGAACACCCATTCGGCGACATGGCCGCGATGGCTGGTCCGCCGCACGCGCAATTCGGAGACCGTGACCACGATCTCCTCGCTCGCCCGCGCGGTGCGGAAATTGACCTTGAAGGCCCACCAGATCACCAGCACGTCGAGGCCGAAAAAGCCGAACACCGGCCAGGCACCCATCATCAGGAACACGATCCCGGTCACGAAGCTGACGACGCTGAGGAACAGCATCACGGCGAGGAAGCCGGTGCGGTTCAGCGAGCGATGCGGCGTCAGCCGCGCAGAGAAGATCTGCGCCTCGCTGTCGCGCTCAATTTCGTTGCCTGTGCTCATGGCCTGTCAGTATATCCCGGTCATGGCAAAAATCATCCGCAAGACGGCCGCCCACAAATCCCCCGTGCCGAAGAAAAAGGCAAGCAAGGCCGCCGCGAAGACTTCGCCGAAAGTGCGAAAGACCAAGGCTATCGAGCTCAAGACAATCAAGCTCAAGACGATCAAGCCCAAGACGATCAAGAAGACAATAAAACCCTGGACGGCGGCCGAGATCCACGAGGCCTTCAGCCGCTTCCGCAAAGCCAATCCGGAGCCGAAGGGGGAACTCGAGCATCTCAATCCCTTCACGCTGCTCGTTGCCGTCGTGCTGTCGGCCCAGGCCACCGATGCCGGTGTCAACAAGGCGACGCGCGAATTGTTTCAAGTCGCCGACACGCCGCAAAAGATGCTCGATCTCGGCGAGGAGCGCCTGCGCGACTACATCAAGACCATCGGCCTCTATCGCACCAAGGCGAAGAACGTGATCGCGCTGTCGGCGAAGCTGCTGACCGATTTCGGCGGCGAGGTGCCGCGCACGCGCGCCGAGATCGAGCAGCTGGCGGGCGCCGGACGCAAGACCGCCAATGTCGTGCTCAACATGGCCTTCGGCGAGCACACCATGGCGGTCGATACCCATGTCTTCCGCGTCGGCAACCGCACCGGCCTCGCGCCCGGCAAGACGCCGCTCGAGGTCGAGCTCGGTCTCGAAAAGGTGATCCCGGCGGAGTTCATGCTGCATGCCCATCATTGGCTGATCCTGCACGGCCGCTATACTTGCCTCGCGCGCAAGCCGCGCTGCGAGGTATGTCTGATCAACGATCTCTGCCGGTGGCCGGAGAAGACGGTCTGAGGCAAAGTTTCTCCGTCATTCCGGGGCGCCGAAGGGCGAACCCGGAATGACGCTGGCAGGAATTGCGTTCGCGACATGATTTCGGGGTGGTGCCGTGAGTCAACAAGAACAAGTCCGTTCGCCACCGCCCGCTGCTCCTCTCGTCGCGTCCAGGCCGTCACAACGACCGGCTCCGAGCCTGTGGAGCCGGCTCGCCGTTCCGCTGTTTGCCGTCGTCGTCGCGCTTGCCTTTGTCGCGCTGGCGACGCTGCGTTTCGATGAGTGGGTCGGCAGCGCGACGATCCAGACCACCAACGACGCCTATATCCGTGCCGAGCTGACGCGGCTCGCGAGCCGCGTAACCGGTGAGGTGCTCAACGTCGCGGTCACCGATTTCCAGCGCGTGCATGCCGGCGATCTCCTGATCCAGATCGATCCTGCCGATTATCAGGCCCAGGTCGCGCAGGCCGAAGCGAACGTTGCTGCGGCCCAGGCGGCGCTCGACAATCTGAGCAACCAGGTCGAGCTGCAATATGCGACGATCGCGCAGGCCGAGGCCGCGCGATTGTCCGCCGAAGCGCTGGAAGTCGAGGCACAGCAGGAGCAGCAGCGTCAGCAATCGCTGTCGCAGAGCGAGTCCGGCACGCGGCAGCGGCTCGAGCAGGCGGTGGCGGCGCTCGCCAAGGCAGAGGCCGATGTGCGCGCAAGCCGCGCCGTGATCGCCGCGCAGCGTCACCAGCTCGAAGTCCTGCAAGGGACCAAGAAGCAGCGCGCCGCCGATCTCGAAGCGGCCAGGGCGATGCTTGCGAGTGCCCGGCTCAAGCTCGGCTACACCAAGATCACGGCGCCGTTCGATGGCGTCGTCGGCGAGCGCCAGGTGCAGCCCGGCGACTACGTCAACATCGGCACCAACCTGATCAACGTGGTGCCGCTGCCAAAAGTCTATGTCATCGCGAACTACAAGGAGACCCAGCTCACGCATGTGCAGCCGGGCCAGCCGGTTGATATCACCGTCGACAGCTTCCCGCGCGAGCGTCTGCGCGGCCGGGTCGAGCGCATCGCGCCCGCGACCGGCTCGCAAGTGGCGCTGCTGCCGCCGGACAATGCGACCGGCAATTTCACCAAGGTGGTGCAGCGCGTTCCCGTGCGCATCCAGCTCGACGACAACCAGCCGCTGGTTGAGCGCCTTCTGCCGGGAATGTCCGTCGTCACCAGCATCCACACCGATGGTGCAGGGACGAATGGCGGCAAATGACAGTGTCGATCGCGGACCGGTCTCGCGCGGCGGCATCGCGCCACGACCGGTCTTCGCCGTGGCCGCCGTGCTGCTCGGCTCGTTCCTTGCGAACTTCGACAGTCGCCTGACCACGGTCGGCCTGCCCGACCTGCGCGGCGCGTTCTCGCTCGGCTTCGACGAGGGCGCCTGGCTTTCCACCGCCGGCATCGGCTCGCAGATCCTGATCGCGCCCGCCGTGGCGTGGCTCGCAACCGCGTTCGGCCTGCGCCGCGTGCTCGGCATCCCGAGCCTCGTCTACGCCGTCATCTCCTTCGTCATTCCCTTCGGTCACGATTTTCCCGCGCTGATTGGCCTCAGCATCGTGCACGGCCTGCTGCTCGGCACCTTCGTGCCGGCGACGCTGATGATCGTGTTCCGCAACCTGCCGATCCGCTGGTGGTTGCCGGCGATTGCGATCTACTCGATCCGCGTCGGCTTCGCGCTGGATACGTCGAGCTCGCTGGTCGGCTTCTATGTCGACCATCTCGGCTGGCAATGGCTGTACTGGCAGGGCGTCGTGATCGCGCCGCTGATGGGCCTGATGGTCTATCTCGGCACGCCCAGCGAGCCCGTCAATCGCGATCTGCTGCGCCACGCCGATTGGGGCGGCATGGTGCTGTTAGGTGCCTCCGTGTCGATGATCTATGCCGGCCTCGATCAGGGCAACCGGCTGGATTGGCTGGAGTCCGGCACGGTGATGGCGCTCATCGCCGGCGGGGCCGTGCTGTTCGTGGGCTTCCTCGTCAACGAGTCCCTGGTTCGCCAGCCCTGGGCGCATGTCAACGTGCTGTTCTCGCGCAATGTCGGATTGTCGCTGATCCTGATCCTGCTCTACACGCTGACGAGCCTGTCGAATTCATCGCTGGTTCCGAATTTCCTCGCAGCGATCGGCCTGCTCAGGCCCGAACAGAGCGGCCTGTTGCTGCTCACCTATGGCGCGCTGCCGATGTTCGTGCTGGTGCCGATCTCGATCTGGCTGCTGCAGCACTTCGATACGCGGACGGTGGTCGTGGTGGGATTCGCCTGCTTTGCCGCGGCCAATCTCTGGGGCACCCAGCTTACCCATGACTGGGCGCGGGAGGATTTCGTCGGCATCGTGCTGCTGCAGGCGATCGGGCAGTCGCTCACCTTGTTGCCGCTCATCATCACGCTGCTGTCCAACTCCGACCCGAGCCGCGCGACGGCCTTTGCGGCCTACATCCAGATCATGCGGCTCGGCGGCGCGGAGATCGGCGTTGCGCTGATGGGCACATGGCTGCGGGTCCGCGAGCAGATTCATTCCAACTATCTCGGCCAGTACATTGCGACCGGCGACGTCGACGTGGTCAGGATGCTGAAGCAGCTTGCCGACCGCTTCGCCGCCCACGGCCTGGGCGCGGCGCAGGCCCGCGCGGTCGGCACGCTTGCGGGCTTCGTGCAGCGCGAGGCCAATGTGCTCGCCTATCTCGACGGCTTCTGGCTGTGCTTCTGGCTCGCGATCGCAGCGCTCGGCTGCGTCGCGCTGCTCACCCGCGCCCCGCCGGGTCCATTCACGCCGGCGCCATTTGGTTTTGCGAAGACCGTGCTGCGCAAGTGCGGCGTGCCGGTGACGTAGGGCACGGGAAATCTTGGTCAGGTCGAACTAGCTCTCCAGGGGACGTCTGGAAAGTGCAGACGTCAACTTCTGACCGGTAAGCGGAAATCTCACGATCAGTCAGGGCACTTCTGCTCGTGACCCATAACAGCCCTTGAGGCGGTGCCAGTGCTTAGACCGCTTGAACCTGGGGTACTCCGCTCCACTCATTCAAGGTCTTTGCGGCATCGGGTGCGGTGCTGACGAGGAGAGTTATTTCGACTATCCTTCAATGCGGACCATCAAGGCGGGGCAGGATAAGACCCACGAGGGCAGATCAATGAGCACGGTAAAAAGCGCTCTGGCGCAGAAGAGTGGCGCCCTGATCCATGTACGTTCCGGCGACATGGTCATCGAAGCCTTGCGCCAGATGCGCGACAACCGGGTCCGGTCCGTGCTGGTCATCGACGACGACATGCTGGTCGGTATCGTGACCCAGGGTGACTGCGCCATCAAAGTGCTGCTGCCCGGGCTCGATGCGAAGCAGACGCCGGTGAGCCAGGTGATGACGAGCAACCCGGTGACGATCAAGCCGGACGATCCGCTGGACGCCTGCATGGCGATGATGGCTGCGCGTGGTTTTCGCCACCTGCCAGTGCTGGACGCGGGCAAGGTCGTGGGTCTCATCTCGGTCGGAGACGTCGTCAAGAACATCATCCGGGATTTGGAGCACAACGTGGACGACCTGATGGGTTACATCATGAAGGACGGCCCCGGGGGCTGACAGACGAACCGCGGTGCCGTCGTCCCGCGTAGGCATTGGCCGGGGTGCTTTGCTTTGCACCCGGCAACGGAAAAGCGAGTGCAGCCCGTGCCACCGGCCCGGCAAATGCTGCTTGGGGGCAGATAGGGCCATCCTGCTATTGCCGCTCACAGGTCCGCAATAAAGTGGTAGGCTATTCCTTGTCCAACGGCGTGGTTAGTCTGGCCGTTCGGAGGGCCGCCGTGACCGAGCAGCGGGTTCAGAGACGATTAGCAGCGATCTTGGCCGCCGACGTGGTCGGTTATTCTGCGTTGATGCAACGCGATGAGGAAGCCACCTACGCCGAGTTCGAGCGCCTGAAGTGCGAAGTAATCGAGCCTGGCCTCTTCTGCCACGACGGACGACTGATCAAGACCACGGGTGACGGCGCGCTCGCCGAGTTCGTAAGTCCGTCAGCTGCGGTGCGATGCGCGGTGGAGATACAGGAAGGCATCGCGTCAGGCCGAAGCTCCCTTAAGCTGCGGATTGGGGTCAACCTCGGGGAGGTTATCGTCGGAGCTGACGGCGACCTTTTTGGCGACGGGATCAACATTGCGGTCCGGCTCGAGGGGGTCGCCGATCCGGGCGGCATCCTGATTTCGGAGAAGGTGTACAGCGAAGTCGAAGGCAAGCTGAAGGTGGGCTTCGAGGACCGGGGCGAACAGCAGCTCAAGAACATCTCCAAACCGGTCCGCACTTTTGCTGTACGCACGGAAGCGTTCTTCGCGCCGACCGAAAAGCTAAGTGCGGCCCCTCCGTTCCCCGACATGCCTTCCATCGCCATCGCCGTACTTCCGTTCGAGAACATGTCCGGCGAACCCGAGCAGGAGTATTTTGCGGACGGGATGGTTGAGGAGATCACCACGGCGCTGTCGCGGTTCAAGTGGTTGTTTGTCATAGCTCGCAATTCGAGCTTCACGTTCAAGGGCAAAACCGTCGATGTGAAGGAGGTTGGGCGCAGGCTTGGCGTGCGCTATATCCTTCAGGGGTCTGTGCGCAAGGCAGCGGGGAAAGTTCGTATCACGGGGCAGTTGATTGATGCGGTTACGGGCGCGCACATATGGGCGGACAGGTTTGAGCGTGACCTGACTGACGTTTTTGCGCTTCAGGACGAGGTAACGCTCGCAGTCGTCTCGGCCATTCAGCCGAAGATACTTCAAACAGAAATCGCATTGTCGGCGCGGCGGCGACCGGAGAACCTTACCGCCTATGATTTTTGCCTCCGCGCCATTCAGCAGGCCTTCCCTGTGACCCGCGAGGGGTCGGCCGAAGCGATCAGGCTGGCCCATCGCGCTTTGGAGCTGGACCCCGGGTTGGGTCGAGCCGCTTCTCTGGCAAGCGTCTTTCACCTGAACAACGTTGTTTTTGGGTATTCTACCGATCCTAAATTCGAGCTCAAGGAAGCAGTGCGGCTTTCTCGCCTGGCATTGCGCATCGACGATGGTGATCCGAGTACGTTAGCAAGGGCTAGCCTAATCTCGGCGTACGTGGTCCGCGATAGTGAAAGTGCGCTCGAAATGGCAGATCGGGCGGTCGCGCTCAACCCCAATTCATTTGACGCATGGAGCTGCAGAGGCTGGGTCTATAGAGCTGCGGGGTTACCGCAGGAAGCGGTTCGGAGCTTTGAACGTGGCATCGGCATGAGCCCGATAGACCCGGCGATGTTTGCCGGGATGGGGATGGCCCTTGTTGAGCTTCGTCGCTTTGACGAGGCCATCGTCGCAGGAAAGAAAGCTCAGCGTCTCAACCCGTCCCATTCGTTTGCTTACCTCTGTCTCGCGTCCGCTTTCGCCCATCTCGGACGCGACACGGAGGCGCGTGAGGCGGCGGCGCGTCTGCTTGAGGTCAATCCCGCCTTTACAATATCTGAATGGATCGCTTTGAGCGGGCAATCGAACGCTGAGGGGCTTCGGAAAGCGGGGTTGCCCGAGTAGCCCTCCATCCAATGAGGTGATCGAATGACGGCTAATGGCCCATCTTGGGCCTCTGGTGAGGTCGGCTCTTGCGCTGCCATCAAGGGCACAGCGGACCTCATACCCGCGCTGACTGTAGCGCGGTTTCAAGAATACGCTTAAGAGCGCACTTCATCTCTCGCGCTAGTGGCGCATCTCCTTGTCCGCAGCCGGACCAAATGAGCGCCCTGATCGCTGTCAGCGCATGTACCGCGCCGGCTCGATCAGCTCCGGCCGCCGCCCCGACAGGCGCTTGTGCATGTGGACCATGAAGGCCATGCCGAAGATCGGCGTCGCCAGATTGACGATGGGGATCGAGACGAAGGCGGCGATGATCAGGCCGGCGGCGAAGATCGTCGCGGCGTTATCGCGCCGCATCGCCTTGGCTTCCTCCGGCGAACGGAAGCGCATCGCGGCGAGCTCGAAATATTCGCGGCCGAGCAGCCATGCGGTGGCGAGGAAGAAGATCAGGAAGCCGGCGCCGGCCAGGAACACGAAGGGCAGCGCGATCAGATAGACCAGGATGGTCAGCAGCGCCGTCTTGACGCCCTCGTGCATCGCCATCGTGAACGGCAGTGCGACGCCGGGCCGCTCGGCCGGATAGTGTTCGCGCTCGACGTGATCGGCGACGTCGTCGACGAAGAGACTCGCCACCAGCGAGGTGATCGCGGGCATCAGGAGAACGCCGCCGAACACCACGCCAAGGCCGGCCGCGATCGAGACGATCCAGGCCAGCACCTCGAGCGCGGAGTGCCAGCCGGGGCCGAGCAGCCCCTCGAGCCAGACCTCGCCATAGGTGGCAAACCAGCTCAGCAGCCGCTGCAGGCCGATCGCCAGCACGGTGATCAGCACGAGCGCAACGCCGATCGAGCGCCACAGGATCGAGCGCATCGGCGGCGAGATGATCTGCGACAGCGCCTTGACGGCGGCATCAAGCATGGGGGTACCTCTCACGAGAATTCACCCGCGAGAGGTAGACATGCCGGCCCCTTTCGGCAAGGGACGTTGACAAGCGAGGCCGAGCTGCTGACCTGCGGCCTATTGTTCGGCCGCGATGCTGGCCCAGCAGGTGATCGCGCTGCAGACCGAGCTCCAGCGGCCGAAGCCCTTGTAGATCTGGGCTGCGACCTGCTCCTGCTGCTTCAGCGTGCCCTCGGCCTTGATCTGCGGGTCGGAAACGTTGCGGATCGCAAGCCAGCGCGGTGCGTTCGCGCCCATGTCCTTGGCGACGAGCCCGAGGATCGCGTCGCCCATCTCGGAGACGTCGCCGAGACCCTGAAGATGGAAGTGATTGTCCGAGGTGTCGAAGCCGAAGAAATCGGTGGTGACCACGGACGAGCTCAATCCGCTCGGCTTCACCACGAAGATCTTCGGCGGCCGGGTATTGTCCTTGGGTAGCTGCCCGGCATTGGCCTTGAACAGCGTCTTGGCCTCTGCAAAGCGCGTTGTCTTCGCGGACTTGCTCGAAAAATGCTCTTGCGCGAACGGCTGCTTCTTGAACTTGGACAGGCAGTCGAAGCGAACAATCGGGCTGACGATGACGTCGCCAACCTCGACCTGCTTGCCGATGCCGCCGGCGGTTCCCGTGGTGATGACGAGCGAAGGCTGCACCTCCATGATGATCTGCCGCCAGACGTCGATGTTCGGCAATTGCGGGCCGTCTTGCGACATGTGCGAATCGGACTTGAAGATCACGACCTTCTTCTTGCCGATCGTGGTGGTCCAGTAGGTGCCGAGCCGCTTCAGCTCCATGGCCGGGCAGCCATTGCGCATCTTCTTGGAGATGGTCGTGAAATTGTGCGTGTAAGGCACGTAGTCGTTGCGGGAGTCCTTGCCCGGCGACAGCACGCGGCTCAGCGCGTGGCCCTCGTCGACCGTCCAGGTCACCACCAGCACGTCCGCGCGCGGCAGCGGGCTGTTGCCATTGCCCCTCGGCTTCGGCCCGGTCTGCGGCGCGAGGCCCTTCGGCCAGGGAATGTCGGTGAAGCGCGACAGGCCGGTCGCCGTCGAGAAGGCCATGAACTCGCGGCCCTCGGTCGATTCAGAATCAAAATCGATGATCTCACGCTGAAAATCTTCCGGAGAAACTTTTGCGGAGCGCTTCACCGCCGCGTCCGCAATACGTTTGACGGCAAAGGTCTCGCGTGGCGGCGGCGTCGTGATCGGATCGAAGCCAAGATTTCTCTGAACCCATTTACGGTCAGCCGGCATCGTCTAACTCCTGCGCCAATGATTTTGACAATATCTTCCATTGGTCGGTCAAACAGGCCGACGGTTGCAATTTTAAATCGAGTTCGCGGATATCAATCGGTCCGAGCCACTGACCAATTCTGCTCCGGATCAAGACTTTCGATAGTTTGATCGGCAATACAAAGGTTTTTACGGAAAAATATCGTTCAGCATCTGAACCAATTTCCATCTCAGACTACACCTATAGTTGAATACTGGCAATCGCCCTTCCAGTCACAAGCGGAGGAAGTCATGGCAGGCACGATGAAGCGCGTGGCGCTGGCGAACAGCGCACGGAAGTTGCCGAAGGGGGCCAAGCTGGTTGGCGCGGCCGATCCCAAGCAGGAGATCGAGATCAGCGTCCGGCTGCGCGCCAGGCGCTCGGACGATGACACCGTAATGGCGCTGGGCGCGCAATTGCCGCGCGACCGGCAATATCTTTCCCGGGCCGAATTTGCCGCACAGATGGGCGCCGATCCGGCCGACGTCGCCAAGATCGACGATTTCGCGCATCACCACGATCTCAACGTCAAGAGCGTGCATCTGGCCTCGCGCACGGTAAAGCTGACCGGCACCGTGAAAGCAATGAGCGCGGCTTTCGGGGTCAAGCTCAACAAGGTCAAGCAGGCGGGCGCGACCTATCGGATGCGCAAGGGCAGTGTGCAGATTCCGGTCGAGCTCGAGGGCATCGTCATTGGCGTGCACGGGCTCGACAATCGTCCGGTCGCGCGTCCGCACTTCCGGCACAAGCGGATCGGACGGGCTGCGACCGCGCACGCGGCGCAGAGCCGCAGCTTCTCGGTCGAGCAGATCGCCCAGCTCTACAACTTCCCGGACGGCGAGACCGGCGCCGGCCAGTGCATCGCCATCATCGAGCTCAACGACATCGACCAGAAGGGCAAGCCGACCGGCGCCGGTTACAAGACGTCGGATCTGAAGACGTTCTTCAAGAAGGCGGGAATCCCGATGCCGCAGATCGCGCCCGCGAGCGTCGATGGCGGCGCCAACAAGCCTGGCCATTCCGAGGCCGATGGCGAGGTCGTGCTCGATATCGAGGTCGCTGGCGCCATCGCGCCGGGCGCCAAGATCGTGGTCTATTTCGCGCCCAACACCACCAACGGATTCATCGATGCGGTGAAGGCCGCAGTCCATGACAATGCGCGAAAACCTTCGGTGATCTCGATCAGCTGGTGCGGCCCGGAAGATCCGGAAAGCTCGCGGCAATTCCTCGATGGCCTGAACGAAGCGATCCGCGACGCTGCTGCGATGGGCGTCACGGTCTGTGTTGCTTCCGGCGACAACGGCTCGGCCGATATGGGTGAGGGGTGGGACGGCAAGCCGCATGCCGATTTCCCGGCGTCGAGCCCGTTTGCGCTGGCCTGTGGCGGCACCAATCTCAAGGCGCCGAACGGCCACATCCAGGAGGTGGTCTGGAACGGTGGACCGGAGGACGGAGCGGGTGGTGGCGGCGTCAGCGTCGTGTTCGCCCAGCCGAAATACCAGGCCAACGCCCATGTCCCGAAATCGCCGGCGCATCACAGCGGGCGCGGCGTGCCCGATATCGCGGGCGACGCCGATCCGGCGACCGGCTATCAGATCTTCCTCAACGGCGTCGGCGCCACGATCGGTGGCATTAGCGCCGTGGCGCCGCTCATGGCGGGCTTGATCGCGCGGATCAATGAGGTGACGACCAGGAAATTCGGCAAGACGGTCGGGTTCATCAATCCGCTGATCTACGCAGCCAGCGCGCAAGCCGCGTTCCGCGACATCACCAGCGGCAACAACGACATCACCGGCCAGTTGCGCGGCATGTACAAGGCCGGCCCCGGCTGGGACGCCTGCTCCGGTCTCGGCGTTCCCAACGGCACGGCGCTGCAGGATCTGCTGGCGGCGTGATTTACGCGTGCTTCTCCCTCTCCCCCGTTCTTCGCGGGGAGAGGTTGCCTCCTCTCCGTCATTGCTGTGCAAGTTCACTAATTCGCTGATCGAATGGTCTGGGTCTGGACCTCGGCAAATTCCTTTGGTGTCTTGCCGCCGAGGGCCTGATGAGGCCTGAAGTTATTGTAGTAGATTACA
>NZ_JBVUBB010000076.1:0-9959 GCF_055791185.1 Bradyrhizobium ingae
AACTTCGGCCTGCTCCTGCGATGGCTCGCAGAGCTCTTGCGTGCCATCATCCGAGCCTTCCTCGAGACCATCCCGGCGCCAAATATCGCATGAGCCCGGCGCTGCGCCGGTTCTTCACGAACGACTAAATAGCATCATAGGTCTTCTTGCGGTCCTTGATCTCTTCGACGTCTGCGTTTCGTTTGAATGGATGACGCGATCATCGTCGCCCGAAACGATCTCTCAAAAATGAGATCGGTGATAGCTTTAACAGAATCCGCCGCCCGCTGTGCAGAAGCAAATTCGAGTTCACGCTTTTTGGAGAGGCCCTCTAAGAAATTCAAAAATAGCGTGGCAGCAATGCCGGTAAAAAGAAACGTAATAATGGCCGCACCCAGCGGATGTTTTAGAGAAGCGGCAGTTCTCTTAGCAAGTGACCGCTCGCCTTCGCGTGTACGTTCTTCTCTCAATGCCACATACCCTCCCCGCGTCATCGCATCAGCAACTACTCGTGTCGTTTTGGTGCGGCCAGCTCCCCCGAGCCCTACTTCATTACAGATGTCTGTCGCCCAAGTACTGCGGCTGCACTCAACCTGATTGGCAACTTAGCGTTAGGACATGAGCCATCCATGAAATCCGGAGGACGTGAGGTCTCATCCAAAACGTTATGAACTCCCCCTCGGATCATCCGCGTCGATACGACCGCATACCAAGTCTTACTATTATCCCCGTACAGACGTCATGTTGGCTAGCTCCTTTGGATTTCGTTGGCACTGGTCACGACCGGCATCGTAGCTGCCAAACTCATTCTGGGCCGTCGAGACCAGGAGACCTTATTGCGCGCCCTTCAGAACCTCCCGAAGCACTGCTGCGAGGCGCTCGTATTCATCCGGCTTCGTCTCTTTGAGACTAGCGAGGTCGGCCGCGATGCGGTCGAGGCGTCGCGCTGCAGCCTATGCCTTGATGTCATTGATCTCGCGATGGATCTTGGCGAATTCTTCGAAAGCCGTCGCATCCTGCTTCTCCTTCGGCAAGTCGGCGATGAGAAGGGCAAGAGCGTCCATGATTCGGCCTAGCTGACGACCGTAGCTCTGCGCGGCGACAATTTCTTGTTCGGTATCAGGCGCGCTTGAATTCTGCTCGGTGATGTTGGTTACTCTACCAAACACCCATCCGGGCAATATGGGCTGCACGAAATTCCGGGGCGCCGCGAAGAAGTCGAGAGGATTGGGCACGCTGCCCTTCATCCAGGAGGGCCAGTCCCACCTCGGGGGGGTTGAAGGCTCAGAGTCGCTGCTCATGAGGTGGCTTCCTTCCGGAGATATATCGACAGGGGAAAGACACGATGTTGGCTGTGCTCGCAACCCGAATGCAGGCCGTGCGATCATGTCCTATTGTGAAGGATTTCACATCAAAGGCGATAGTGGTCAGCTACCGTATGTAAGGTGCGCGGCTTTGTGTTCGACACGTGCGCTGCCCGCGCCAGTGCGATCGGCCCGGTCCATTGCCAAACATTCGTGGCAACGAGTTGTCGAGTGCGCAGCATGAGGACCTGCACGACGTCGGCTGTCCAAGCCGTCGCGCCGATGCATCAGACTGCTCATGTTGCGCTGGCTGGCCGCGCCCACGCGCAGAAATCCCGCTCCATCAAGGTCGTATATGCAGCCATTCCTCGCGGCCGGTCAATAAACCCCTCTGCAGCCTCCAAAACACTGCCGACGGTTCATGCAACATTCTAGATCTGCTGTTTTCTCGTCCTGGGCCGGCTCGAAATCGTTTGGCAATGACGTCTAGGCGCTACGCAGAAAAGATGGAATGTGGAACTGGATTGTGGCGAACGCCAACTGGATTGCGGCTTGGGGCGTGGCGATCGAGTTCGTCGGCTTCGGTACATTGGCCGTCGAGGTATGGCGAACGCTCAATTCCGATATCTTCGATAATTTAGAAATCGCTAAACAGGGCGGCGACCTCTCGACCATCACTGTAGGCGATGGGCCCGATGGTGAAATCAGTCTCGGTGGCGGACGACTCGGAAAGCTGATCGAGCAAATAAACTCCCGCCAATCTGGCTTCCGCGATCGCATGCAGATGATCGTGATCGGTACAGGCTTTAGTGTCTTCGGCTGCTTGCTGCAAATTGTGGGTAGTTTCGGCCAGGCGTTGGCCGCGAAATGAAAAAGCGGCCGGCATTCATGGCCCGCAGCGCCTATCGGCGCCTCTCAACCAGGGAGTCCTACGAAGAAATGACACCTCTGCAATTCTTTGACGATGTCGCTCATCCGAACGCGCAAACCGCGATCGACAACCGTGGAGATATCAGGCTTGTGGCCAATGCCATCATGTCCCTCGATGCACTATTCGGGATCATGCACGCTTCGCTTCTCGACCAGGGCAAGGTTCTGGAGTCGAGCGATGACGTCTGGAAAGATCGCCTAGCTAAAGACAACGACAGCTACCGAATATTGCGCGACGCCGCCTATACGCTGAAACACGGCAAGCTCGAACCGTCCGGATCAGCTCTTTGCAATGCCAGGCGCTTTTCAGGCCGATGCGTTTCAGCAAGATGCATTTCAGGTTGATCAGGTCTGGATCGCGACGGACGCCAATGACCACAAGGCCAAACGAACTGATCAAAGACGTAGTTCAATTTGCTCAAGCGCAGCTGAGAGCGGCCGAAAACTAGCAACTCGCCGCGTTGGGCGAAGCCCCCTGAGCAGAATCAGATAGCGTTATCGAGAATATGAGGGCTTCTGCCAGATGGAAGAGAAAGCTGCAGCAACCGTAAAAAAGGGCTTCTGCTCGGAATGTATGGGTGAACGCAACTGCGACATCCGTGGAAACGTTCAGCAGGGCTGGGACGACGCCGGGGGCGGCGGTGTGGGGGAAAACCAAGTGGTTCATCTTACAGTGTCGCGGTTGCCACCACATTTTTTGCCAGACGGTGAGTATCTTCTCAGAGGACTACCGCTACGAAATGGATGAGGAGCCTCAAGAGGATAGGATCGTTTATGACGAGGTGATTCACTATTGGCCTGCTTTGGCGAAACGGCCGTCCCCGGAATGGCTGCATCCGGGCGCGTTCGTCGAAGACGAGTCGGGGCGCCTCTACGGCATACTGAGCGAGCTTTATGGTGCACTCAATGGCGATCTAATCCGCCTCGCTGCCGCCGCTGTGCGTACATCCTTCGACGTTGCCGCAGAGATTCTTGGTATCGAAGCTGAGCTGTCCTTTCGCGACAAACTCGACGCATTGGTCTCTACAAACCGAATTAATAGCGTTGATCGGGATCGACTGGAGACGCTGACAGATGCCGGAAGCGCCTCAATGCACCGGGGATGGCTTCCGCGCCCGGAAGATCTGTCTACGATGGTCGAGAGCTTCGCAAAATGCGCGTGCGTCGCGATGTTGCCGCCCTCGGGAAGATTTCAGCCAATATATCGGAGGTTACGGACCTGACATCGTAGCTGCACAGAAAAGATCGTTCTGAGCCGTCATGTCCTGGCCGGACAAAGCCGGAGACCTTATTGCGCGCCCTTCAGAACCTCGCGAAGCGTCGCTGCGACGCGCTCATATTCCTCGGGCTTCGTCTCTTTGAGAGTAGCGAGGTCGGCTGCGATGCGGTCGAGGCGTCGGGCTGCAGATTGCGCCTTGATGTCATTGATCTCGCGACGGACTTTGGCGAATTCTTCGAAAGCCGTCGCATCCTGCTTCGCCTTCGGCAGGTCGGCGATGAGAATGGCAAGAGCGTCCATGACGCGGCCCAGCTGGCGACCGTAGCTCTGCGCGGCGACAATCTCTCGCTCGGTATCGGGCGCGCTTGAATTCTGCTCGGTGATGTTGGTTACGCTACCAAACACCCAGCCAGGTAATATGGGCTGCACGAAATTCCGTGGCGCTGCGAAGAAATCGAGTGGATTGGGCACGCTGCCCTTCATCCAGGATGGCCAATCCCACCTCGGCGGGCTCGTCGACTGAGAGTCGCTGGTCATGAGGTGGCTTCCTTCCGGCGATGTCGACAGGGGAACGAATGTTGGCTGTGCTCACTGCCTAATGTAGGCTACGAGATCGTGTCCCATTGTGAAGGATTTCACATAACGCAGAGCGTTTTTAGCCCGGCGGCACGGCCGACGGCGGAGCGGTTGCCCACGGGATTCTGACCCAGGCCGGTGGGCTAAAAGCGTGTTGGACTAAACCGCGGGGCACGACGGCGCCACAGCTATGGGCATTGCAGCTCGGGGAGGCTTTGCGGTGAGTTGAGGAGGCCGCCGCGAATCAAGAAAAATGGAAGATCTGAGCCGATGTGATGACGCGTGCGATTGAGTGGCAGAAGGCAAGATGAACAAACTTGCCTTGGAAATGAGATGTGGAGCTGCACGCAGCAAAATCGTCCTGTTCGCGTGATCGCGCAAGGTTGGCCGAGACGTGACGGTGAGTTGTTGCTGTTGATGGTCATGACGTATCCGCGAACGACGCTCGACTGGAGGTGCACTCGAAAGTCTCTATGATCACCATGGTGCCACAGCGACACAGCGGACATCTCCGCAGAGAGATGCCCGTAAGTGCCTCATATCGATCTCTGTAGTCTGTGTTGGCTTCGAGGGTGGCCGTGGGCGGCGGCATCTGCATGAGCTGTCGGCACAGAGCGAGCTTCTCAGCCCGGTAGCGATTGGCGAGGAATCCGAAATAGCGAATGCGTTGGAACCCGTCAGGAAGTACGTGAAGCAGGAACCGACGGATGAATTCGTCGGCGCCGAGTGTCATCGTCTTGTGCCGGCTGCCATCGCGATAGTCCTTCCAGCGAAATTGAACGTTGCCGTCGTCGATATCGAGCAGACGGTTGTTGGTGATGGCGATGCGGTGCGTGTATCGTGCGACATATTTGAGGACTTCTTCTGGCCCGCTGAAGGGTCGCTTCGCGAAGACCACCCAGTTCTTTTTCCGGATGGGAGCGATGTGACGCAAGAAGACGTCACGCACCCGGAGCGGTTCCAGAGAGGAAAAGAACTGCAGGTCGCCGGCATCGAAGGCTTTCTGGAGATAGTCGAGGAATAGTCGACGAAACAGACGCGCCAGCACATTGACGGGCAGAAAGAAATTTGACCGGCAGGAAATCCATCGCGTGCCATCCGGGGCAATGCCGCCGCCCGGCACAACGCAATGCAGATGCGGATGGATAGAAAGAGTCTGGCCCCAGGTATGGAGCACCGCGAAGAAGCCGATCTGCGCGCCCAGATGTTTGGGGTCAGCCGCAATGGTGCGCAGCGTCTCGGCGGTAGCTCGGAACAGAATGTTGTAAACGATCTCCTTGTTTTGCAGGGCAATGGCGACGATGGGCTGCGGTACGGTGAAGACCACGTGAAAATACGGGGTATCGAGAAGTTCGGATTGACGGTCTTCCAACCATTGGGCGCGGGCCAGCGATTGGCATTTTGGGCAGTGGCGATCCCTGCAGCTATTGTAACAGATGCGCTGGTGGTCACAGCTATCGCAGCGCTCGACGTGACCACCAAGTGCTGCTGTGCGGCACAGTTCGATCGCGCTCATGACACGACGCTGTGCCGTGCATAACGAAGCGCCATGGTTCTCGCGATAGGCCGCGCCGTAGCGGCGGAATATATCCGCCACTTCCGGCCCCGAGCGGGCCATCAGTCTGAAAATCAGAAGTGTTTTGGCGGTGCAGGCTGTGGCTCAGCGGGAATCGGACGCGGCAACAGGTCCAGAGGGCTTGATGTCGCGCAGACCTTGCTGGTAGCGATGCGCAAGTACTTGGCCGTGGTGGCGAGGCTACGATGACCCAGAAGGAGTTGAATGGTCCGCAGATCGGTGCCGGATTCGAGGAGATGGACGGCGAAAGCGTGTCGAAGCGAATGTGGTGTCACGGGCTTTGAGAGACCGGCCAAACGATGCGCCTTCTGACAGGCTAGCTCAACCGCATTCCTCGTGATTGGTCGATCGTGCTGAATGCCGGGGAACAGCCAATCCTGGGGGCGAGCGGCTTTCCAGTACCGGCGCAAAATCTCCAGCAACATCGGCGACAACATCACGTACCGATCTTTACAACCTTTGCCCTGCTCGACGCGTACAACCATCCGGGCGCTGTCGATGGCTGCGGCCTTCAGGCGAACAGCTTCCGAAATGCGCAAGCCCGCCGCGTAGCAGATGGTCAGGATCACGCGATGCTTGCCGTAATCCACACAGTTGAGGAAATGCACAACTTCTTCAGGGCTCAGAACGACCGGTAGTTTCTGTGGGGTCTTGGGGAGTGGAATGTCTTCTTCAAAAGTCCACTCTTTTTTGAGCGTAATCTTGTAAAGGAACCGAAGCGCCGCAACAGCGATATGTATCGAGCCCGTGGCCAGCTTCCTCTCGTTCGTGAGGTAGAGCTGATAGGCCCGGATGTGCTCCGGGGTCAAAGCGTCCGGCGATGTCTGGAAGTAGCGTGCGAACAGTGACACCTGTTGGAGATACGATGCCTGTGTGTGCGGTGACAAATTCCGCACCTGCATGTCCTCGGTCATCCGCTGTCGAAGAATGGTCATGAGAAGCTCCTTTGCGATAGCAAAACGCTGCAAACAGCGCTTCTATGGTGTCGCAATCGAACTTCACCGGGAATGGAAGATCAGCTGGTGGGGGGCACCCGCTGGTTGCCACACGTCACTAGCGCGCAGCGGTTTAGTCCAGAACGCGGTAGTGCCCAGCTACGTACAATATCGCGGGCTAACCGGTCGTCACTGCCTCGGCCTGGCCCGGCAATAGTGCTGCGGCGGCCCAATTTTGTGCCGTACGGCACAAATCAGTCCGACTGCTCTGAGGAGGCTGCACCTGGCTGAAAGCCTTGGCGTGACTTCGGCGCCGGTCCGCGGACGCCCTGTCCTTGGACGAAGGACCGCGCTAACCCGCCGCGTGCGCGTGAAAGGGCTCGCCGCACGGCACGCGAGGAGGCGGCTTTCTGTCTTTCATCCGAGCAGGCCATGGCTGCGATTGACGACACGCTTGCCGCGATCGGCAACACCGTCCGGAGTGCCCGCCTGACTGGGCATCATCCACGAGGCGCGGGATTTTCGTCCCGCCCGCCTTGTCTGACCCGCCATCCTCGCTTAGAACACGCCCCGACCGCACGGAGCTCCCCCCGATTTGGCGCCTTCAGGAGAGGTGGCAGAGTGGTTGAATGCACCGCACTCGAAATGCGGCATAGGCGCAAGCCTATCGGGGGTTCGAATCCCTCCCTCTCCGCCACTAACGAAAGCCCCGTAAGCGCGGTGAAAACCTTTCAATTACCCACAATTTTGGGTCCGATCGTGGCACCCAGCTCGATGTCGGTTAGCCGCGATAGCCCGCGCCAGATCAATAGCGTCCTTGCGCGATTGGACCGGGAGATCAGTGAGGAGCTTCCACTCGATCTTCTTTCGCCGCTTCGGCAAGCGATGAATAAGCACGGGTTTTGGCCAAGGAATGCGGAAAGCACGCGTCTATCAGTCATTTTTTCTCTTACCCCGCGCAAGCGCCCCTGACATCCGGGTCGCATCGTATCTCCGAAGATACAAAAGACGCACCTATCAGGGTTGGCAGATGGCGTCTGGAGTGAAGGCCCATCACACGATCATGTACGACTCAGAAAGTCACTCTTTTGCTACAAACCAAAGGCCGAAAACGCCACCGCGAAATATTCGCGAACCGGGCGGTCCCGCGATTCCCGTGGCTTTGCCATTCCGGGGGGAATCACTAAATTTCACGTTGTAGTATTGCTTCTCTCGGCGAACTCCGTTCGGGGGAAGCATTCATGGTTCGTCTCAGGCGGGAGGGAGACGATGCCGAATTTCCGGTTGAGAGATGGGCACTATTCAACGATTAGTTCGAGACGCCGCGATGGAGCCTGAAATGGTCAGCCGCATCACGGCGGCTTACAAGCAAGCGCTCCATATCCTTTGCGTGAAGGATGGTGACGATCCGCTAACGGAGATGATCGCGAGGACGATCATCAAGATTGCACAAACCGTTGTCCGTGACCCGGCTGAAATTGCGGCCCTTGCAATCAGAGAGCTCGAACTTCGGTAAGGCGAACACCGCCATCCGTGCAAGCTCGGCAGCCGTGAGGGATCAACAGCCGTGCCCTTGCCGGACGCGGGCCTTGTTCAATTCCAACAGTTCGATCTTGAGCGCTTGGTCCCGGTAGTCGGACAGCCTGCTTGAGGAAATTGAAGATTGCCGTAATGCGGCCAAGCAAGCGCAGAACTCCTCGGAGGCACTAGAGCTGGGCGACCGCCTCGTTAAGGCAGGCTCAAAAGTTCTGGAGTTCTACGCCACCTTCTGCGACGATGCCGTCGTGCCGACCTGGCTCGGAGCCTACGCGGCTGGCATTGGACTGGCCTCGAGGCGTTCCTTCAAATTATTCAAATAGTCCTCCGCATGGGATTGCGCCTGCGAGACCGTCAAGTCGACCCCGGCATTCGCGGCCCTTTCCATTAGTTCTTTCGCTAGTCCCTCGCGCATCGCGAGTTTGACCTGCGGGCCGGCGATACAGCCCACCACCAGCGCCGCGTCACTGAAGCCGGCCTCTTCGAGCGCCTGCGTAATATCGCCTCCGCTAATGGCGGCGTGAAGAATATTCGCCGCTTGCGACTCCCATTCGAGGCCCATCGATGCAAGATCGGCCAATTCACCCAGGCCCGGAATGAAGCCGAGCGCACCAACCGCTGTGGCGGCCCAGTCAAGCCCCTTCGAGCCCACTTTGGTCACGTCGTCGAGCGCATGCATGAGGGCGCCGCCATTTTTCTTCACAGACTTGATATCGGGCTGGTCGGCCACGCCCATCATCATGTCCGCCACCGCGGACTGCTCGGCCGCGGTTTTGGGAACATGGGTCTTGGTCTGCTGAACGGTGCGGTTCGCAGCCGACATGTTGCTGTAGAAGTTCGTGAAGTCGTTGTTGCTGATGTTGCCGGAATCGACCCTATGTCCGCCGCCGAAGTCGAAGAACTTGTGATGGGACTTGTAGCCCGTAATCGAATTGTTCAGCAGTGCGAACAATAGCGGATCCGAGAGAAGCTGCGACGCCGCTTGCCGTACCTTCGGATCAAGACTCTTGTCCTCGGCCATGCTCGCCAGCTTGTCCCGGGTCAGCACGCCGCCTCCAAAGAAGGCGCCCTGATTCTTGTTGATCGTGTCGAGCGTGTTCAGCTCGGTTCGCGTGAGGCCCATCGACGATGAAGCGACTTGAAGGAAATCCTCTTTGTGGACCTGATCAATCGTACCACCGTACAGCTGCTTCCAGGCATCCGGGTGGTCGAGGAAGTATTGAGCCGCCGCGATCACCTGCGGCGGGCTTTTGCCTATTTGAGCGTTGCCGTCGACGATCTGCTTGAAATCCGCCAGGCTCAGGTTCTTGGGCAGGTACTCGGAATACCGGTAAAGCTCGCGCATTGCGTCGTTCTCGGTCATGACTGACGGTTGGCCATTTCCGGTACCATCGGAGGGGATGTAGTTCTGCTCGTAGCTGTGCGCCTGCTGCTCTTGGAATGCGGCAACCTGCGGATGATGGCTGCAGAAGTGGGACAAATCGTCGGCGGCGGACGTGCCCAACCTAAGGGCGAATGGGACTCCACAGGGAACGGCCCCTGTGATCCCACAGGGGGGAACGAGCCCTGTGATCGCATCGAAGAGGTTGCGGTCCTGGAGCAATCCCTCGATTGCGGCTTTCAGATCCGGCGGCATCGACGGATCGTTGACCTTGTTTGCCTCGTTGACCTTGTTTGCCAGCGAGAACCAGTCGAGCTGGCCCTTGTGTCGGTTCAGCACTGCCACGATCTGCAACTCGGCATTGGTCAGCGTACCGCCATTCGACGTAACGCTGGGCATTTCCGGTGCGGGAACGCCCTCCTCCGCTGCCTTAACCGCCGCCTTCACATTCGCCGGCAGCAGATCCAAGGGATCCTCCGGCACAGGCAACTTTGGGTCCAGCAGCTCCGGTGGCGGGGACGGC
>NZ_JBVUBB010000077.1:0-7954 GCF_055791185.1 Bradyrhizobium ingae
CGCCAAATCTATTCCGATCGTGCTAACTTCCATGGCGGACGCTCCTTCTCTGCAGTGGCTGTTTCAACACCACCATCTTGGCACATTGATGCCGTCGAGGGGGGCGTCCACCCCATCACAAGACTTCCAGGTGCTCATCGCCCTCTGCACCGAACTGAATGGGCGCTTTCAGTGCAGTACTCCGTCGCGAAGTTGGGTGTTACCGTCGGGTACGAACTGGCCAGCTCCAAGGCCTGCAGCAGCTTAGCCCAGATCGGCTATTGAAGAAACTCGTAGTTCGCTGGCGACTGCCGCGTCAGTGAGAAATCGTTCGTGAGTGCGTCTGGATGAGATACCGTAGGTTCGGCTGGTGTGGGGAAAAGTGGCAGCACTCCGGTGACTCGAACTCCTGATGCCCATGAGCTTCGACAGGGATTGAGCATAACGACCGGGTAGGGATGGAGTTAAAACACTCTCTTGAGCCGCGATAGGAATGGTTCGATCCTCGTCACTGGGATAAGTAATTGAATTCGCGGCAAATGCGAACGCTTTCCGAGCGCACCATAAGCCCACAACGTTGTCGGGGCGGCCTCCACGCTGGGGATCGGGATAGGGCATGTACTTTCTGTTGGTGATAACGAGAGAACGCAAGTCGGTCTCGACAATCCTAGCGAGCAAAGGCAGGCGATTCCGTGCCGGCTGATCGCGGCGACGTGCAGTGATCAACCTCCGCCCGATTCGTTACGCTGTCGGTAGCGAGCCAAAGACGTTCATGGGAAAGCAAGCCGGGGAAAAAATCGTGGGTTTCTTCGAGCGTCTAAAGATAGAAGCATCCGGCGAGTGGCGGGACTATACAGAGCATCCCTTCACGAACGGGCTGGCGGACGGCTCGCTTCCCGAAGCGGCGTTTCGTCACTACCTCGCTCAAGACTATCTATTCCTTGTCGAGTTTGCTCGCGCTTACGCGCTCTTGGTCTACAAGTCGCCCAAACTTGCCGACATGCGTGAAGCGGCGGCCGGCCTCTCGGCTATTCTTGACGTCGAGATGAACCTGCATGTGAAGCTCTGTGCCGGTTGGGGTCTTTCCGCGAGCGACCTTGAGCAGACCTCTCCCGCCATCGAGATGCTGGCCTACACACGCTACGTGCTCGACGCGGGAATGCGTGGTGATCTGCTGGCACTCAAGGTGGCACTTGCCCCCTGCGTGATCGGCTACGCGGAGATCGCAACGCGGCTCGCCTCGCGCCCCGATGCGAACGCTTCGAAGAACCCCTATCGCGTTTGGATCGCCGAGTACGCCGGCGTGCCATACCAAGAGGTCGCGATGAAAGCACGGGCGCACCTGGAGCATCTCGCCAATCTCTACGCCACGCCGGCCCGCGAGGCAGAGCTGATTGCGATCTTCAAGGAAGCCACCCGACTCGAGGCGGACTTCTGGGAGATGGGCTGGCGCGCGGGCCAGCCTGTTGAATAGCCCTCGGCAATTATCAGGCTCTTAATCAGCGGCTCTGTCGGAGCATCTCCGACCGATGGGTGGGCGGCGATTACATTCACCGCCGCCAAAGTCGGTCTGGACGCCATCGAGCGGATTTGCGGCGCACGAACGAAAGCGCACGTATCTGGTGCGGCGGTCGCGCGGCAGGCAACAAGAACGAAGTAAGCTATTGATGACGCTGTTGGGCCCGGCAGGACTCGAACCTGCAGCCAGACCGTTATGAGCAGCGGGCCATCGATCAGCTTCGTTGATTTTGCTGCGTTTTCGTTTGAAATTGATCGCGTTCGTCGTGGTTTGTTCAGGTCGTTTTTGGTGCGAAACTGGTGCGGTTGCTTGGTTCGGGGTTCTGAGGATGAACCGTCGCGTTGGCCGGCGCTGACCACCTAAAAATCGCTGACGAATTTTGAAGTTGCAGGAGGCTGGGTCCTGGAATCCTAAAGAACGTCGGCCTCTCGCATGGCAATTCGATTCCTACGGCGCTCGCGGTTTGATTCTGAAGCGACGAGCGTTTGAAATCGGGGAGATTTGCGCCGTCCGCCCGGGACAGGCGCAGCCTAAAGTAAATGGCCGTGGCCGCCTCTCAGGCTTGGAGATTTCTTCGGCATCGCATTCGTTCTTGCGATCCTCGGCGTGTTTATCTTTCTCGCCGTGGAACGACCGAACTTCTCGCAACAAGCGACGCATGCAGAATTTGGTCCCGATTGGGATTGTACCTCGACCGGGAGAGGCGACCCTGTCTGTCTGAAGAGAATCGCCCCGGCCAAATGAACGGTCGTCGTCGCGTCGAGCGCGGGATGATCGCTTCCAATCTCTGTCAATCAGCATCTCCACCTGGGTCGTAAGGAAATGGCAGGCTCTCAAGACGCAAATCCCCGAATGGCCCAAACCGTGAAGGCGAATATCGTCGGTGCGCATGGAGCAAGTAGCAGTGCTCCGATCCCCAGGGCAATCGAAGTCGTTAGCCGTGATGCGGCGGGATGACGAACGAGCATGAACGGCCAGACCGCCCATAGCCACGCACCGGCAGCCGAAAATCCCGGGAATTCCGGACTTTCTTGACGGTGGCGATTCCAGTCCTTTCCTGGGCACCATTTTTTCTCGGTAGCTCGCTGATGTGACGGCCGAATCTGGGCCTTGGCCCTGCCGTCGGTCCAAATGGGCTGCCCCCGGCCGAACCGCTTCAGCCGGTTCCTGATCCCAGGAATCCCGCCCCACCTTCTCCGATCCGATTAAGCCGTCCTTAGCGTTTGGAAATTACGGTTTTGGCCGTCCATTTCCCTGCTCCCCGGCCGCTGGCCGGTCATGCCAGTCAGTAGAGCGCGTATTCGAATGGAGCAGCCCCAATGGCAGCACGAACTCGCCGGTTCGGAGCCGTTGCCGTCTCTGGCGGCCGCGTCGCCTGCGCTGGTCATTGAGCTCGAAGGCGCGCTGCTGCGCTCGGATCTGTTGCTGGAGGCGTTGCTTTGCGAGCCCGGGCACATGCTCGGCCGTCTGCGCGCCGCCGGGAGCTGGCGCAAGGACAAGCTCCTGCAGCTCGCCGAGAATGCCGGGCTCGACTATGCCAGCCTTCCCTATGAGCAGGACGTCCTGAACCTGGCTCTCGCCGCGCGGGCGCAGGGCCGCAAGGTCTATGTGACAGCCTCCCGCCTGCGCCACCATGCCGAGGGCATCGCCGCGCATCTCGGCTTCGACGGCGTGATCGCGACCGACGAGCTCGACGGCCTCGACTATGTCGGCAATCGCAGTGCCCCGGATGCGGGTCGCAAGGTCGGCCTGAAGGTTTGGGTGAACGCCCTCCGCGTCTATCAATACGCCAAGAACACGCTGGTCTTCGTCCCTCTGGTGACGGCGCATCAGATGAGCCTGTCGGCGCTCGGCGCCGCGCTGCTGGCCTTCCTGGCGTTCTCGGCCTGCGCGTCGGGTGCCTATCTGATGAACGATCTGCTCGATCTCGCCGCCGATCGCCAGCATCCGACCAAGCGCCACCGCGCGCTTGCGGCGGGCGATCTGCCGATTGGCTCCGCGCTTATGGCCATTCCTGTGCTGTGGCTCGGCGCCTTCGTCGCAAGCCTCTGCATCTCCGGCGTCTTCACCGCCGTGCTGGCCGCCTATCTCGGCACCACGATCGCCTATTCGCTGCTGCTCAAGCGCAAGATGCTGCTCGACGTCGTCACGCTCGCCGGCCTCTATACGCTGCGCATCGTCGCCGGCGCCGTCGGCATCGGCGTGGTGCTGTCCGAATGGCTGTTGATGTTCTCGCTGTTCGTGTTCACCTCGCTCGCGCTGATCAAGCGCTTCAGCGAGCTGACGCTGCGGCAGGGTGCCGGCCTTTCCGATCCTGCCAACCGCGACTACCGGATCGGCGACCTCCAGGTCATTGCGGCGATGGCGGCTGCGAGCGGCATGAACGCGGTGATCGTGTTCTCGCTTTACGTCTCGTCCTCGACCGTGACGCAGCTCTACAGCCGTCCCTGGATGCTGTGGCTGCTCAATCCGCTCCTGCTCTACTGGTTCGGCCGCGCGCTGATGATGGCGCATCGCCGCGAGATGCCGGACGATCCGATTCTCTACACGTTCAAGGACAACGCCAGCCGGACCACCGTGATGGCGATGATCTGCATCATGCTAGCTGCGATCTGATGGCGCTCGTGGCTCCGAGCCTGCAAGCGGCAAGTCGCAAGAGCGGCTTCGCGCTATCCCCTGCGATTATCGATACCCTGGTGATTGCGGCAGTAGCGGCGGCCCTGTCCGTGCTCCGCACGGGCTTCGTGTTCGGAATCGAAAACAACCTGTTCCATCTTCCGATCGTGGCCGGGTTCGGCAGTGAGCCACAGTATCAGGATGACGCGTTTATCCAATCGCTGCGCTATTTTGCCTCCGGTGTCTGGATCGCGCTGAGCAACACGCAGAAGGATGCCGGACAGACCGAGTTCCTGTTCTTCGTGCTGAGTTACCTGTCGAGGCTCCTCTCCTTCGTCGGCTTCCTCCTCTGTGCCTCGCTCCTCGGCATCGTCACGCGCCGCGACAAGGTGATCTTCAGCCTGATCCTGTGCGGTGCCGCGTTGCTCGACGGCTACAGCCGTGCCGGTGGCTCGGGCGGTCTGTTCGTGAACTACTTCACCCATTCTGAGATCGCCAATGGCACGGTCCTCCTTGCGATCTATTTCGCGGCGCGCGGACGGTTCACGGCGGCGACCGTCGCTTTCGGCGTAACCTTCTTCGTCAACGCGTTCGTTGCGGTCTGGCTCGCGCCGCTGCTGGTCCTCGTCGCGATCACGCTGTTGTCCAGGCAGGAAACGACCCTGCGAATGGTCTGTTTGCGCACCTTCGTCGGGCTGTTGATCTGTGCTCCCATCGTCTATCCGGTCCTGCATGCCATTCTTGCGAATCCCGAATTCGGCAAGCCGATCGGGTTCGACTATCCGGCCTATCTTCACGAATATTTTGCCGGCCACTCGCTGATCGATGCGGTGGAGCTGAGCTACATCTTCATCATGGTCGCGGTCATGGCCGTCGGCGCCGTCGCATTGGCCCGGTTTGGCGTCGAGGCGCGTGCAGTGCAGGCGGCCTATCTCGGCGCTATCCTGATCTATGCGGTCGGCATCATCGCTCCCTTCGTCTCCAGCGCGAACCTCGTCCTCAATCTTCAATTACTGCGCTCGGGGACGCTGATCTATCTTCTGGCGGCGCTTGCCGTTGCGGCACTGGCTACGAACTGGCTGAGCCATGCCCGCTCAACACGGTTTCTCCCCGCGTGCCTGATCGTGCTATGCCTCAGCGTCAACGGGTTGGTCGTGTTGTTGATCGCTCTGATCATCCTCGTGATGGCGCCGCGGCAATCCCTGCCGGATGCGGCGCCCGCTTTGCACCGTCGGCTCGGTTATGCTGCGCTGGTCGTCGCGGCGCTGATATTCTGGCCGCTTGCAGTCTGGCAGAACGTCACTGTCAATCGCCTGTTCGCCGAGGCGGTCGGCGAGTGGCGCGACGTCGGCAATTGGGCACGCGTTGCGACCCGGGCGGACGCCGTGTTCCTCACGCCTCCCCATCTCGCGGAGGACGCCATGGCCGATCCCGCGGACCTGGCGCTGGCACGCGCAACCATCTTCGAATTCGTGTCCCACCGCCGCGTCTGGGTCGATTACAAGCGCGGTGCCGCGGCGATGTGGACCCCGTCCTACTATCGGACCTGGCACGAGCGGATGACCGAATTGGCGGCGCTGGGCTCTCATGTCGCGCGATTGACTTATGCCTCACAACATGGCGTCGGATACGTCGTGGACCGCTGCGAGACGCTGCCGCCCCTGGGCGACGTGATTTTCCGAACGACGCGGCTCTGCGTGTCGGTCGCCGAACGCTCGGCTCCGGATCGGTCAGTGCTCAGATCGAGTGAGGCTGTGACAGCGCCATGATCGCATGCTTGTGTCGCGGCGAGCCGATGATGGGGCCGCACTTACCGAGGTGTCGCCGTGTCGTTTGGTGAAATTGGCCTTGCACGTTGGTTTGGCTCGTCGACCGGAGAGCGGCGACAACCGACAGGCGCGGCGGTCGCGAAGGCGTCGTTTGGCAAGCCGCATCCCGAATTCGGCATCGGCCAATTGCCGAACGTCTGGCTGGCGCGGCTTGTCGCGCTTGTGGCGATGCTGGTCCTCATCGACCTGGCCGTCGACATCAGCTCGAGCATGAATTTCGGCTGGGATGTGCGCGTGAACTGCGCAGCGGTCGATGCCCATCGCGAGGGCCTTGATCCCTATTTCGTGAAGAACCTGAAAAACACGAAGCTCTCCTATCCCTATCTACCGGTGACATTGGATGCCTTTCGGCCCCTGTGCGCGGGGAGCTTTCTTACCGGTCACTACAGGGCGCTCTATCTCGTTCTTGCGATCTTGTGCGGCCTGCTGTTGCCCGACTTCGGCGCCACACGCAGGAGCCCGCGCGACACGCTCTTGAGAGTTCTTTGTGCCCTGGGCGCCTTCCTCGGCTTCGAATGGACCTGGGCTTCCGGGAATTTCACGATCTTCACCGGCTTGCTCACGGCAATCGCATTGGCGCTGTTGCTTGGTCGTACGCCTCTCGAAGGAGAGAACAAGGAAGCTTTCCTGCTGCGCCTGAGCGGTGCGGCACTGCTCGGTCTGCTCACGTCGCTCAAGCTGGTCTTCTGTCCCGTGCTCGCGTCGCTCTACTTCCTGCCGCAGCCTCGGCGCCGGAAATTGATCCTGCTTGCCGTCGCCGCAGGCATGTTCATCCTGCCGATCCTGATCTCGACGGCGCTCTACGGCGATCTGTTTTCAAGCTGGCTGAATGCGATCTCGGGTCGAATCGCCGGACAACATTCGGTTGCCGCGGACGAGACGAATCCATCGCTGTTGCTTCTCACGCTCGGCGTCGCCGGGCACTACGGACTGGGCGGCAAGCAGACATTCGTGTTCGTGCTCTACGGACTCGCCGCGACTGCGCTTGTGCTCGCGCCATTCGCCCTCGTCGTATCGCGTGCAGTCAGGAACGACGAATCGGCGGTCCAAGGATCGCTTCTGACGCGGCTGGATCGGTGGCTGATCGATCATCCCCGCGAGGCGGCACGCATCACGGTTCTGGCGATGTATGCGCTCTATCTCTGTTCGCCGCGGCTCAAGGAATATGCCTACTTTGAGCTCGCGCTTTATGCGGCCGTTCTCATCGTCGATCTTCCGGCCATGGCCATGGCCGCCGTTCTGACCGTCGCAATCCTCATTCCGACCTCGGTCTCGATCTCCGGCACCGCCATCGAAGGCAGCTTCCTTCAGCTTTTCGCAGCGCTCCTGTGTTTCTGGGTCTTCCTGGCCGATTTTCGCAAGGTTCATCGTCCCTGAGGTCGGCTTGCGCGGACATCTGCCAGCGGATACACCGCGCAAGCGGGGCAAAAGGCCAGCCGGCTTTCCGGATTTCGCTTGCGCGTCCGACCTCGCCAGTTCCCGTTCCCGGCATTAGCCTGCCAAGGCTGCATCGATTCGACTGAAGGTTTGAAAACGCCATGACCGTACGCCTGCATCGCGGCGATCTGCCGGACCTGTCCCGCTACACCTCCTCGGTCGCGATCGATACCGAGACCATGGGCCTGAACCCGCATCGCGACCGGCTCTGCGTCGTGCAGCTCTCGCCAGGCGACGGCAGCGCCGACGTGGTTCAGATCCCCAAGGGGCACACCGACGCGCCGAACCTGAAGGCGCTGCTCGCCAATCCCAACGTCACGAAGATCTTCCATTTCGCGCGGTTCGACATCGCCGTGCTGTATGAGGCCTTCGGCGTCATGACGACGCCGATCTACTGCACCAAGATCGCCTCGCGCCTGACCCGCACCTACACCGATCGCCATGGCCTCAAGGACCTCGTGCGCGAGGTGCTCAATGTCGATCCTGTCTCTTATACACATCTGACGCTGCCGACGACTAGAAAGGGGGGGGGGGGGGGGGGGGGGGGGGGGGGGGGGGGGGGGGGGGGGGGGGG
>NZ_JBVUBB010000078.1:0-7422 GCF_055791185.1 Bradyrhizobium ingae
CTTGCGAAGATCCAGAGAATAAGGCTTGCCCATCCATGCTGGCCTCCAATCCAGCCTGCATGGTGAATCAGAAACCCACTGATTTGGGAATCCCAAATCGATTCAACCTAACCCCATCCCGCTTTAGTGTCTTCAAATGGACCTCCGGCTCATTTGGCGCTTCGTATGGCGCATCGATGCCGGTAAAGTTCGTGATCTTGCCGGATGTTGCCTTGGAATAGAGGCCCTTTGGGTCGCGCCGAACGCATTCATCTATCGGCGTATCCACGAAGACCTCGACGAATTCGTGCTTCCCCACGAGCTTGCGCACCATGTCTCGGTCGGCCTTGTAAGGTGAGATGAAAGAGCAGATGACGATCAGGCCGCTTTCGAGCATCAATTTGGCCACCTCGCCGGCACGTCGGATGTTCTCGACGCGATCTGCTTCAGTGAACCCAAGATCGCAATTGAGGCCGTGACGAAGGTTGTCGCCGTCCAGGAGCATCGTGTGATGCGACATCACGTACAGCTTCTGATCGACGATATTAGCAATCGTAGATTTGCCGGCGCCGGAAAGCCCAGTGAACCAGATGATGCACGGCTTCTGATGCTTGATCGCGGAACGCTCCCTCTTGCCGATCGACAGCGGCTGCCAGATCGTGTTGGCCGCCCGCCGGAGCGGAAAATCGATCATTCCCGCCCCAACAGTACGGTTGGTATAGCGGTCGATCACGATGAAGGATCCCGTGCGCCGGTTGACGTGGTACGGATCGAAACTAGCAGGTACGACGGTCGCCACGTTGCAACGGCCGATCTCATTGAGACCTAATGTGGTCGCGGTGAGACGCTCGCGCTTGTTGACGTCAATCTTGTACTTGATGCACGTAACCGTGCCGGAGGCAATCGTTTGCGTGCCAATCCGAAATGCATAGGAGCGGCCAGGCACCATTGGCTCGTCGTCCATCCAGATCAGATGAGCGGCAAACTGGTCGGCGATCTCGGGGCGCTGCGTGGGGCTTGCGAGGACATCGCCGCGGCTGACATCGATCTCATCTTCGAGCGTGATCGTGACCGCATCGCCAGCCTCTGCAGCCGCAAGATCACCATCATAGGTCACAATCCGCTTTACGCGTGAGCTGCGACCGGAGGCCGCCGCGACAATTTCATCGCCAACCGCGATGCCTCCGGAGGCGATCGTGCCGGCATATCCTCGGAAATCCAGATTGGGTCGGTTCACCCACTGTACCGGAAATCGGAAGGGCAGGTCGGTCGTCTCGGACTGAATGTCGATAGTCTCGAGGTAATCCAGCAGGGACTGGCCGTGATACCAATCGGTGTTGCCGGATCGGTAGCTAATGTTGTCACCGTATCTGGCGGAGATCGGCAATGGGACGATCGACTTGAAGCCGAGCGCCGAAGCAAAGGCGACATAGTCGCGTACGATGCTGTCGAAGGCTTCTTTCCGGTAGTCCACGAGGTCGATTTTGTTAACGGCCACGAGGACGTTCCGGATGCCCAATAGCGAGCAGATGAACGAGTGGCGTCTGGTCTGCACCAGAACACCCTTGCGAGCATCGATCAGGATGATGGCGAGCTGCGCGTTGGAGGCGCCGGTCGCCATATTGCGGGTATATTGTTCGTGGCCCGGCGTATCGGCGACCATGAAGGATCGGCGCGGCGTGGAGAAGAACCGATAGGCGACGTCGATGGTAATACCTTGTTTGCGCTCGGCTTCGAGGCCGTCGACCAGAAGAGCAAGGTCGATGTCCTCGCCCGTCGTGCCATACTTGGCGCTGTCGCGCGCGAGCGCCTGTAGCTGGTCCTCATAGATCATCTTGCTGTCATGCAGAAGGCGCCCGATCAGCGTCGATTTGCCGTCGTCGACCGAGCCGCAGGTGATGAACCGCAGTTGATCTTTGCGAACGGCCTCGCCGAGGTGGCACACCGCGTCCGTATCCATCAAAAGTATCCTTCCCGCTTCTTCTTCTCCATCGACGCCACCTCATCCGTGTCGATCAGACGCCCCTGGCGTTCCGAGACTTTCGCAAGGCGCATTTCGGCTACGATGTCCTCGATGGTCGTGGCCTCCGACTCGATGGCGCCGCTCAGGGGGTAGCATCCGAGGGTACGGAAGCGGATCGTGCGCATCTCGGGAGCTTCGTTCGGCTGGAGCGGGAGCCGCTCGTCGTCCATCATGATCAAAGCGCCGTTCCGATGGATCACAGGTCGCGGTTTGGCAAAATAGAGAGGGACGACAGGGATTCTTTCGAACATGATGTATTCCCAGATGTCGAGCTCCGTCCAATTCGACATCGCGAACACCCTCATCGTTTCACCTTGCCGGATGCGGGTGTTGAACAGATTCCAAAGTTCGGGCCGCTGGTTGCGCGGATCCCATGCATGTCCTGCCGATCGGAACGAAAATATACGCTCCTTAGCACGGCTTTTCTCTTCGTCCCGCCGCGCCCCGCCAAATGCCGCATCGAATCCGTAGAGGTCGAGCGCCTGCTTAAGCGCCTCGGTCTTCATGACCTGCGTATGCAGCGTGGAACCGGAGTCAATCGGATTAATGCCGCGCGCGATGCCTTCCTGGTTCACATGGACGATCAGGTCGCTCCCGATGCGCCTGGCCGTCTCGTCGCGAAAGGTGATCATTTCGCGGAATTTCCAGGTCGTATCGATATGCATCAGCGGGAAGGGCAGCTTCGCCGGATAAAATGCTTTTACCGCAAGGTGCAGCATGACGCTGGAATCCTTGCCGATCGAATAGAGCATCACCGGATTTTTGAATTCGGCGACAACTTCGCGCATGATTTCGATCGACTCGGCCTCGAGCCGCCGCAAATGCCGGGGCAGCGCGAGTGTTTTAAGTCCGGTCATATCCTGCGCGTTCATTTTGCCGTCCTCGAGAAATGCCCTTCGCTACGAAGCTGCGTTGCGGTTTTCATGCGTCGCTGAGGCTTGGCTATGAGATCAGTGATCGCGCTGGCAGCTAGCGAGAACCATCGCGTGGCCCGCCGAGGTATCCAATACATGATCGGTCCAAGTGGGATGGACGAGACGTTGGCTTTACCCTGGCCACGGGCATAGAATTCTGGAGTGAGGCCGCGGCTGTAGATGGGAGGCTGACTGACTGACGTCAATTCATTCCTTGGTTGCTGCCTCAACATACGCTGGTTTATCGTGTCGCAAAGCCGTAGCGGTAGTGACTGGCGCAGCGCGATCGGGCCGTCTTGCTCAAGGGCATGATCATCCGCACACGTTTCGGGCCCGCAGGCGCTCTTGCCACCAATATAGAGCTGGTGCAGAGACGCTGAAAACCGCGCCTACAAACGGGGTGCCGTGTCCATGATGACATCTCCACGTAGCTTTCTCGCCCGGAACCTACCATGCTGCTCAATGGCTGGCGTTTTTCCTACCCGGCATTAGACGAGTTGGGGAAATCGATTCTTTGGATGGAACGCATTCAGAGCGCGGATAGCGACGATGCGGTCCTGACGGCTTGGTCTCAATCTCCTGATCCATTCGATACTCTGATGATCGAACACAGTCTCATGGCGCTGGCCCCAAGCGGCTGGCGCGCGTTGATTTAGGTGATTTGCATCGGCACGCTGTTTTACACGGCTCACGTGGATGGCAGACCTCTTTTACTGACTAGCAAACCCACCCTGATGGTCACTCAACCCGCTATCGGGAGTAGTTGGTTCTTAAAAATCAAACTCTCGATCGCCATTTGGGAGATTTGGTCTGCAAATCGCCAAGCTGTTAGATCTCTACCGCGCTGGCGCCCGGTATCTTCGCGTCGCGAAGCAATGTCCGGCGGAGCCCAATTTCATATCTTTCCAGTCACTTTGCCCAACGGGCTAGCCGCCCATAGGTCTGACTACGCCTTGCGCCCAAGTCAACTACCAGCCTTGGGAATTGATTGAGAAGACGGGCGCTGGCACTGCATGAGTGTCCCGCGTGTCTTCGGGATCCAACATCAATCTGGCCACGCTGCACCTGATGGGTGTGCCGTCTTCTCTCCTGCAGTTCTGACATGCGATCTTTTCGTTTCCTGCAACACCATGATGGATTCTCTTTATGCCCGCCGACCGCTCGCGTGCAGGAAAGATTAAAGCAAAAGGGGCGTCATTGTCGTGCGAGGCTTGCTTTTGCGGCGACTGTTTCGGAGGGAGAGGTCTTCCTCGGGCAAGATGCAGGCATGAGCGAATTCGTAAAGGGCCAGATACAGAATGAGGGCCTGATACTGTATGAGCGGAGACCGTCGCATAAGACCGCCAGGCTTCCACGAGAAGCTATGGAGCGGAGTTCGAGCGGCTTAGAGAGTTGGCATCGAGTGCTTCGCTTAGTCATGGAATGCCGACAGAGCGCCGGTGTTCGATCGCAATTGTGTGACGCGGAGCTCAGTTTAGATCGCGCCGATTTGTACGCTGGCAACGGCCGGATTGCGGCATGACCGTTCTAGCTGACAAACGTCCTATCGCGATCCGAGCGGTGCTTCCGTTCGTTTTCCGCCACTGGCTGAACCAGCCCTATCGCGCCGTCCTTGTACTGGTGGGGTTCCTCGGGTCAACGGTGGCCGACCTGTTCATGCCGGTCTACTCCGGCCATCTAGTCGACGCATTGACGTTAGGCCCTTACAACCAGGCGGCGCGGCATGCGGCGCTCACCGCCTTCGGCGGCATCGTCGCGCTCGGCCTCGTTTCGATGATCCTGCGCCTCATAGGACTGCACACAATCGCTCCGTTCACGCTTCAGACGATGGCGGACGTGGCCAGCGATACGTTCATGCGCGTCCAGCGGTTCTCAACTGATTGGCACGCCAACTCTTTTGCCGGTTCGAGTGTGCGGAAGATTACGCGCGGCATGTCGGCCCTCGACCTGCTCAACACGACCATCCTGATGTCTCTGTTGCCGTCCCTGACGATACTGGTCGGTTCGATGATCCTGCTCGGCCTGCATTGGTCTGCGCTGGGCGGCGTGGTCGCGATTGGTGCGGCGATCTATGTTGTGGTGACGCTGACATTCTCGGTCCGCTATATCGCGCCTGCCGCACGAGTCTCCAACGCCTGGGACACCAAGGTCGGCGGCACGCTAGCCGATGCGCTGACTTGCAATGCGGTGGTGAAATCGTTCGGCGCGGAGGCGCGCGAGGATGCTCAGTTCGCCCGCATCCTCAACCGCTGGCGCACGCGGCTGCGGCGAACCTGGCTGTGCTACAATTACGCCGCGATGGCTCAGCACTCGCTGCTATTGTTCCTGCGAGCGTCGGTGATCGGCGGCGCGGTGCTGCTCTGGATGGCGGGGCTCGCCTCGCCGGGCGACGTTACCTATGTGCTGACTAGCTACTACGTTATTCACGCGTATCTGCGCGAGGTTGGCATATACATCAACAACCTCCAGCGTTCAGTCGACGACATGGAGGAGCTGGTTGCGATCCATGATGAGCCGATCGGGATTGCGGACGCGCCGGATGCAAGTCCTATTGCCATCGACGGGGGTGAGATCGTATTCGACGAAGTCACCTTCCAGTACGGCGGCGAGGGGGCGCCGCTCTATGACCGGCTATCGATTGATATCACCGCCGGCGAGCGGGTTGGTCTGGTCGGCCGCTCGGGCTCCGGCAAGACGACCTTCGTCAAGCTGGTGCAACGGCTCTATGATGTCGCCGGTGGGCACATTCTGATCGACAGTCAGGACATCGCTTCTGCCACGCAGCAATCGCTCCGCAGCCAGATAGCGGTCGTGCAGCAGGAGCCGATCCTGTTCCACCGCTCGCTTGCCGAGAATATCGCCTATGGCCGGCCCGGAGCCGATATGCGGGCGATCGAGCGGGCTGCGCGGTTTGCCAATGCGCACGAGTTCATCCTGCGCCTGCGCAGTGGCTACGGTACGCTGGTCGGTGAGCGCGGTGTCAAGCTCTCAGGCGGTGAGCGGCAGCGCGTCGCGCTGGCGCGCGCCTTCTTAGCGGATGCGCCGGTGCTGATTTTGGACGAGGCAACCTCAAGCCTCGACTCGGAATCGGAGGCCCTCATCCAAGAAGCGATGGAGCGGCTGATGAAGGGCCGCACTTCGATTGTGATTGCACATCGGCTGTCGACGGTGAGAAGCCTCGACCGCATCCTGGTGTTTGATGGCGGCGTCATCGCCGAGCAGGGCACGCATGCTGCTTTGACCAAGCGGCCCGGCGGGATCTATCGGCGGCTGTTGGAGAGCCAAAGTACCGAGTTCGGCCGGATGTCTGCGGCCGGCTAGCGGGAAACTACTGAGAACTGGAAACAGCATGCAACGAGACGGCAACAAGCGGTCTGTGCGTGCAAGCGAGCGGCCTCGGGGCTGTTGACATCCGCACGGGCCGCTTCCGCCAATTGCCGCCCGCGTCCTTGAAAGCGCGGATAGAGATGGCCGTCAACATGATTGAAAATCCCTCAAAATACCCATTCCGCGCTGAAATCCGTCGCCACTATCCTGACCATTGCATTAATCGATACGAACAAGTGGCTATTGTGCAGCGGCAAACGGATGGGCGTTATCTCGAGCCGAGGCATACCGAAGGCGACGTGCTGCCATGGCGTTCTGAAGCCAGAGAGCTTCGGCTGCAATCAGCGCGAGTTGAGTGACGCTGACGCGCTACGTACTGAATTCGTTCGTCGTATTCTTCCTCCCGCGACGAACATTACTGGCCGCCCCACATCTGGGGCGGCCTTTTTTCGCCCGCGACTAAGCTCTTCGATCCGCCGGACCGCGTAATCACATGCATTCCAGCCGCATATGGCGAGGAGAACGCTGGGAACGGCACCACTTGATTGTGCTTGATGGGAGAAGTTGGCCTTTGGCGTAGCACCGCTTCTGGAGAAGCTTCGGCCTGACCGGTTCTGGCTCACGGGACAGGGCCCTCCGGATACGATGTAACGGGCAACGGATGCGAAAGCCCACGAGCGTGGTGGGTCGACCTTTGGTCGGCGCCTCGCGCAGCGCAGACTCGCTAGCTTCGACGTGCGGCGGGGAAACCTGCCCTTTGTGCATCCGTGGGGCAATCACGGTCATTTCAAGCCGATTTTCGCCACGCTCAGCCATGGGCGTGCTGGACCTTTTCTGTATCCGGGAGGAGAGCCGAGCATGGGCTTCGACACAGCGCTCGACCAGTCGACGGAGCCGAATTTGGAAAAAGCTGACGCGGTCGACGGAGCAGGCAGCAAATCCCTGCTCTAAATGAAATCCTGCTCTTCGAAAAGCCGTTCGGCCGTCTCGAAGCTGGTATCCGCAAGAGCACGGTCGCGGAGGCCGCTCTCAACGCTTCGAAAGCCCGGCCCTAGTCTTACTGCGTCACAAACGGTGGTCTGTGGAATGGGCGAACTTGATTGCACAACAAGGGCATCTCGACAACGTTCGGACCAGCCCTTGTTCGAGTCGCCGTCGCATCGTCGTGATCGAATTTGG
>NZ_JBVUBB010000079.1:0-6330 GCF_055791185.1 Bradyrhizobium ingae
GGTGCGGGGTGGAGAAGGCGTAGCGTTCTCTCTTCTCGCAATGACGGGCGGGGTAGCCTCGCTTCCCCCGCTTCCGCTCGGAACAGGGGCGGCACAAACTGCTTTAAGCTTAAAATAAAGACTAGGACGGAGGCCCCGCGGGTGGCAGACTGGCAACCTGTCGCCGGCGAATCCTCTGGGAGTGACGATGCGCGATTGGGATGATGCCTATGCCAACTCGGCTCACGTGCCGGGGTCCGACAAGCTGCCCGCGTTGTGGGCCGAGCGCGCCGCGGCCTATCGCGCTGGGCTGAAGCACTTTCGTCCCGACATCGCCTATGGCTCCGGTGAGCGCCAGCGCCTCGACTTGATCCTGCCGGATGGCGATAGCAAGGGCCTCATCGTCTTCGTGCATGGCGGTTATTGGATGCGGTTCGACAAATCGTCGTGGACGGACCTCGCAGAAGGTGCGCGCCACCACGGCTGGGCGGTCGCGCTGCCGAGCTATACGCTGACGCCTGCTGCTGGTATCTCCGACATCACCGCCGAGATCGCGGCTGCGATTGCAACAGTGGCCGCGCTCGTCTCCGGACCGATCCGGCTGGCCGGTCATTCCGCGGGCGGCCATCTCGTCACGCGGATGCTGTGCGACGACAGCCGGCTCGAGCCAGCGCTCTACAACCGCATCGCCGCGACGCTGTCGATCAGCGGCCTGCACGATCTGCGTCCGCTGCTGAAAACGAAAATGAACGCGACCCTCGGCATGTCTATGGAGGAGGCAACGCTCGAAAGCGCAGCGCTGCATCTGCCGCGCGGGCACGCGCCGATCACGGCCTGGGTCGGTGGTGCCGAGCGGCCCGAATTCATCCGCCAGGCCGAGCTGATGGCGAACGTCTGGACCGGCTTTGACGTGCCGACGCATCTCGTGATCGAGCCCGGCTACAACCATTTCTCTGTCGTCGACGGGCTCAAGGATCCCTCGTCAAAAATCACCGCGAGCCTGGTTGGCCTGGACTGACGGAGAGCGATCGGAGAGGGATGTCATGACCAGCAACGACTACGATCCCACCGCCGAAGGCGCCGAGACCGATTTTGCCCGGCGCATGTCCTATGGCGATTATCTCCAGCTCGATGCGATCCTCACTGCGCAGCATCCCCTGTCGGATGCGCATGACGAGATGCTGTTCATCATTCAGCACCAGACCTCGGAGCTCTGGATGCGCCTTGCCATTCACGAGCTCAGCGCCGCCCGTCGCGCCATCGCGCGTGACGAGGTGTCGCCGGCGATGAAGATGCTGGCGCGTGTGTCCCGCATCTTCGAGCAGCTCAACAGCGCCTGGGACGTGTTGCGCACGATGACGCCGAGCGAGTACACGCACTTCCGCTCCAAGCTCGGGCAGTCCTCGGGCTTCCAGTCGAGCCAGTACCGCCTGATCGAATATCTCCTCGGAAACCGCAATCATGCGATGCTCAAGCCGCATGCGCACGACGCCGAAGTCACGCGGCTCCTGGAGGCGGAGTTGGCGACGCCAAGCCTGTATGACGAGGTGCTGCGGCTCGCCGATCGCAAGGGGCTCGCGATGCCGCCTGCTGTCCTGGCGCGTGACGTCCGCGAGACGCACAGCCTCAACGAAGGTGTGCTGGAGGCGTGGCGGCGCGTCTATGAGGCGCCGGAGACGCATTGGATGCTCTATGAGCTCGCCGAAAAACTCGTCGACTTCGAGGATTATTTCCGCCGCTGGCGCTTCAACCACGTGACCACCGTGGAGCGCGTCATCGGCTTCAAGCGCGGGACGGGCGGCACCGGTGGGGTCAGCTATCTCAAGCGCATGCTGGAGGTCGAGCTGTTCCCCGAACTCTGGCGCGTCCGTACCATTCTTTGAGCCCGCCATGACAAAAGACAGACTTCGCGTCTACGACGACACCAGGGCGCTATTCCATCTGCCCGAGGGCGTGATCTATCTCGACGGCAATTCGCTCGGCGCGCTGCCGTTTGGCGTTGCCGAAAAGGTCGACCGCGTGATCCGGCAGGAATGGGGCGATGAGCTCATTCGGGCCTGGAACACCGCTGGCTGGTATGTGCAGCCGCGCAATGTGGGCAATCGCATCGGCCGGCTGATCGGTGCGGAGGCGGGCTCGGTGATGATGGGCGATACGCTCTCGCTCAAGGCCTATCAGGCGCTCGCCGCCGCGCTCGATATGAGCCCTGAGCGCAAGGTCGTGCTCTCCGACACCGGCAATTTCCCGACCGATCTCTACATGGCCGAAGGCCTGATCGCGACGCTCGGGCGGGGACACCAGTTGCGCCTCGTGGCGCCGGAGGCGGTCGAGGCCGCGCTGTCGGAGGAGATTGCGGTGCTCTACCTCACCGAGGTCGACTACCGCACCGGTCGCCGCCACGACATGGCGAAGCTGACCGCAAAAGCGCATGCGCTTGATATCGTGACCGTCTGGGACCTTGCGCATTCCGCCGGCGCGCTGCCGGTCGATCTCGCCGGCGTCGGCGCCGACTTCGCTGCGGGGTGCACCTACAAATATCTCAACGGCGGGCCCGGCGCGCCGGCCTTCCTCTACGTTGCGCCGCGCCACGCGGATCGCGCCCGCGCCGCGCTTTCGGGATGGATGGGCCACGCAAAGCCGTTCGCCTTCGATCTCGGCTATGCGCCCGCGGGTGGCGTGGAGCGCATGCGGGTCGGCACGCCGCCGGTGCTCGCGATGGCTGCGCTGGAGGCTTCGCTCGACATCTGGGACCGCGTCGATCTCACCGATGTGCGCGCCCGCTCGCTCGCGCTCGGCGATCTCCTGATCGGTCAGGTGGAGCGCCGCTGCCCGCAGCTCAAGCTGGTCACGCCGCGCGCGCACGCGATGCGCGGCTCGCAGGTCTCCTTCGCCTTCGACGGCGGCTACGCCGCCATGCAGGCGTTGATCGCCCGTGGTGTCATCGGCGACTTCCGCGCCCCCGACATCATGCGCTTCGGTCTCACGCCGCTGTATATCGGAGAAGGCGAGGTGATGAAGGCGGCGGAGATCATCGAGGAGGTGATCAGGGACGAAATCTGGCGCCGGCCGGAATACCAGGTCGTCAATGCGGTGACGTGAGGGGCGCGCTGCTTTCCCCAAAACGTCATTGCGAGCGCAGCGAAGCAATCCAGAATCCCACCGTGGAGACACTCTGGATTGCTTCGTCGCTTCGCTCCTCGCAATGACGAGCTTGTGGCAAGTGCTATCCACACCGCTGTCATCGCCCCGGGTGTGGGTATGACTGCCGTTATGCTTGGCCGGCCTTGCGCGCCTTCGCGCGTGTCGCTGCCGGCGTTTTCTTCTTCGCCTTGCCCTGATTGTATTCGATCGCGGCACGCACGAGCTGTTTCAGTGCCCGCGCGTTGATCTTGTCACCCTCCAGAAAGTCGATCGCCCGCCGTTCATTGCCTTCGAGGCCGGCGTTGAAAAGTTTGTCGGGATCGGTGAGACGCGCTCCGTACATGAAAGTCAGCTTCACCTTGCCCTTGTGGGCATTGGCGACTGCGATGATGCCGTCGCGCTCCCACACCGGGCTGCCCATCCACTTCCATTCCTCGACGATCTCGCTATCGGCCTCGAGGATGGTCTTGCGCAGGCTCGCAAACGTCTTGCCGCGCCAGTCCGTGATCCCCGCAATGAGCTGGTCGATTTTTTCCGATGGAGTCATTTGAGTTCCTGTGCTCGGTGGTCCCGTTCTACGCAAGACGAGCGATCGCCGTCTCAGCCGCTGCGCCATTTGGTGGCGTAGGGCAGGGCGAACAGATAAAGGCCTGAGAGCAGGAGCAGGATGAGCGGAAATAGCGCCAGGAGGCCGATCCAGATCGCTTGCTTCTCCAGTCCCATCGCGAGGACATTGATGATGACGGCCACCGTGAAGCCAAGCGACAGCCAGCGGTGAATCTGCCGAATCCACACGTTCCAGTTCAATGAAACCTCCTGTCCTAGAGTGCAGCGCGGCGTCAGTCCGCCTGCGGCAGAACCTCTTCCAGCTTCGCCAAAAACTGCTTCCATCCGGCATGTGCGCCGCCGTAGGCCTGCTTCTGATCCGGACGGAAACCCACCTGCTCGACGCGGAGCAAAGTTCCACCGCGCGCCGGAGTGAGGGTGAAGGTCACCACGCTCTCCAGATTGTAGGCTGCATCCAGATGCGCGAAATTCCAGGTGTAGGCGAGCGTCTTGTTCGGCTCGATCGTGAGGACCTCGCAGTCGAGCACGCCGCCCCACTCGCCGGTGAGGTTGAAACGATGTCCCACCACCGGCACAAAATCATTCTTCATCAGCCACTCCGAGATCAGATGCGGCTGCGTCAGTGCGCGCCATAGCTTCTCGGGCGGATGTGCGAACTCGCGCTCGACGACGACGGAACGGGTCTCGGTCTTGTTCATTGGTCCATCCTCTTGAGAAGATCTTCGAGGTCGTCGAACCGGCTTTGCCAGAATCCGGTCATCTTGCTGGTCCAGTCGATCAGCGGGGCGAGCGCGCGAAGCTGCGCGCTGTAATGCGTTTGGCGGCCCTCGTGGCGGTCGCGTACGAGCCCCGCTTGTTTCAATGCCATCAGATGTTTCGAGACGGCCGGTTGTGACACGCCGGCCCGCGCGGTCAACGCGCCGACGGTCTGCTCGCCGTGACGGCACAGCCTTTCGAAGATAGCCCGCCGGGTCGGATCGGCAAGGGTTCGGAACAGCACATCGTGGGTATTGGCCATGTGAGAATTATAACTCATTGATTATGGATTAATGCATAACTCGTGGGTTATGGATATGTCAAGCGGAAGGACGCGCCTGGGTGCGCGCGCCAGGACGGAACAGCTCCTGTTTGAATCCAATTGAAGCCGGGCGCGACAGCTCCTGGCACCTCCGCTCGTGCCGGATGGCTGGGCTGCACATTTCCGCATGGGTTGTGAGTTGACTTGCTCTACACGCCGGCGCTGAGTCGGTTCCGGGGCATCGCTGCCGCGGAACGAGCAGACGTGCCAGCAGGAGGGCGGAAATGTCCGATGTGCGCAAGCCCGGTGGCGTCTTCATCGTCTTTGTGTTGCTCATCGCAATCGGCGCGAGCCTTGGTGCTTCGTCGCCCGCGCAGGCGCAGCAGGACTCCGCCGTCCTGTTCCAGAACGTCCGCATCTTTGACGGACGGAACACTGCGCTCTCGGCGCCATCCAATGTGCTCGTCCGCAACGGCAAGATCGAGAAGATCTCGGCTGCTTCGCTCACCGCGGATGCGCAGGCGATCGACGGTGGCAATCGCGTGCTGATGCCCGGGCTGATCGACGCGCATTGGCACGCGATGCTGGTGCGCCCGACGCCGGCGGCTGCGATTGCGGGGGACGTCGGTTACCTGAATTTGCAGGCGGCTGCGGAAGCCACAGCTACGCTCATGCGGGGCTTCACGACCGTGCGCGACATGGGCGGGCCGAGCTTCGGGCTCAAACGCGCCATCGACGAGGATCTCGTCCCAGGTCCCCGGATCTATCCCTCCGGCGCAATGATCACCATCACCGGCGGCCATGGCGACTTCCGGCAATTGTCCGAGCTGCCGCGGACGATCGGCGGCATGCTGAGCCGCATGGAGCTGATCGGCGGCAGCATGGTCGCCGACAGTCCGGATGAAGTTCGCGTGCGGGCTCGCGAGCAGCTCATGCAGGGGGCCTCGCAGGTCAAGCTCACGGCGGGCGGCGGCGTGGCCTCGCCGTTTAGTCCGCTCGACGTTTCTACCTTTACAGAGCCCGAGCTGCGCGCCGCCGTCGAAGCGGCCGAGAATTGGGGCACCTATGTCGCCGTGCACGCCTATACGCCGGTGGCAATACAGCGCTCGATTGCGGCAGGCGTGAAGTGCATCGAGCACGGCCACCTCATGGACGAGGCATCGGCCCGCCTGATGGCCGAAAAGGGTATTTGGCTGAGCACGCAGCCTTTCGTCGATCTCGCTGGCGCCGCCGCGCTGGGACCCTCGGAGCAGGACAAGATGCGGCAGGTGGTTGCCGGCACGGAGAGGGTTTATGCGTTGGCGAAAAAGTACAAGATCAAAACAGCCTTCGGCACCGATATCCTGTTTTCAAGAGTGCTCGCCGAGGGGCAGGGCGCCATGCTTGCCGATCTCGCCCGCTGGTACACGCCCGCCGAGGCGCTGGCGATGGCGACATCGACGAATGGCGAGCTGCTGAGCCTGTCCGGCCCGCGCAATCCTTATCCTGGCAAGCTCGGCGTGGTCGAGGAGGGTGCTTTGGCAGACTTGTTGCTGGTCGACGGCAATCCGATCGAGAACATCAAGCTGGTCGCAGATCCCGCGAAGAATTTCGTCATCATCATGAAAGGCGGCAAGATCTACAAG
>NZ_JBVUBB010000080.1:0-6122 GCF_055791185.1 Bradyrhizobium ingae
CCCCCCCCCCCCCCCCCCCCCCCCCCCCCCCCCCCCCCCCCCCCCCCCCCTTTTTGGACGGCTCACTCGACCTCATCACGATGAGCCGGACGCCGCTGGAACTCGCCTGCGCCGCCAAGGCGCTGGCGCATTGGCTGGCCGCCGGCCTGCCACTGATCGTCGCAACCCCCGTGCTGGGCCTCCTGCTCAATCTCGACATGGTCGCAACCGGCGCGGTGGCCCTGACGCTGCTGGCGGGAACGCCGGCCCTGACCTTCACCGGCATGATCGGCGCGGCGCTGGCGGTGACGCTGCATCGCGGCGGCCTGTTGATGGCGGTCTTGGTGCTGCCGCTGTCGATTCCAGTGCTGATCTTCGGCGTTGCGGCCTCGCAGGCCGCGATCGTCGGGCCAATGTCGTTCGGCGCACCGTTCTCGATCCTGTGCGCGCTGTCGCTCGTCAGCCTTGTGATCGGCCCCTTTGCCGCGGCGGCGAGCCTCCGGCACGGATTGGACTGATCTTGACCCCGATCAACTTTCGCTTCGCACTTTCGTGCTGATTGCCTGCGGCCCCTCGCCATGATTATCAGGTGACCATGACGCTGATCGACCTCGCCAACCCCTCGCGGTTCCTTGCGCTGACGGCGCGCGTGCTGCCGTGGCTTGCGGGCGCGACCGTGATCCTGATGGCGCTCGGCCTCTATCAATCGGCGCTCGCGCCCGACGACTACCAGCAGGGCGCCACGGTGAAGATCATGTTCATCCACGTGCCGAATGCGTGGCTGTCGATGTTCGTCTGGGGCGTCATGAGCGTGGCCTCGCTCGGCACGCTGGTGTGGCGGCATCCGCTCGCCGACGTCGCCGCGAAGGCCGCCGCGCCGATCGGCGCTGCCTTCACGTTCCTCGCACTGCTCACGGGATCGCTGTGGGGCCGGCCGATGTGGGGCACCTATTGGGAATGGGACGCGCGGCTGACCTCGGTGCTGATCCTGTTCCTGATGTATCTCGGCCTGATGGCGCTGTGGCGCGCGGTCGAAGATCCCTCGCGCGCGGCGCGCGCAGCCGCGGTGCTGACGCTGGTCGGCGCGATCAATCTGCCGATCATCAAGTTCTCGGTCGACTGGTGGAACACGCTGCATCAGCCGGCCTCGGTGATGCGCATGGGCGGCTCGACGCTCGACCGCGCCTTCCTGATTCCGCTGCTGGTGATGGCGGTCGCCTTCACGCTTTTGTTCGTGACGTTGCACCTGGCGGCGATGCGCAACGAGATTCTGCGCCGCCGGGTCCGCTCCCTGCAAATGATGCAGGCGAGCCGCATGGCGTTTTCGAGAGACGCCGGCGCCGGTTTGCGTGAGGAAAACGCATCAAAAGAAGTCGGAGCAACATGACAATGTCGCTCGGCCCCTACGCGTCCTTCATCGTGACGTCCTATCTCGCCGCGGCCGTCGTGGTGGCGATCCTGATCGGCTGGATCATCCTCGACCATCGCAACCAGACACAGCGCCTGCGCGAGCTCGACAGGAGCGGCGTCACCCGCCGTTCGGGCCGCAGCGCAACGGAGTTGCGATGAGCGAGCACTCGACCTCCGCCACGCCGGCGCGCGGCACCTTCCTGGTGGTGCTGCCGCTGCTCGCCTTCATCGGCCTTGCGCTGCTGTTCTGGGTCCGGCTCGGCAGCGGCGATCCCTCACGCATCCCCTCGGCACTGATCGGCCGGCCGGCGCCACAGACCACGCTGCCGCAGCTCGACGGCCTGCAAGCAGGCGGCGCGCAGGTGCCGGGCCTCGACCCGGCCGCGTTCATTGGCAAGGTCAGCCTGGTCAACGTCTGGGCGTCCTGGTGTGTGCCCTGTCACGACGAGGCGCCGCTATTGACCGAGCTTGCCAGGGACAAGCGCTTCCAGCTCGTCGGCATCAATTACAAGGACACGCCCGACAATGCGCGCCGCTTCCTCGGCCGCTACGGCAATCCGTTCGGCCTCGTCGGCGCAGACGCCAACGGCCGTGCCTCGATCGAATGGGGCGTCTATGGCGTGCCCGAGACCTTCGTCGTCGGACGCGAAGGCAAGATCGTCTACAAGCTGGTCGGCCCGATCACGCCGGAGAATTTGCAGACCGTGCTGCTGCCGCAGCTCGAGAAGGCGTTGAAGGCGGGATCTTAGCGCGCATCTCTCGTGCTCCGGACGCTGCGCAACGCGCGAGCGGTGCGCTGCAGAGCCGGGGCCCATATCTCCACGACGCCAATTCTGGAGAAGAGAGCCTGGGTCCCGGCTCGCGCTTCGCGCGTCCGGGACATGCGACCTACCCCTTCCGCACGTCCCCCGCCTCCGCCTCGCTCGCCTCCAGCGAGACCGGCGCGATGTGATAGCGCTTGGTCAGCGGCATCTGCGCGATGGCAAAGATCATCGTCAGCGGCGTCACGCCGAAGACCTTGAAGTTGACCCAGAAATCCGTGCTCTGGGTGCGCCAGACGATCTCGTTCAAGACAGCCATGCCGGCGAAGAACAGCGCCCAGCGGAAGGTGAGGATGCGCCAGCCCTGCGGCGTCAGGTTGAACATCTGGTCGAACATGATGGCGATGAAGGAGCGGCCGAACAACAGACCGCCACCGAGCACGGCAGCGAACAGGCCGTAGATGATGGTCGGCTTGACCTTGATGAAGGTCTCGTCGTGCAGCACCAGCGTCAGCGTGCCGAACACCAGCACGATCGCGCCGGTGACCAGCGCCATGATCGGCACGTGGCGTGTCACCACATAGGAGGCGATGATCGCCGCCACGATCGCGACCATGAACGCGCCGGTCGCAGCGAACAGATTGAACCTCGAATTCACGAAGAAGAACACGAGCAGCGGGCCGAGCTCGGTTGCCAGCTTGAACAGCGGATGCGGCTGGGTCTTGTCCATTTCAACTCTCAATTCCGGCGATCGCCCGGGCGAAATCGCGCGCGGTGAACGGCGCGAGATCGTCGACGCCTTCGCCGACGCCGATGAAATGCACCGGCAGTTTGAATTTCTCGGCGAGCGCCACCAGAATGCCGCCGCGCGCGGTGCCGTCGAGTTTCGTCATCACGAGGCCCGTAACACCGGCCGTGCGATGGAACGCCTCGACCTGCGACAGCGCGTTCTGGCCGACGGTTGCATCCAGCACCAGGAGCACCGCGTGCGGCGCCGAGGCATCGACTTTCCGAATCACGCGCACGACCTTTTCGAGCTCGTTCATCAGCTCGGCTTTGTTCTGCAAGCGGCCCGCGGTGTCGATCAGGAGCACATCGGTTCCCTGCTCCTTCGCCGCCGTCAGCGCGTTGAAGGCGAGGCTTGCCGAATCCGAGCCCTGCGCACCTGATATGACCGGGGTCTTCGTGCGCTCGCCCCAAACCTTGAGCTGCTCGATCGCGGCGGCACGAAAGGTGTCGCCGGCCGCCAGCATCACCTTGCGGCCCTCGGAGGCGAACTTCGCGGACAGCTTGCCGATGGTCGTGGTCTTGCCGGAGCCGTTGACGCCGACCACGAGGATGACGAAGGGCTTTCTCGCCGCATCGATCTGCAGCGCCTTTGCGACCGGCGACAGCACCTTCTCGACCTCGGTCGCGACGACGTCCTTCACCTCATCCGCCGAGATCGCCTTGTCGTAACGTCCCGCACCGACCGCGTCGGCGATGCGCACGGAAACCTCGGTGCCGAGGTCGGCGCGCAGCAGCACGTCCTCGATGTCGTCGAGCATGGCGCGATCGAGCTTGCGCTTGGTGACGAGGTCGGCGACCGCGGTCCCGAGCGAGGCCGACGTGCGCTTCAGCCCGTTGGACAGGCGTCGCCACCAGCTCAGTTTGGGGGTGTCAGTGGTATCGTTCATGATGGCGTGTTAGCCGTTCCGGCTCCCAAACGAAAGTCTCCAACGAAAGTCCTGATATTGCTCGATGTTCCCGAGTTGACTGCGGATGAAATCATAGCGCGCGTGCTTCATCGCGACGGGTTGATGCTGGTGATCGACAAGCCGGCGGGCCTTCCCGTGCATCGCGGCCCCAAGGGCGGGGCGAACTTGGAAGCATCCTTCGACGCGCTGCGTTTCGGCCTGCCGCGGCCGCCGGTGCTGGCCCACCGGCTGGACAAGGACACCTCCGGCTGCCTGGTGCTTGGGCGCCATCGCAAGGCCACCGCCTCGCTCGGCCTGTTGTTCAAGCACGGCAAGATCGGCAAGACCTATTGGACCGTGGTCGAGGGCGGGCCGGCCGAGGACGAAGGCACCATCGATCTGCCGCTCGGCCGTCTCAACGCCGAGCGCGGCTGGTGGCAGAAGCCGGACCCGGAAGGCCAGAAGGCGATCACCAACTGGAAGGTGATGGGCCGGGGCGAGGGCGTGACCTGGCTCGCCATGGAACCGGTCACTGGCCGCACCCATCAATTGCGGGTGCATTGCGCGGCGCAGGGCTGGCCGATCGTCGGCGACAATATCTACGGCAACGGCCCGCGCTTCGGCGAGCCGCGGCTGCATCTTCATTCGCGCGAGATCGTGGTGCCGATCTCCCGCAACAAGGAGCCGGTGCGCGTGGTCGCCCCTGTGCCGCCGCACATGCAGGAGCGACTCAGCGCCTGCGGCTGGAACGGGGATTAGCGCCGCACGTTCGCTTAACCTCTCCCGCAAGCGGGAGAGGGAGTCCGCCGCCTTTGTGGCGGGAATCGAACCTGATCCCAACAGGCGCCGATGGTTTACGAAACGTTCAGTGCTCGCCTCTAATGATAGCGGTTGCTTAGAACAAGCTTCTTCGAACCGGCTCAGGACGAGCAACGCTTCATGCCGCAGGCCCAGCCATCGATCATCGACGAAGTCGAGAGTGCGATTCGCGCCGGCTCGGACGAGAAGCGCCTGGAAACGGCGCGGCGCGTCACCGACCTGTTCCTGTCCTCCGCCGGCAACTTCAATGACGAGCAGATCGCGCTGTTCGACGACGTGCTCGAGCGGCTGATCAAGACCATCGAGCTGCGCTCGATCGCCGACATGGGCGCGCGGGTCGCGCTCGCCGAGATCAGCGTGCAGCTTGCGCCGGTCGCGCAGGCGCCCCCATCCGTGATCCGCCGCCTCGCCGGCAATGACGAGATCAGGATTGCCGGCCCCGTGCTTCAGGAATCGGCGCGCCTCGACGAGACCGAACTGCTCAACATCGCAGCCACCAAGGGCGAGCAGCATCTGCTCGCGGTCGCGGGCCGCTGGTGGCTGAAGGAAATCGTCACCGACGCGCTGCTGGCGCGCCGCTATCCGAGCGTCAGCCGGCGCCTTGCCGCCAATCCCGGTGCCCGGCTTTCTGCGAGCGGCTTTGCCGTCATCGTCGGACAGGCCGAACAGGACCCCGAACTGACCGTGAGCGTCGGCGTGCGCGTCGATCTGCCGTCCGACCTGCGCCGGGAGTTGCTGCGCTCGGCAACCGACGCAGTTCGCACCCGCCTGTTGTCACGCGCGCCGCCACATCTGTTCGAGGAGATTCAGAACGCGATCGCAGCGGTCGCGACCGGCGTCGATCGCGAGATGTCGGGGATCCGCGATTTCGAAGGTGCGAAGCGCGCCATTGCCAAGCTCAAGGAAACCGGCCAGCTCAAAGAGGCAACGCTGCTCGGCTTTGCCGTACAGCGGCGCTATGAAGAAACCGCCGCTGCGCTGGCGGCATTGTCCGGATCCACCGTCGAGGTGATCCGGCCCCTGATGCAGAGCCTGCGCGATGACGGCCTGCTGGTGCCCTGCCGCGCAGCCCTGCTGAGCTGGGAGACGACCAGCGCCGTGCTGGAAAGCCGCTACGCCACCGGCACGATGAAACCCGCCGACCTCGCGAAGGCAAAGGGCCATTTCGCCAGGATGACGCCGGAGAATGCCCGGCGCACGCTCAGGTTCTGGCAGGTCCGGGCGTCGTAGGTAAAGGCGCCGCACCAATCCTCGGTGTCGTCCTGGCGAAAGCCAGGACCCATACCGCGAGGTCTATCGATCGCGGGCGGTCCTGGTCCCGAACGACCAATCGTCGCCAAACTTCTTCCCGGGGTGATGGTGTGGACGGCCCCCTACGGCATCAGTGTGCCAGAATGAGGTTGTCAGAAACTCATTCACAGGAGCCGTCCGTGAGCCAGATTATCCGTATTGGGATGGATACGTCGAAGTATATTTT
>NZ_JBVUBB010000081.1:0-6045 GCF_055791185.1 Bradyrhizobium ingae
AAGCTTCTGCGCCAACCCGGCAACTCCGGCGATCAGCAAGCCGCCTGATCTTCATCCAACGCCAATCATATAGCTCACCGCCCCCGCGCGCCCGCGTCAATCTGGCGGCCCTCCTCGTAGGCGTACGGCGCATCAGCGCCAAACCCGCCTTAACCAGGCGAATAACTCGGCTGCGCAGGTCGTGGGTTTTCCAGGCGCGCTCAGAGACGCGTCTTGAACCAAACAACACCTCGGCGATGGCACGATAGGAGGCGCCATCCATGCATCCATCGAGGGCGCGCAGCGCCAGCGCCAATCGCTTACGTCGTTGTACCGATAGATGATGAAACGGAGGTCCTGGCGGGCGACCGTTGATCGTACGCAACAACCGATTTGCGGCATGGGCACGGATCTCAAACGCGTCAGGCGGCAGTTCGAATGCATAAGTGGCACCGAACTGCGGGGCCTGTTTCAGCCACAGATGATGTTTGGCTCCCTGAATGCGCAATACAAGATGCCAACCATCCGCTGCCTTTCTGATCCTGTCCGATGCAGGTTCGGCAAGCGCAAGCGCAGCGGCAACGATATCCGAGCCGGAAGCGCTCCGAACGATCGGTAGCACCGCCGGTAAAGCCTCCGGCGCCCAGAAGATGGCCTGCTGATGAAAGGACCTCTGCGGGTCATGAGCGAAAGCAGAGGCCCCATCTCCTCCGAAATTCAGGAGTCACCTGCCCGTGTTTCGAAACCGTGTTCCGATAGTCAGCTTGATACTTGGGATTGCGACGGAGGATTTCCCAGGCGAAATCCGACGTCTCGCCATCTTTGACGCTCTGATACGACGCCGGTGAGCGCCAGTCGAATTTAGACACTGCTGTGATCTCCCGCTAAATCGAAATTGCGGCGCAGTGTCTATAAAGCCTGGGGTTGCTATGGAAGCCACGAATTGTGCATCACGCGTGATGCACATAGTCGATCACGCCATCAACGGGAGAAATTCTTTCTCCCTATGCAATCCAGACGATGATTTTTTGCTATTTGGGGACGCCAACGCGAAGCAGGTCGCGGTAGCCCTGGTCCGCCATCCATTTTGCACGTGCCAAATGGCTGTCGAATGCGCTGCGAGCGCGCCCTGGCTCGCCATCCGGATCGATATGCAACACGATCCTGGCTACTTCGCTCCAATCAGCGCCATCGGCCTCGGCATCGAGGAGCCGCCAATACGTCACCAGGTGCTGCTCGTCATAGGACGTCAGCGCCGCATCTGTGGGCGCCAAGTCCGCGACATCGGGGTCAAGAGGCGTTTGCATGAGAATCCCGCAAAGTATGAGAACAAACGTGTCGGTGGCGACTCGACGCGCGGGGCTTGCTCGCTGAAGGTCGCACCTTCGCTCTATCCCCTGGTTCGGTCCCAACCCTAGAATACATATTATAGGAGATAAACCTCCTAGTATGTAAAGACGCAACTTGCGCAGATGGACATGCGCAAGCTGGTGGGCCGGAATTTCTTAGAACTGCGGAAGCGGAAGGGCTTCACGCAGGAGAAATTCGCCGAGGCCTCCGGCTTCACGCAACAATACATCAGCAAGTTGGAGTGTGGTCAGCGCAATCCGACTGTAGTGACGCTGTTCGAGCTCGCAAGCACGCTGGGCGTCAGTCACGTCGACCTTGTCTTGCCTGACGAAGAATTTTGCAAAGCACGTCCCAAGATCGCGAAGCGAAATTCATGAATCCGATCGATTGCGGATCAATCCGGCGGTCTGGGCCATTTTTTTCTGCTGGCTTCAAAGAGCGCCCCGCCCGATCAGATCGGGCGGGGCGTAGGTGTTGCGAGGCTTACTCGCCGGTCTTGCGCGGCCGCGACCAGAGGAGGGTGTAGCCTTCGCCGTCTTCATCGTCGAACAAGTTGGCGTAGATCGGCGCGTTGAACGAGGGGTCATCGAGCTTGAGCGAGAGGTAGTCGCGGCCTTCCTCGGAGCGCTTCGACCAGGCCGCCCCGATTTCTGCCCGGCCCACATAGATGCGGTGGCTGGGAGCGTTCTCGTTTGAGCGGTTGGCCTCGGCGACGATGCGGACGCCCCTGGCCTGCAGGCTCAGCGTGACGATCTCACCCTGGAAATCGGAACCGACCTTCTTGAAAGAACCGATGGTAGCCATGTCACTTCTCCTTGGTTTGTTTCGAGCCCCGCGACCACCGCGGCCTCGATGGCGATCTGACAGCCGAAGACGATCGGCGACGCACCCGCATCTTCCCGCGGGCCGGAGCGTGAAGCGGAGGATGCCGGCGGGGAGACTTTCTTGCCTCGCGAGGAATGGGCGTTAGCCCAGGGGAAGAAAGTCTCCCCGGCGGCATTGCGTCTCAGACGATCGAGGCGCAGCCGGTCTTCGGCCAGATCAAGCCAACGAGGCGAGGTGCGTCCGAGCGCTGAACACAGACTTAAGCGGGAAAAGACGTGGTAGACCGCGCTTTGCATCACAAGAAGGCGGCAGGTTTCGGCGCAGAGAAAGAAAGAGCGTGCGGGAAAAGGCGACACGACATTGCCGTTGGGCAGCGGTTGCGCCCAAGCATCTACCGTCGATCGCTCACGGAGGACCGACTGGAGCCGTCGGTCTGATCGAGCGCTACGAAGTAACAGGAAGCAGCCAATGAGCGACGATCTCTGTCTTGAAGAGAGAGCTATCAAGGCGGTACGCGATGATCGCGAAGCTCTTGCCGCTGTCGCAAATTCGGAAGACTGCGCAAGCGGCCGCGCATCGAGCGCGCATGAGCTTGCTGCCAGATTTCGACCGAGCAATCCTCGAGGTTCGACCTCCATCAATCGGGCCGAAGCTATTTGATGGGGGTGCAAGAGCAGTCACCCAATTGGACGAGGCGCGGCAGGTCTTCAACGATGCGGCTGAAGGGGGCTCGCCAGGCCCCGACTGCTCGAGAGGTGCAGTTGGCATATATTCCAGATACCTGCGAACGCACGTCGCGCACGGTCCCGATTTAAATGATCGGCTGACCGACCACAGCTTAAAGGACTGGATGACCTATTTGCCGCGGCGATCATTGCCTCAACTTATCACGAACTGGTTCCCATCCCGGCAGCGGCTGTGAAAGGGCGGCGCTGAACCGCCAGGTCTTCGATCGAACATCCTCGCGAACGGGGACGCCGCGCGGGCCAACTGGAGCGCGATGGCCCCACTGGCACTCCGCCGTACGCACGTCCAGGACCTGCCGAGGGCTATACCAGTCCCTCTTCGTTCAGCGCCGGCAGTGTTGTGCCGCGAACTGATGGCCTGCTTGCGATCAGGACGCGGTGTCTGCCAGGCAGAAGATTCAAGACCACGGGATCTTCCATGGAATTGGAAGGCACGATGGTTCGGATTTTTTTGTGCATCCGCGAGAATGCTTTTCGTCAGCTAATGGTCAGCCAGGCGGTGTATCTCGATAGGCTTCGCATTATCGCCTGGATCGGAGGTGGATATGACGGGCATTGGCCGGCTGCGGCCTTTCAAGTCGCAGGTTGAGGCTGTGAGAGCGGACAGCACGTCGGGATCGAGCAGTTCGCGCTCGGAATCAGGACTTGCCGCTGGGGAAGGTGGCCAATCGTTCGATTCCGTCTTGGAGCGGATGCGCTCTGGGCCTCAAGACAGAACGGCGCCGGTCCTCAGCCAGCCGCGAACTTCGGGTCCCATTTCGGCGACAGGCGACGAGATCGAGGCAGCAAAGCGACAAATGGACGGCCTGCTTGAGGAACTTAATACTTGCCGTAGTGCGGCCACGCAAGTGTTGCGGGACTCGTCGGAGGCGCAAGAGCGAATCGACCAGCTCGTCAAGGCAGGCGTAAAAGTTCTGGACTACCGCGCGAGCCTGCCCCCGCATGTGGCACGTAGGGTTCTGTCCGATGATCGGGCTCGCCGACTCCGCGACGAGGTGCTCCGTGCGGCGGACCAATGCAACACACTGGCCACCCAGACTGTCTACTCCTTGGAGCAAAGCAGGAAGAGTGCGGCCACCGTGCTCGACCGGATGCGCCAATCCAACGCTCCCTCCGACCAGCTGAGCCGAGCGGTTTCCAGTGTGGCGGACCGCTATGCGGCCTGCATGAAGTGGTGGGGAAAGAAGGCATTGCGCTCGGAACGGATGCAGTCCGTCTGCGCCGCCACTGCCAACTTACCAGGTACAACGGCCGAGATGCGGCAGGCCGAAGAGGCGGCACTGCGGCTGCACACCGGTTGGGCACTCAATACGAAGTGCATGCATCTGCAATCGCGGATCGCTCTCGCGCAGGTCATGATTGAGCCGCAGGCGAGCACGTTCGAACCAGCCTTGAGGGACATCCTTATGGGTGAGAACGGGCGGGTGCGTCTGCTGGGAACCTTCATCGAGGATGTGTTTCCTGCATTCGTCTCGACGGCCGATGCCGTTCTAAACAGCAAAGGACGCGTACTCGATGCAGAGCACTGTGCCGTTCTGGAAGGAGTCATGGAGCGGCTTTCGGAATTTGCGTCGGCGTTGCATGACATCGGTGCCAAGCTAAGCGATGTCGGAACAGGTACCGATCTCCCATTGGAACTCTTGGGTAAGATCGTGGAAGGCGCGTGGGTCACTGCGGACGAGGCGATGCGCTTCCTGGCACTGCAGCCGAAGACCGCAGCCAACATTGCACCGCCGGCCGACGCTCGGGCTGCGATACCGACCAACACGACCGGCGATGCTGCAGTGGCGGAAGGCACGACAGCGCGCAGGAAGGGGAAAGGCAAGCGCACGCCGGCCGCTGGCGCCGGGAGTTCGGCGGCCGGGCGGACGCAGCCGCAGGTCGCTATGTCCGAGACGGCGCCAGCAGCCAAGGTTCTCGTGCTCTCGGATCTAGGAACGAAGAAGCTCGTGAGCGCAGAGGAGGCGCATGCGAGGGCATCATCGTCGGCGACGCACTTGGCAATCTGGCAGGCCCCGCCCTCGATGGAGGCACTGACGCCACTCCTCAAGCGTTTGGACGAACTTTTGCAATTCGATCTGGCTGGTCAACAAAGGACCGCCTCGCAAGTACGCCAGATGAAACCCGAGGACGCCGACCACGTCGTGGACACCGTGGTCAAGCGCCTGCAGACCCAGGCAACGGAGACGCAGGCCTGTGTGGCCGCGTTGGAGGAGCCTCGCCGGCGCGGTCTACTCACGCCTGTGCAGTTGCGCGAAGTGCACGACAAAATAGTCGGGCTCAAAGTGATGGGGTCCGAGGCCCAGGGGCTGGCCAAGGCTTTGAACGAGCGAAAGGCCACGACGAGAATTGATTGCATGAAGACGTACGCCTTTCCGTCGCAGAAATACCTTGAACACTTGCGGACGACCGAGGAATTGGCGCCCGCGGATGCGCCGCGCGCGTTAAAGGGTGAGCCAGGCGCACTGTTTGAGATCAAGCTGCAACCTCGGGCGCTGCGCAATGGTGCCATTCCGAATCCGATGTGGGTGCACATCCATACGAAGCGGCCGGTACACGCGCGGCAGTTGGCGACGCTTGATGACGCCGACTTCGCCGCTTGCCACGTCAAGTCCAATGAACAGCGCGGCTACAATCGGCAGTGGCAGAACGCCCAGGCAGCGACGGGTCATGAGAACGTCGTGGTCCACCGCGGCAAGCTCACGCCTGCGTTCTGTAAGTCCTTGTTGACCACGGCGCTCAGCGACCACCCAGGCAATCCGTTTGCTGAAGCGGAGTACTGGTCGATGCAGGCCGCTCGACACTTGTAGTTGGTGCGTCTCTCGAAAGAGCGCCTTGTGGTGACACCCTCAGTGAGACCTCCGAAGTCCGGAGCCAGGAAGCCGTGATCAGGTCGCGGGCCTTCAGCAGCCGGTAGACTGAAAGCTTCCGAGACGAACTCCTGTCGCTCGCCCGCCGAACGCACGGCCAGTTCTCGCGGGGATAGCTCCGAAGAGCAGTTCTAAAGCCGTGTTGCCGAGTCCTCCGTGAAGAATGCGGATTGACCTGAAAAATAAGCAAAAATGGTCTTGAGAAAGTATTCGATTTTGCAGGAAAGCGGTGTGTGGGACCTCGCTTTCCTGCGTTTTGGGATTTCGTTTTTGAG
>NZ_JBVUBB010000082.1:0-3548 GCF_055791185.1 Bradyrhizobium ingae
CGGCTCGCTCATTCCGAAGGGCCCGCTGAACTTGAGCTTCGGAGGTTAAGCGCGTGGGTTTGTTCGACAGCTACTACTCGCCCGACACCTACCAGGACAGCGGAGGCCTGCTCGGCCGCCTGCTGTCACAGCTCACCATGCAGGGGCAGTATCAGCCCGGGGGCGGCTTCCCGCAGTCGCCCATGGATGCAAACGCGGCTATGCCAGCGCCGACGCAAGCACCGGCGGCACCGCAGCAGCCGCAGAACGCGCCAATCCAGATCGGCGACTACAGCATGCCGCGGATCGGCGCCGGTTTCGCCGGTGCGGCAGCTATGCCGGCGGCTCCGCAGATGTCGCCCGGGAATGTGCCGCAGCAGCCCCAGCAGCCAGCAGCGCCGCAGCAAGACATCGCGTCTCTCCTCCATCCGCAGCAGACCGGCGGCCTTGGCGGCATGATGCAGGGCGCTCTCGCCAATGCCCATACAGGACCGCTCGGCATGCTGCTCGGTGGCGTTGCGGGTCTCGCCGGCATGGGCCAAGGCACGCCGCAGCAACAGCAGGCGCGCCTCCTCAACGTGCGCTACCAGGCGCTACAAGCTGCTGGAATCCCGAAGGAGCGCGCGATCTTGGCCGCGATTGATCCAGACGGGTATGGCAAACCCATTATGGAGGCGCTGGGCGGCAGCAAGTACAGCTTTGCGCAGTTGCCGGATGGCACGATCGTTCGGCAGGATCCGCGCACGGGCGCGGTCGCGCCAGCGTATCAGGGGACGCCCAAGGCCGATTTCGGCGTCATCAGCAAGAGCGACGACGGTACCGAGCGGTATGGTTTTGTCGACAAGAACAAGCGCACCGTCACGCCGTACGAGGCTCCCGATGCAGAGGCGAGCTCCAGCACCGTCACCGGTCCGAACGGGCAGCAAATCGCCGTCCCGGCCGGTGTCGACCGCAAGACGTTCGTCCGTGAGGTCACCAAAGCCGGCGCGGATGCTGCTACCGGGAAAATGACAGAGACGCAGGCCAAGGCCTCGGCCTTTGCGACCCGCATGCAGCAGGCAGAGGCGGCGCTGCGCCCGATCGAGGGCGAAGGCACGTCGTATGCTGGCCGCGCGCTCGATGCGCTACCACTTGTCGGTGGCACGGCTGTGACCAACTCCATGCACTCGGCCGACTATCAGAAATACCGGCAGGCCTCGAGCGCCTTCATCACCGCCATGCTCCGGCAGGAATCGGGCGCGGCCATCTCGAAGGAAGAGTTCAGCCGGTACGAAAAGGAAATGATGCCGCAACCAGGCGACGCTCCCGAGGTGCTGACGCAAAAGCGCGCGGCCAGGTGGGCGGCGATCGAGCAGATGCGGAAGGCCGCAGGTCCCAGCTTCGGCTCGTCCGCGGCTTCGCCCGGTGGCGATGCTTCGCCTAGCTCGAGCGGCGGCACGACGCGCACCGGTGTGAAGTGGAGCGTTGAATAATGCCGGTCCTCAACATCGAAGGCAAAAAGGTGACGGTCGACGATAGTTTTTTGAAGCTATCACCGGCCGAACAGCAGTCCACCGTTGACCAAATCGCGTCGTCGTTTGCGCCTGACCCGATGTCGCTCGCATCGCTCGCATCGGCCGGCAACAGCACTGTGCGCTCGCTCGCCACCGGCGTCCCGATCCTCGGCGGCCTCGTCAACAAAATGGATGCGGCGACGAACGCCGCACTGGCGCCGGTGCTCAATCCGCTGTTCGACGAAAAAGACCAGCTCAACGAACCGACGTGGTCGGAGCGATATGCGCACTCGCTGCGCGATCAGGAGGGCATGGATGCGAAGTTTCAGCAGGAACATCCTGTCATCGACACGACTGCAAAGCTCGCCGGCGCGGCCGCCGGCACGATCCCGGCGGTATATGCAGCACCTTGGGCGTTCGGAATCGAAGGTGGCCTTGGCGGCATGATGGCCCGCGGCGCGCTTTCAAATGCCGCGCTTGCCGGCGCGGATGCTGGCGTGCGTGGTGAAAACCCCATCCCGAGCGCAGCACTCGGCGCCGGAGTAGGCGCGGCTGGCCCGCTCGCGGGAGCCATTGCGCGACAGGTTACCGCGCCCATCGTCAGCAACGTGCGTGCGCTCTTCAATCCGGAGGGATACGCGACGCGTCAGGTTGCCCGCGCTGTCAGCGAAAGCGGCCTCACCACCCAGGAAATCGCCGATCGAATCGCGCAGGCCAATGCCGAGGGGCAAGGCGTCTTCACGATGGCTGATGCCATGGGCAACGCCGGACAGCGGCTGTTGAGCAGCGCCGCCCGTGGCCCGGGAGAAGGCCGCACAGCTGCGGTGCAGGCCTTGGAGTCGCGGCAAGGCGATCAGGGGCGCCGGTTGACGACTGCGCTTCAGGACGCCTTCGACGCGCCGCAGACCGCAGAGCAGACGCGCGCGGCGATGGTCGAGAACGCGAATTTCGAGGCCGGCCGCAGCTATGCGCCCGTGAAACGCGAAACCATGCCGATCGACGTCAGCGCCCCGGTTGCGATCGCGAACCGTGCGATTTCACCGGCCGCTGACAATCTTGCCCGAGTTCGGGGCGCGCTTCCGACAGACATTGGCGCGCGCACTGGCATCGAGGCGCAAGAAGCAGTGTTGCGCGACCCGATCGGCAACGCCCTCAAAGAGGCGCGCAGCTATCTCGCGGCCCCGACGCTCACGCGATCGAACGTCAACCAGGCTTTCCGCGCCAAGACGAACATCGACATGATGATCTCCAAGGCGACGGACAACAACCAGGGCGCCTTGGTCGCGGAATTGATCCCGATCCGGGATGCGTTGGATGAGGCCTTGGCGAGAACGTCCAGCAGCTACGCTGGCGCTCGCGATGCTTACCGTGAGGCTCAGAGGCGCATTGAGGCGCTGGATCTCGGCAAGCTGATCGGCTCGAAGCCGGGCCGGCCGGAGGATGCCATTCGGCAGTTCAACGCTCTGCCGGATGCGGAAGCGCAGACCGCATTTCGGCGCGGCTACGTGGATCCGCAGATCAGCGGAGCACAAAACGCGGCTTTCGGCACGAACAAGGCTCGCGCTCTCAGCTCGGACGCGATGCGCCAGGAGCTTGACGCGTTCGCCGTTCCCGGCCGAGCTCCGAAGCTGCAACGGCAGATCGACCGCGAACAGACGATGTTCCAGACGCGGAATGCTGCGCTGGGCAACTCCAAGACGGCCGAGAACCTCGCCGACGATTCGGCGCTCTCGATCGACCCTTCGGTGATCGGCCACATCTTCAGCGGCAACTACACCGGCGCGGCGCGCCAGCTAATCCAGTCGAGTTCGAACGCACTGAGCGGCAATAGCGCCCAGGTGCGAGCTCGTCTCGCCGAAATTCTGTTGCAGCGTGGCAACGTGACCCCGGAGGCGCTGGATACGATGGTTGGCGAGACGATGAAGCAAATCAAGCGTCTTGATCGCCTAATGGGTACCGGTCGCGAAGCGGTCCAAGCCGCCGCGTCGTCGACGCCTGCAACACTTTCCGAGAAACCTCAACGACGTCTAACCAGAAGGAATTGATATGAGCGACGATCGCGCCCCCTCCGGCCAG
>NZ_JBVUBB010000083.1:0-3107 GCF_055791185.1 Bradyrhizobium ingae
CTGGCCGGAGGGGGCGCGATCGTCGCTCATATCAATTCCTTCTGGTTAGACGTCGTTGAGGTTTCTCGGAAAGTGTTGCAGGCGTCGACGACGCGGCGGCTTGGACCGCTTCGCGACCGGTACCCATCAGGCGATCAAGACGCTTGATCTGCTTCATCGTCTCGCCAACCATCGTGTCAAGAGCAGCCGGCGTTACATCCGCGCCTCGCTGCAATAGAAGGTCGGCGAGACGAGCTCGCACCTGGGCGTTGTTGCCGCTCAGTGCGTTCGAACTCGACTGGATCAGCTGGCGCGCCGCGCCGGTGTAGTTGCCACTGAAGATGTGGCCGATCACCGAGGGGTCGATAGCGAGCGCCGAATCGTCGGCGAGGTTCTCGGCCGTCTTGGAGTTGCCCATAGCAGCGTTGCGCGTCTGGAACATCGTCTGTTCGCGGTCGATCTGCCGTTGCAGCTTGGGTGCACGGCCGGGCACGGCGAACGCGTCAAGCTCCTGGCGCATCGCGTCCGAGCTGAGAGCGCGAGCCTTGTTCGTGCCGAATGCGGCGTTCTGCGCGTGGCTGATCTGCGGATCCACGTACCCGCGGCGGAAGGCGGTCTGTGCCTCTGCGTCGGGGAGCGCGTTGAACTGCCGAATGGCGTCTTCCGGGCGGCCCGGCTTCGAACCGATCAGCTTGCCGAGATCCAATGCCTCAATACGCCTCTGAGCCTCGCGGTAAGCATCACGCGCGGCAGCGTAGTTGCTCGACGTTCTCGCCAAAGCCTCGTCCAACGCATCCCGGATCGGGATCAATTCTGCGACCAAGGCGCCTTGGCTGTTGTCGGTCGCCTTGCTGATCATCATGTCGATGTTCGTCTTGGCGCGGAACGCCTGGTTGACGTTCGATCGCGTGAGCGTCGGCGCGGCGAGATAGGAGCGCGCCTCTTTGAGCGCGTTGCCGATCGGGTCGCGCAATGCCGCTTCGTCCGCTTCGATGCCCACCCGGGCGCCGATGTCAGTCGGGAGCGCACCGCGGGCGCGGGCAAGATTGTCGGCGGCCGGCGAGATCGCGCGATTGGCGATGGCAACCGGCGAGCTGACGTCAATGGGCATCGTTTCGCGCTTCACCGGCCCATAGCTGCGGCCGGCATCGAAGTTCGCATTTGCCACCATTCCGGCCCGCATCTGCTCGGCCGTCTGCGGAGCGTCAAAGGCGTCCTGAAGCGCGGTCGACAAGCGGCGCCCCTGGTCGCCCTGGCGCGATTCCAATGCTTGCACGACAGCCGTGCGTCCCTCTCCGGGACCGCGAGAGGCACTACTCAACAGCCGCTGTCCGGCATTGCCCATGGCATCGGCCATCGTGAACACGCCTTGGCCCTCGGCATTGGCCTGCGCGATTCGATCGGCGATTTCCTGGGTGGTGAGGCCGCTTTCGCTGACAGCGCGGGCAACCTGACGCGTCGCGTATCCCTCCGGATTGAAGAGCGCACGCACGTTGCTGACGATGGGCGCGGTAACCTGTCGCGCAATGGCTCCCGCGAGCGGGCCAGCCGCGCCTACTCCGGCGCCGAGTGCTGCGCTCGGGATGGGGTTTTCACCACGCACGCCAGCATCCGCGCCGGCAAGCGCGGCATTTGAAAGCGCGCCGCGGGCCATCATGCCGCCAAGGCCACCTTCGATTCCGAACGCCCAAGGTGCTGCATATACCGCCGGGATCGTGCCGGCGGCCGCGCCGGCGAGCTTTGCAGTCGTGTCGATGACAGGATGTTCCTGCTGAAACTTCGCATCCATGCCCTCCTGATCGCGCAGCGAGTGCGCATATCGCTCCGACCACGTCGGTTCGTTGAGCTGGTCTTTTTCGTCGAACAGCGGATTGAGCACCGGCGCCAGTGCGGCGTTCGTCGCCGCATCCATTTTGTTGACGAGGCCGCCGAGGATCGGGACACCGGTGGCGAGCGATCGCACAGTGCTGTTGCCGGCCGATACGAGCGACATCGGGTCAGGCGCGAAGGATGACGCGATCTGGTCAACGGTGGACTGCTGCTCGGCCGGCGAGAGCTTCAAAAAGCTATCGTCGACCGTCACCTTTTTGCCTTCGATGTTGAGGACCGGCATTATTCAACGCTCCACTTCACACCGGTGCGTGTGGTGCCGCCGCTCGAGCTAGGCGAAGCATCGCCACCGGGCGAAGCCGCGGACGAGCCGAAGCTGGGACCCGCGGCCTTCCGCATCTGCTCGATCGCCGCCCACCTGGCCGCGCGCTTTTGCGTCAGCACCTCGGGACCGTCGCCTGGCTGCGGCATCATTTCCTTTTCGTACCGGTTGAACTCTTCCTTCGAGATGGCCGCGCCCGATTCCTGCCGGAGCATGGCGGTGATGAAGGCGCTCGAGGCCTGCCGGTATTTCTGATAGTCGGCCGAATGCATGGAGTTGGTCACAGGCGTGCCACCGACAAGTGGTAGCGCATCGAGCGCGCGGCCAGCATACGACGTGCCTTCGCCCTCGATCGGGCGCAGCGCCGCCTCTGCCTGCTGCATGCGGGTGGCAAAGGCCGAGGACTTGGCCTGCGTCTCCGTCATCTTTCCCGTTGCAGCGTCGGCGTTGGCCTTCGTGACTTCCTTGACGAAGGTTTTCCGATCGGCGCCGGCGGGAACAGCGATTTGCTGCCCGTTCGGACCGGTGACGGTGCTGGAGCTCGCCTCTGCATCGGGCGGATTGTACGGCGTGACGGTACGGTTGGTTTTGTCGATGAAGCCGTACGACTTGCCACCGCCATCCTGCTCGCCCGTGATGCCGAAGTCGACCTTCTGCCCACCTTGATAAGCCGGCGCGACGGCACCCGTGCGCGGATCCTGCCGAACAACCGTGCCATCCGGCAACTGCGCGAAGCTGTATTTATTGCCCCCGAGCGCCTCCACGATCGTTTTGCCGTAGCCTTCCGGATCGATGGCAGCGAGAAGCGCCTTGTCCTTGGGAATGCCAGCGTTTTGGAGCGCCTGGTAACGCACGTTGAGGAGGCGCGCCTGCTGTTGCTGCGGCGTGCCTTGGCCCATGCCGGCGAGACCCGCAACGCCACCGAGCAGCATGCCGAGCGGTCCTGTATGGGCATTGGCGAGAGCGCCCTGCATCA
>NZ_JBVUBB010000084.1:0-2867 GCF_055791185.1 Bradyrhizobium ingae
GTAAGCGGCGTGTCTCCCACACCTTGTTCGGCGTGAGCTGACCGGCAACATGCGAGCCGTCATATACAGTTAAGGTTCGCATATATGGTTGACCATATAGTTGACGCTTCGGAGCCACGGGGCCGGGTGGATATCCAGGTCGGAGCGGGGCGTCGGCGGCGGTGGAGCGACGCGGTCAAGGGACGGATCGTGGCAGAGTCGTATGCGCCGGGCGCTGTTGCGTCCGAGGTGGCGCGCCGGCACGACCTCTCGCCGCAACACCTGTTTGCTTGGCGCAAGGCCGCGCGCGCCGGTCTGCTGAGCTTGCCGGCGGAAGATGCGCCACTCTTCGTTCCGGTGGTGTCGGAGCTGCGCCCCGCTGGGATGTGCGTGGAAGCGGCAACGCGGAACGCGATGACGATCAGCATCGAGATCGGTGATGCGGTAGTTCGCGCAGCGGCCGGGGTTGATCCGGCCTGGCTGCGCGATGTGCTGCGGGCCGTGAGGACGACGGCATGATCGCGGCTTCGGCGGGCGTGAAGATCATGATCGCGACACGGCCGGTCGACTTCCGTAAAGGCGCCGATGGTCTTGCCGCGCTGGTGCGCGAGCAACTCCACCATGATCCATTCGCGGGAACGATTTTTGTCTTCCGTTCAAAGCGAGCGGACCGTTTGAAGATTTTTGCCTGGGACGGGTCCGGGCTCGTGCTGCTGTGGAAGCGGCTGGAGCATAGCGCGTTCCGCTGGCCGCCGATCAGCGATGGCGTGATGCGTTTGTCTGCGTCACAGCTCGCCGCGCTGATGGACGGCCTGGACTGGTCGCGCCTGCATGCCCGCGACATTGCTCAGCCGAGCGCAACCTCGTGAACCCTGTTGACCAATTAAATCATGTCGGCTGCAGTCTACCACAACGGCCCGCGAATCAGCTTGAGTGGCGGGCGTGAGCGAGACCACGGATCAACTTCCGACCGACATCGAGGCGCTGCAGGCGCTGGTTGCGGCGGCACGCGCGGAGCGCGACGCGGCGATCGCAAAGTGCGACGCGGCGATCGTCGAACGCGACCAGGCGCTGTCGCAAATGGATCGCCTTCAGCATCTCTTGCGCCAGCTGCAACGCGCGCAGTTCGGTCGCCGCTCGGAGAAGCTCGATCCTGAGCAGTTGCAGCTGGCGATCGAAGACATCGAGCAGGCCATTGCCAGCGACGAGGCGGCTCAGGACCGGAAGGACACGGCAGGCGCACGCCAGCGCGCTGAACGGCGTCGCGCCAGCCGTGGTGCGCTGCCGTCCCATCTGCCGCATATCGACGTCACGATAGCCCCAGAGGTGACCTGCTGCCCGTGCTGCCGCGCGCCTTTGCATGTGATCGGTGAGGAGACCTCACGGCGGCTCGACGTCGTCCCGGCGCAGTTCCGCGTGATCGTCACCCACCGTCCCAAATACGCCTGTCGGGCCTGCACGGATGGCGTGGTTCAGGCGCCGGCGCCAGAGCGGCTGATCAAGGGCGGCTTGCCGACCGAGGCGATGGTCGCCCATGTGCTGGTCGCCAAATATGCCTGGCACCTGCCGCTCTATCGGCAGGCTCAGATGCTGCTGGCGCAGGGTATCGACATTAAGCGCTCGGTTCTGGCGTTCTGGGTCGGCTATGCAGGCGCAGAGCTTCGTCCGCTCTGGCTCAGGCTGCGCGAGACCATTCTGACCGCGAGTAAGATCGCGGTCGACGAGACCACAGCGCCGGTGCTCGATCCCGGCCGCGGCCGCACCAAGAAGGGCTTCTTCTGGGCGATCGCGCGCGACGATCGGCCGTGGGGCGGAGCTGATCCGCCCGCAGTGGCCTACACTTACGCGCCTGGTCGCGGCGCCGTCCACGGGCTCAAGCTGCTCGACGGTTATCGTGGCATCGTGCAATGCGACGGCTATACCGTCTACAAGACCATCGCCGACACCGCGCCTGACGCGGCGATCACGCTCGCCTTCTGCTGGGCTCATCTGCGGCGGCGCTTCTTCGACGTTGTCCAGGACGGTCCTGCCCCGATCGCGAGCGAAGCGCTCGAGCGTATCGCCGCTCTCTATGCCATCGAGAAGACGATCAAGGGCCGCAGCGCCGACGAGCGCCGGGCCGTCCGCCAGGAGCGTAGCAAGCCGCTGGTAGCGGCGCTCAAGGCCTGGTTCGACCAGCAACTCACCCGCGTCTCGGGCAAAGCGACAATCGCCGAACACATCCGGTACGCCTTGAACCACTGGGTTGGCCTGACGCGCTTCCTCGACGACGGCCGCATTGAGCTCGACACAAATATTGTCGAGCGAAGCATCCGTCCTCTTATCCTTAATCGCAAAAATGCACTGTTCGCGGGGCATGATGAGGGCGCGGAGAACTGGGCCTGCATCGCTTCGCTGATCGAGACCTGCAAGCTCTGCGGCGTCGAGCCGCAGGCCTATCTGACCGACGTTCTCACCAGACTCGTCAACCTCTGGCCGTCCTCGCGTCTGGACGAACTCATGCCCTGGGCGTGGAGCGCCGAGCAAACTAACAGCCTCGCCGCTTGATGAACTCGCTTCCTGTATCGCGACCGCTCCAGCAGGCCTCGTCGCCACCGGCTCGGTGCCTTCCGGCAGCTTCAACAGCCCGTCGCGTACCGCCCTGCGCCAAGCCGACAAATGCTGCGGCGACAGACCGTGGCGCCGCGCGACGTCCAAGACGATGGCGCCCGGCACAAAGGATTCCGAGACGATCCGTCCTTTGATCTCGTCGCTCCAGCGCCGCCGGACTCGTAGCTGCGATGCGTCGACAACACGCCCGATCATCTATGCAAACCGTCCTCTTCAAGACGGAACTCATTTTGCCGATCAGCTCATCAGCAACAAGGTGCGGGAGACACGCCGCTTAC
>NZ_JBVUBB010000085.1:0-2769 GCF_055791185.1 Bradyrhizobium ingae
CCGATGTAATCGAGCATGCCCCCGAGCGGCACATTGTAGGGATTGCCGTAGAAGCCTTGCAGATAGAACGCGCCGTCCGCGTTGTTATAAAGCGCGGTATAGGGGGTGCCCTGGATGAGGACGCCGGCCATCAGTTCGGCGTTCGGCGCCGATCGCAATGCCTTCGCGCCGAGGCCGTCGACATTGAGCGTGACAGGGCCTGCGCCGTTCGTGGCATGCGGCGTGAAGGCGATCACCTGTCCCGACAGGTGCGCCAACGTGTCAAACTGGCTGTAGCTGGAGACTGCATAGGCGGTTGACGTGCCGGTGGTTGCGATCGCGCCTGCGATGTCATCGCGGTATTTCGCAGTCGAAGCCATCATGGCGCGCGCCGAATCGTTGATCTGAGAAGGCGCCATGCCCTCCGGCCAAGCGATGAAAGGATCGGAGTTGGCGTTGGCGCCAGGGCTTTGAGACCAAGTGTAAAAACCACCCCCGCTCATCAGGCGAACTCCATCGACTTGACAACAACGGGATAGGTCCGAACTACTCGGCGGCTATCCACGCGCAGCGGCAGCGGGTCCATCCTCCAATGCTTCGCGGCATCAAACGGCGCGCTATCCTCGTTCTCGATCGGCAGCCACGCGCCGCGCGCGTCATGCTCTGGCCGGAACGTTGTGATGGCGCCGTGCGGGCCAACAACAAGCTCACCATTCGCGACAAGGGCGAACTGTTGCTGCTGCTCTGGCTCGAGCCCATCAGCGCGTAAAGCCGCGAGAAGAGCCTGCCGGACATACTCGGCCGGCTTCTGAAGCCTCCGCGAGGCCGCACGCTCGACAAGCGCCACAATGGCGCTCGGGCAGCGGAGCCCCATGCTGCTGTCAAAGCGGGCTGCCTCAGCCATTGGTGTTCTCCGGGAGCAACTTCACAAAGGCGAACCCGGCATCGGCCTCCGTACGGGCAAGAGCTGCAAGAAGCTCCCCAATGCTGAGGGAGCCAAGCGCAGTGTGGGTCTGAAGCCACACGGCGAGATAGTTCAATTCGGAGTCGTTGAGCTTCGTGAGCGGCGCACTCGCCGTGGGCGCGGCCATCTGAACGGGCGGTGCATTGTCCTGCTGCTCGTTCCAGGTGGCGAGGTCGATCGGCTGCATGTGCGTCTCCTACGGGGCTTGTTGAACGTTGTAGGAGCGACCGTAGGCGGGAGATCATGCGAAAAGGTTTCGGCCTGATCAGCCGTGCACCGGCAACTCTGCGACCACGCCAACCTGCTTGTACCGCCCGAGATGACGCAACCACCCACGCCGGCCGAAGAACCGCACGGCCCGGCATCCCTCAGCCTTCGCATAGGCCTCGATCTGATCGAGCAGCGGGAGCCACTGAGATGGATTGCGACCGCCGCACGCCACGATGACGCACACAGAGCCGCCATCGCACTGGGAGAGCTCCGTGGCCGCCGCGGCAGCGATCTGAGAGCCATCCCATGCAAGCCAGAGCAGCGCGCGACCGTCGATCAGACTGCGCTCAAGGGCCTTCCAGGAGGCCAGGCGCGTGCGCGTGACGGCTGGCCGGAGCATGCTCGCCACTCCAGGCAGAACCGCCGCGGCATCTGCCGGAGGTACGCAAACGAGGTCCACTACCGGCGCTCCCTGAGCGCGTCGCGGATCATGCCGGCAATTTCCTGAGGCGACCGCTCACCCGCATCGGGGATACCATCCCGGACCGCTCCGAGCAGCTCCCGCATGATCAGGTTATCTGCCGGCGCTATCGCAGGGGCAACCACATTGCCGCCTTCATCGCGCTCCGGAGGCTGCACAATCACGCGCTCGATTTGGTTCACCACCCGGAAACCTTCGTCACCATCGTCGTTGGTGATCGCCTGGGCAGGCTTGCCGTCGAGGACATCGCGAATGAAGGTCGCGGCCTGCAAGTCGCCAGCCTCGGCGCGTTTGAGGACCTTCGCTGCGATAGTCCGCAAGGCCTTGTGGTCGATCCCGGCGGCAGCGATCTCCAGCTTGAGCGCGTCCCGAAAGGGCTTCTCCGCCCTGCGACCTCGCGGGTTGCCTGATTGCCCCTTAACGAATGGCATTCTGATCTCCTGTTGCTAGCAACATGCAACTGATTGAGTTGCCTTGATGTTTCCTAGGCGTCTTCGCGATCGTGCCGCGGCGGTTGCAGAGCGTCCCGCTGGGCCATGTCTCGCCTACAGGTGAGGCTCAATGCGAGCGGCGAGGACGGCGGCGATCTGCCGGCGTCGACATATTCGCGCCGCGTGCGGGCTTCAGCGGCCCGGAGAGCCTTACGGTTATCGATCACAGCCATGATGGAACGATGATCACGCTCGTCTTGGGGACCGCGCATCTCGTGGTCCAGCAAGACCCTGAAGCGGATATTGATGCGCTGGCGCTCATCCACGGTTGGCTGATGCGGCTTGAGTGTCACGTCCCTGGCGGTCTGAAGCCTCTTCGCCTCCTTCTGCACCGGCTCGAGCGCAGCGACGGCGAGTTGATGCACGCGCGCGGTCGTTGGGGCAAAGTCAGGGTTCAGTCCGTTGACAAGACCGCGCACAACGTCATGACAAGCTTGTTGCACTGCCCAGACCGGCAGGTCGCTCAGCGCCGCCATGTAGTCCTTAAGCTTGGCCCGAGGATCCGCCGCACGCATGCCCATGTCTGACAACATCGTGGTCACGGCGCGCGCAGCTGCCTCTCGCTCGGCCATCGCGCGATCGAAGGGCAGCAACGCTCGGCGGATCTCTTCCAAGCGATGCGCGATTTCCCGGCGCAGCTCGGG
>NZ_JBVUBB010000086.1:0-2753 GCF_055791185.1 Bradyrhizobium ingae
CCCGGACGGTCACTTCAAACTCCCCCACCTGTGGTCGCGCAAACTCCCCCACTTGTGGAGCAGGACGAGAGGTTATTAGGTTGACTGGGTTTTGCGTGCAAGGGCCTCGGCAGCTTCCTTGAGGCGGTAGCTGCGGCCGTCGAACTCGAGCAGATGGCAATGGTGCATGAGGCGGTCAAGGATCGTCGTGCTCATGGTGTTGTCCCGGAGATAAGCGCCCCAGTCCTGCACGACGCGATTTGACGTGACGATGACGCTGCGGTGCAGTTTGTAACGTTGATGGATCAGAGTCTGCAGCACAGCGCCAGCTTCGTCGGCGATGGTACGGGCGAGGAACAGGTCGTCAAGCACGAGCAGATCGCAGTCAAAGATGCTCCGCAGTCGAGCTTCGCGCTGAGCGGCGGGGCTGAGGGCGTAACGGTTAAAGAAGTCATCGGCCTCGAGATATTGGACCTTGTGGCCTTGCAGGATGGCCTGGTAGGCGACGGCCTTGGCCACGTGCGATTTACCAGTACCGGGCTTGCCAATGAGCAGTGCGTTTTCACCGGCGGCGACAAACTTCAACGCGTGCAGCTGGAAGCAGGCCTGACGCGGCAGTTTGGGATTGAAGGACCAGTCGAACTCCGCGAGCATGAGCTTCTCTTCAAGCCCGGATTGCTGGTAGCGCCGCTCGATAAGACGGGACTGACGACGATCCAGTTCGTCCTGCAGGATTAGGGAGAAGGTTTCCAGGAACGGCTGGTTGGTGCCCTGGGCCTGCAGGACACGGGTCTCGAGCGTGTCGCGTACGCCCGACAGACGCAGTTGTCGCAGGCAGCGATCGATTTCCGGCAAGGTCATGGTCATCTTGGGCGATCTCCTGTGGAGGTTGAGTGGTGGCAGTATTGATCGGCATTCAAGGTCGGCGTCTCGGTGGTAGCGCTCGCGTCGTTGGAGCTGGCCGGGATTGCGGAGACGACGCGAGCGCGGTTTGGTGCGGGCTGATCGTCGCCGTTGTTGATGGGCTGGCTCTCGTTGCTGGCACGGTTCTGGGCGCCAAGGCGAAAGAGTTCGCCGTATTCGTCCGCGGGACGGATCAGGGGATGGTCCTGCGTCAGCGGCAGCGTCAATGGAGCTTGATCAAGGCGTTCGAGCGCCTGCTCGAACAGCCGCTCGACGATTGCGCGCACCTGTTTGTAGCGGTGGATGTGGTTGCGCACCGCGTGATCGCAGGCTTGCTCGACGAGTCGGGCGGGATACTTCTTCGCGAGCCCGACAATGCCCCACATCGCGCGCTGCCCGACGCGGCCTTCGGTGTCGAACAGGTGCTGACAGAGCGCCTTCGTTTGCGCTCCGATGTCGCCGGCGCTTGCCAGTAGGAAGGCGGTCTGACGGGATGGATTGAACGGACGCTCGTTGTGCGGCAGTTTGAGCGAACCAGGCCGAGCGGCGCGGGCATGAACGCGCAGCAGCGCCTGGGTGCTGCGGTCGCGGATCTCGATCGTGGTCTCGTAAAGGCGGACCACGACCTGGCTGCCGATCGGCGCGGGGCGCGCGGCATAATCGCTGTGATCTACGCGCACGGTGGTGTCGTCGTAGACGGTGCGCACGAACTCGGAGAAGTAACGGAAGCTGGTCGCGGGCAATGGCCGCAGATGCGGCCTCTCCTCCTGGAACATGGCCTCGACCTGACGTCTTGTGCTGCCATGGATGCGCTTGGAAGCCCAGTTCGCCTCCCAGTGCTCCAGAAACCTGTTCTGAGCCTCCAGTGACTCGAAGCGCCGCCCGGCGAGCGCGGTGCCCTGGGTGTGCTGAATCGCGTTCTCCACCGTCCCCTTGCGATTGGGATCCCGCACCCGCGCCGGATCGGCGACGACGCCGTAATGCGCGAGCATCGCGCCGAAAAGCCGGTTGAGTTCGGGCTCGTACAGGTCGGGCGTGATGACGCCTTCCTTGAGATTGTCGAGCACGACATAGCTGACGACACCGCCGAAATACCGAAAAGCCTCTTCGTGGAGCTGTGCCCAGACCTGCTGGCTCGACTTCCAGACCACCCGCCGGAAGCTGCGACGCGAGTAGCGCAGCGTCATCACGAACAGGCGCGGCCGGCGGTGACGACCGCTCTTCGGATCACGGGTCAGCGCGCCTTCGCCATAATCGACCTGGGCTTCCTCGCCGGGGGCAAACTCGAGACGGTCAAACTGTTTGGGATCGAAGTGGCGCAAGGCACGCACGAAACGCTTGACGCTCTCGTAGCTGGCAGTGAAGCCGAACTGGTCAACCAGATCCTGGTAGATCGCCTGCGCATTGCGCTTCAGACGGGCCTGATGCTCGATCCATTCCCGATGCGGTTCACAGGCCGAGCGGGCGAAGTCAAACGTCTTGGCGGCCACCGTCGCTCCGATAGCCGGCGGTCGCGGAGGTGGGGGAGTTTGGCCTTCGGCGGCCTCCGAGCCGGCGGTCACCCCGGGGGAATTTGCCTCCGCCGCTCGCTGGGACACGAAAATCGCCTGGTAGCGCCGGATCGTCTTGCGGTCGATCCCCGTCAGCCGCTGGATCTCGCGTTGGCTCGTCTGGCGCTCAAGTAACGTAAATACGGTGCTTTGCAGGTGCGGCTTCAAGACGTTCAACTCCCCGTCCCCTCTTCCCTAAAAGGGGGCGAAAATAAACGTCCTGCTACGCGCTTTGCGGCAGATCAGCCGCCCAGCGAGGCGGAATCAGGTGGGGGAGTTTGAGGTGACCACACCCGGGGGAATTTGACCGACCGTCGGGGC
>NZ_JBVUBB010000087.1:0-2659 GCF_055791185.1 Bradyrhizobium ingae
ATAATAGAGAGCGTTTTTAGATTGGCGGCGCGTGGTTTCGGTACCCAACGCGAGCACTCGCGAGGGCGCCGGTAATCTAAAAACGTGTTGGACGAAGCCGCGGGCACACCGCTGCAGCTATGGGTGTTGAATCACTGCGCCGTTATTTGTGAAACGTCGTGATCTGAACAGGAGACAAGTCCAAAGCGGACATTATCACGAAAGTACTGGACGGAAGCGACATCTGGGAAGCGAAGTAGCCGAAAAATGCGAAGCGCCGGAGGTTTGACGTCGGAAGAACGACAACAGGGCATCGATCGGCTGCCACGGCGGCCGGAAGAATTGCGAAATGGAAGGTGGCGGTTCTTGGTTGATCGAGGTCTCGCATCAAGAAGTGTCCGGTGAACGAGCGGCACTGAACGAACCTGGCTGCAAGACCTCGACGCACACCATGTGGCCTTGATGACAGGATGGACATTGACGCAAGGAAGCGGCATTGCAGTGCTCAGCCTTCTCGGGGCAATCGGATGGCTCTTCCGGCTCCGAATGAGCATCGGCGGATATCATTCCGAGCAGTTCACGGCAGCGAGCGAGCTTTTGCTTGCGGTAGCGGTTACCCAGAAAACCATAGTAGCGAATACGTTTGAAGCCTTCGGGCAGGACATGGATGAGGAAACGCCGAATGAATTCCCCGGCGTCCAGCGTCATTACTTTCTGCTGGCTTCCGTGGCGGTAATCCTTCCATCGAAAGCGTACTTTGCCGTCTTCGATATCGATGAGACGGCTGTTGCTGATCGCTACCCGATGCGTATAGCGGCCGACATAGTGCACAACCTGTTCAGCGCTGCCAAATGGCGGCTTGGCGTAGATGACCCAATTGATTCTGCGGACATCGTTCAGATAACGCTGAAACGCAGCCGGATCACGCAACGGTTCCAGCGATGAGAAGAATTGTAGCTCGCCGGTATCGAACGACTTTTGCAAGGCGCTGAGAAATAGGCGCCGGAACAGACGGGAAAGCACGGCCACGGGAAGAAAGAAGCCGGGCCGGCACGCGATCCAGCGGCTGCCATCCGGGGACAATCCTCCTCCAGGAACGACGCAATGGAGGTGGGGATGGTGAAGGAGGTTCTGGCCCCAAGTATGAAGGACAGAAAAGAACCCGATCTCCGCACCGAGATGCGTGGGGTCGGCAGCGATAGTCCGCAAAGTCTCTGCAGCTGTGCGGAACATAATATCGTACACGGTGCCGGCATTTTGGAATGCGATCGCTGCGATTTGGTCGGGTATCGTGAAAACAACGTGAAAATACTGCGTATCGAGAAGCTCCGCCTGTCGGGCTTCGATCCATTCTGCCCGCGCGAGCGATTGGCACTTGGGGCAGTTGCGCGAGCGGCAGCTATTGTAGGAGATCCGCCGCTCTCCGCAGTGATCGCACTGCTCGACATGGCCACCGAGCGCGGCCGTTCGGCAGCGCTCGATCGCCGTCATTGCTGCACGTCGTTCGGTCGATAGAGACCTCCAGTGCTGCTCGCGCCAGGCAGCACCATAGCGGCGGAAGATATCCGCCACTTCCGGACCTGAGCGTCCCATGGGGCCGCCGTCAGAAATGTTCAGGCGGCGGCGATGGTAGTGCCTTAGTGATTGGGCGCGGCAGCAGCTCCAGCGGGCTGGTCGCCGCACAGACTTTGTTCGTGGCTATCCGGAGATATTGCGCGGTTGTGGACAGGCTGCGATGGCCAAGCAAGAGCTGGATGGTGCGAAGATCGGTGCCGGCCTCGAGTAGATGGACGGCGAAGGCATGCCGTAGCGAATGCGGCGTCACGGGCTTGGCAAGGCCGGCTAACCGATGCGCCTTGCTGCAGGCGTCCTGCACCGCGTTGGTCGATATCGGCTCGTTGGGGATACCGCCGGGAAACATCCACGTCTTCGGCCGGACGGCGCGCCAATAGTCGGTCAGTGTCCCCAGCAACCGTGCCGAGAGCATGACGTAACGGTCTTTCTTCCCCTTGCCTTGATCGACGCGCAGCACCATCCGCTGTCGGTCGATGGCTTCCGGCTTCAGGCGCCCCGCTTCGGAAATGCGCAGACCGGCGGCGTAGCATGTCGTCAGGATCACTTGATGCTTGAGGCTCTCCACGCAGCCGAGGAAGTGCAGCACCTCTTCGGGACTGAGGATGACGGCGAGCGTCTTGGGCACCTTTGGACACGGAATGATGAGGTCGAAATCCCATTCGAAGCCGAGCGTGACACGGTAGAAGAAACGGAGCGCTGAGACGGTCACGTGGATCGACTTCGGCGCCAGCTTCTTCTCGTTCGTTAGATAGACTTGGTAGGCGCGGACTTCTTCCGGCCCAAGCAAAGCCGGTGACTTCGCAAAATGGCGGGCGAACTGCGAAACCTGCAGCAGATAGGAATCCTGCGTATGCGGTGACAAGTTGCGGATCTGCATGTCGTTTATCATGCGTAACCGAAGCGGGGTCATTGAAGGCTCCTTGGCAAAACACGAAAACTGCCCGAGGGCAGCAACGCCATCTTGCTCGAAGCCAAGCCTATGAACGCTGCAAATTACGTCTCACCAGGGCACGCCAAAGCAGTTACAGTTGCTTCAGCCGCATTCCTTCATCCGACGATGGGCCACTCTTGCCGAGTGTTCTGCCGCGGAGCGGCTTCGTCCAAT
>NZ_JBVUBB010000088.1:0-2320 GCF_055791185.1 Bradyrhizobium ingae
CTGCCGGCGAAGGTCCAATTGCGCCGTCCCAAGGCGATGCCTCTCAATGCGCGTTCAGCACAATTGTTGGTCAAGCAGATCCTGCCGTCGTCGAGGAAGCGAGCGAAGCCTTCCCAGCGCCTGATCATGTAGTTAATCGGTTTCAGGACCTCGGACGAGCGCGAGAGGGTTTCGCGCTCGCGCAGCAGCCAGGCGTGCATATCGTCGAGAAGCGGCTTGCTGTTTTCCTGGCGCAGGGCACGCCGCTCGTCGGCGGCGCGGCCGTTGATGGTGCGCTCGATCTCGAACAACGCATCGAGGCGTCTGACCGCCTCCAGCGCGATCGGGGAGACCGGCTTGCCCTTCTTACCTCCCCGAGCGTTCTTCTCGATGTCAGCTAGCTCGAAGAAGCCTCGCCGGGCATGGGCAAAGCAATACGCCGGCGTAATCGGCAGCACCTTCTTCTGCGGATCGAACAGTGGCTCGAAGCCGTTGTAGCAATCGGCTTGCAGGATACCGGCGAAGGCGGCCAGATGCTTCTGGGGATGCTCGCCTCGTCGGTCGCTCGAGGCGTAATAGACCGCCGCCGGCGGCGCGGGCCCGGCGAACGGCCGGTCATCCCGCACATAAGTCCAGATCCGCCCGGTGGTGCACTTGCCCTTCGCCAGGATCCGGATGGTAGTGTCATCGCCATGAAGGCGCTCGGCAGCGAGCACATGGCGTTCGATCAAGTGGAAGAGCGGCATGACGGCAAAGGTCCCGTGGCCGATCTGGTCGGCCAGCGTCGATAGCGGCAAATCGATTCCCTCGGCCTTAAAGCGCACGCTCTGGCGGTTGAGCGGGATATGCATGCCGAACTTGTCGAACAGGATCGTCGCCAGCAATTGTGGGCCAATGAAGCCGCGCGGCGTAGCATGGAACGGCGCAGGCGGCTGGCTGATCTTCTCGCAATCGCGGCAGGTGAACTTCTCGCGTACCGTCTCGATAACCTTGAAGCGGCGCGGGATCTCCTCCAGCGTCTTGGTCACATCCTCGCCGACCTTCGCCAGCCGCGATCCACCGCAGCAGGCGCATGTCGTTGGAGCTTCAACGACGACGCGCTCGTGTTCGATATCGTCCGGCCACGGCTTGCGCACCGGCCGCTTACGCATGAAGGGACGGACGTTCTGCGTCTTCGCCGCTGCCGCCTGTGCGGCAAGCTCATCCTCGCTCGCCGAGGTGACGAGTTCCTCGAGCTCCAACTCCAGCTGCTCGAGCAGCCGTGCCGACCGCTCGGATCGCTGCCCGTGCAGTTCGCGTTTGAGTTTCTCGATCCGCAGCTCGAGATGCGCGATCAGCGCCGCGTTGTCCGACAGCTCCGCCAGTGCGCTGGCGGCCATCGCCTCAGCTCGCAGCCGGGCCTCACGCTCGGCTTGCAGCGCTGCCAGGGCACTGACAAGATCCGACGGAAGGTCGTCCGGCTTCGATACCATGGAGCCATTGAATCAGATCAAGCCGCAGATTCAAACCAAAATCGGCTATCCGATACGCGTCGGACGATGAGTTTCTTGCGGATTGCGCCAATCGATTCCAGACAACAGGTAGCTCATCTGAGCCGACGAGATCGTCACAGCTTCGCCCGCAACCGATGGCCAGACGAACCTTCCTCTCTCAAGTCTTTTGGTGAACAGGCATGCTCCCTGGCCATCGTGCCAGATCACCTTCACAAGATTGCTGCGCCGACCACGGAAGACGAACAGGTGACCGCTGAGCGGGTCCTTGCGCAGCACCTCCTGCACTTGGAGCGCCAACGACGGAAAGCCTCGGCGCATATCCGTGTGGCCGGTCGCCAGCCACACTCGCGCACCCGTCGGAACCGGAATCATCGGCGCACCAAAGCATCGAGAACACGACGCAGCGCGTCTCCATCCACGTCGCCATCGACCCGGATGCGGGGTCCGGTACCAAGATCAATCTCGATGATGCCTTGGCCCTTCCGTCGACGCCCCGATGTCGTCGCCAAAGGGGCTTCGGCTACCTCCCGCGGCGGCACAGACAACCCAATCTCGACCGGCACGAACGGCGCTACACTCGCTTCAGCGTGCTTGCAAAGCTCCTTGCGCCACCTGAACAGCTGGCTGACATGAAGGCCAGCCACGCGAGCCACCTCGGAAACACTGGCTCCGGGCTCAAGCGATGCTGCAACGAGCCGTTCCTTCTCGTCTTGCGACCAGCGGCGCCGCCGCTCGACCGATGTGATTACCTCCGCCCTCGAAATCGTCATAGCGCTTCTCCTAGGATTACCCCTAGGACCTGCAGCGATCCCGCTCATCAGGCAAGGCGGCCCTCAATGGAGGGATAC
>NZ_JBVUBB010000089.1:0-1904 GCF_055791185.1 Bradyrhizobium ingae
TCTTTCGCGGGCGAGTAGGCCGGCGGAATCTCACCACCGGCCTCTCTCAGATCCCAGCGTGAGGGTCTCCCCTCACTGGGCTCCCATCAAGCCAACGAGCCGCGTAGTCCGAGTTTCCAGTGTGCGAAAAGATCACTCCATTCTCGAGATAATCGAGCGATGATCATTCCTGCTCGGGTCTTCCGTCCCTTAAAGCGCTTGAACTTCCGCATCAGCCACGCCCGGAGCGTCTGATCGACGAATGCCAGAAATGGGCCCAGAGCCGAGCGCGTGTATCGTCCGTAATAGGCAATCCACCCTCGAAGGAGCGGATTGATCTCACGGGCGATGTCTGCCAGCGACACCTGGGTTCTTTGGCGGATGTCCAAGTCCCGAATCGCCGAACGCATAGACTTCAACGCTGACGGGCTGACCGCTGGGAGAAAATTACAGAACACTTGCTTGCTCCGTGTATTTTCTGCCCGGCGGGGCTGAAAGCGATACCCGAGAAAGTCGAAGCTGACGTTCGGATATTCGCTGCGTCGGTTGCTGTCTTTGCAGTAGACGATCTTGCTCTTGGTGGGATGCATCTCCAGCCCGCACTCCATGAGCCGAACCTGAAGATCGGCCCTTAGGGCCATCGCTTCCTGCTCAGTCCGGCAGTGGACTAGGCCGTCATCTGCATAGCGGCACCATGGGAGGTCAGGGTGTTTCCGTGCCATCCAGAGGTCGAAACAATAGTGCAGGAAAAGATTGGAAAGAATCGGACTAACCACGCCCCCTTGAGGGGTACCGCGAGTTCGTTCGATCAACACTCCGTCCTTTTCCATGGGTACCTTGAGCCATCTTTCGACGTAGAGCAGAACCCATTTGCACGTCACATGCTTTCGAACCGCTTTGAGCAAAAGATCGTGCGGGATGTTGTCGAATAGTCCTTTGATGTCGAATTCAAGAACCCAATCATACTTCCAGCACCGCTCGCGCGTAACACCCACAGCATCCAGGGCCGATTTCTTCGGTCTGTAACCATAGGAGTCTGGAAGAAAAATTGGATCAAGAATCGGTTCAAGGTACTGCGCAACAACCATCTGCGCGATGCGATCGCCAACAGTCGGAACACCCAGAATCCTTTCGCCATCTCCCCCCTTTTTCGGAATGGAGACTGCACGCACTGACGGAGGAAAGTAGCTGCCCGAGCTCATCCGATTCCAGATCTTGTAAAGGTTGCCCTTCAGATCTTTGTCGAACTCCCCGAGCGTCTGCCCGTCCACGCCAGCCGCACCACGTTTGGATTTAACCGCTTTATAAGCCCGAACCACACTTCTCTTATCGATGCTAACCGGCTTGTTTGTCGTGATCGTCGTATTCATCCTGTCTCCAGTTGGTCCATGATCACAACCGTCCTGATCCGACCCCTTTGCTCCGGCCCCATTACAGAGCCTTCAAAGCTCTTACGAGTCGGTCCGCCCCAGGCTCTGGCATCGGTACTCTCGCCTCGCGATTTTAGTCGCTTCAGCTTCTCCCTTGGCATCCAGAGTCTGGTTCCTGCAGTTCCACGCGAAAAGCCTGCATCCGCTTCACGCCCCCTCTACGCCGGTTGCTGCCTACCCAGTAGTCAGGTTGCCGATAGGCTTATCCCAGAAGATTGAGCCGCTTCTGGTTTTAGCAACGTCCACCAGCTTTCGACGCGTCATCGAGGGTTCATTTTCATTCGTCTCGCGAACGCTCACCTGCCCGAATTTCTCTTCGGACTTTTGATCCAACGCTCACGACCACGCCTTTTGAGCGCAGCCGCTTGGACTGGTTTGAGGCCCGCGCCTGAACGCCGACCCCGGGGGGCCCACCCCCATCTTTTCGCGCAGCTTACGCACATGGCTAGGCGTTCATCTCGAACTCTCCTTCCTATGCTGCTGCAGCACACGCTC
>NZ_JBVUBB010000090.1:0-1902 GCF_055791185.1 Bradyrhizobium ingae
CAGTCGAGTAGCGGAGAGGAATTTCACCTCTCCGCCCTCACGAATCCGGACATGAAACTCGCGCTTCATCCGGCTTCTATCATCCAGCCGCGGGTCGAATGCCGGCCGTCCACAGGTACATCAGCTTCGGCTCTCGTTTTGCGAGACGTCCGAGCCAGTGTACTGCTGCGGTCTTCCGGCGTTTGAACCTCTTATATTTCCGCATCACCCATCGCATGAGCGTCTCGTTGACATGGCGAAGGACGTTGACGCACTCCGTGCGGTAGTATCGCCCGTAGTAGTTCAGCCATCCCCTCGCCACAGGATCGATCAGCTTGGCAAGGTCTTTCAGCTCCTGGTTATTCCGTGTCGATGCTATCCGCCATTCGCGGATAGTCTGCCGGATTCCCTTGGCTGCCTTGCGGCTGATGGCCGGCACGAAGCTAACAAACTTCTTACCGCTCCTGTTGCGGGCTTTTCGCGGCCGGAAGGTGTACCCGAGGAAATCGAACGTGATTTGCTCATATCCTCCGCTCCGATTGCTGTCCTTGCAGTAGACGATCCGGGTTTTCTCCGGGTGGAGTTCCAGACCGCATTCAGCAAGACGTTCTCGGATCGCTTCCAATACGGCTTTGGCCTCCTCCTCACTCCTGCAATGGACGATCGCATCATCGGCGAATCTTTCGAAACACAGATGTGAGAAGGTCCGCTGCATCCATGCATCGAAACAGTAATGCATGAAGAGATTGGAGAGCACGGGCGAGACAACGGAGCCCTGAGGGGTTCCCCGTGTTCGCTCGTCACGGGCTCCGTCTTTCCGTTCCACGGGAGCTTGCAGCCACCGCTTGACGTAGAGACGAGCCCAGCCCAATTCCACATGGTGGGCTACAGCTTTTTCCATCAGGTCCCATGGAATCGTATCGAAGAATGACTTGATGTCCAGGTCTATGACCCAATCGAATTTCCAGCAGCGCTCGCGCGCCTTTCCCACTGCGTCGAGCGCAGACCGTCGGGGTCGATAGCCGTAGGAGTCGGGGTGGAAGATTGGCTCCACTTCCTTTTCTATGACCATCTTTGCGACCGTCTGGGCCACGCGGTCTCCGACGGCGGGAATGCCGAGTTTCCTGACACTCTTGCCGTCAGATTTGGGGATTTCCACGAGACGAACGGGCGGTGGAAAATACGTCCCCGACGACATGCGATTCCAGACCTTGTAGAGATTCCTCTTCAGATCCTTTTCGAACGCCGCGATAGAGACGCCATCCACGCCCGCAGCTCCTTGGTTTGCTTTGACCTGTTGCCAGGCTTGCCAAACAAGGTGTTTGGAAATGTCATACGGCTTTGCCTCGGACATCAGCTCCTCCCCTTTTCGGGTTGGCTGTCGTCGTTGGCTAGATGATCGGGTCCCTTCGCTCTACCCGCATTACCGGGCTTCATCACTACTGCGAACCCGTCCGCCCCTGCGCCGTGCATCGGTACTCTCCCCTCAGCGGTGTTGCCGCCTTCAGGTTCTCCCTTGTCATCACGACGCAGGTTCCCACGTTCCACGCAAGAGCCTGCCATCAGGATCGCGCCGCCTTTACACCGGTTGCCACCTGGCCAAAATACAGGCCCTTGCCAGATTTAGTCCCAAGGGAACTACAAGCCCTTGGTTTCGACAACATCTGATCCAATTTTCGATGCTTCATCGGCGGTTCGTTTCCACTCGCCTTCCTGAGGCTTACCTGACGGGCATGTCGCCCGCTTTTTCCAACAACGCTCACCACCTCGGCCATTGTGCCGACGCAGCTTGTGGTGGTTTGGACCCTGATCCTGTAATCCGAGTCCGGAGGGCCAACCCCCATCTCTCGCGCAGCAAGGCTACTCGAAGTTTGGGTTACATTTTCATGTTCTCCCTCGTTCCTTCGCCTTCGTGGCGCACTG
>NZ_JBVUBB010000091.1:0-1764 GCF_055791185.1 Bradyrhizobium ingae
ATGGGTACCGGTCGCGAAGCGGTCCAAGCCGCCGCGTCGTCGACGCCTGCAACACTTTCCGAGAAACCTCAACGACGTCTAACCAGAAGGAATTGATATGAGCGACGATCGCGCCCCCTCCGGCCAGTTCGCGGAGCCCGCATTCGGACAAGCGGGTCTTGAACGTGATGCCGGCTACACGCCGATGCCGGACCCGAACAAGAAAGAGGACGGTGACGAACTGACGGTAAAGGAAGCCGCCGATCTCCGCGCCAAAGAGGCGCCAAAGCCTGTTGTCCGCAGCTACACGGACGGCGAAGGCAACCCGGCCGACCCGAAGGAAACCCTGACGCTGGAGCGTGCCGCGAGCGATCTGAGCGCTATGCGGCGCTCCGAGAGCGAAGCCGCGGCCGATGCGGCTGCCGAGGAGACCCGCAAGCATATCGACGCCCTGCGGGGTACGAAGAATGCAGACGGCGCCGACGCGAAGCCCGAGGGGAAGGAATCGAACAACGTTGAGCCCGCCGAGACCGTCCATGAAGGCGATCTTGAGCCCGAGCTCGAAAAGGCTCTCAACCACCCGCAGATCCGCGAGGCGATCGCCAAGCAGGTTAGCGAGAACGAGACGGCGCGGCAGGAATATCGGAACGGCCTCGATGCCGCGGCATCGATCGCCCAGCAGGCCTTTATCAGCCAGTTCCCAGAGTTCGCCAACACCTCGCCCGAGCAGCATCAGCAGATCGCCCTACAGATTGCGCAGCAGAACCCCGCGCGATGGGCAGCGATCCAGGCGGCCGTTACGAACAGCTCGCGCCTGTTCGAAGCACAGAAGGTCGAGCATCAGCGCGCGGCCGAGCGCACCGCGGCCGAGTTCAAGACCTTCGTGACCGAGCAGGATGCGCTTTTCGATAAAGCCGCTGCGGGCATTCCCGTTGAGATGCAGCAACGTGCCACGGCTGAGATCATTGACGGCTTGAAGGAGTTCGGCATTGAGCCGGGCGATTTCATGAAGCAATTCGCCAGTGACCGCACCCTGCGGAGCGCTCCGTTCCAGCGCATGATGCTCGAAGCCGGCATGTACCGGATGATGCAGAAGTCGATGGCGAAAGCCGTCACCAAGCCAGTTCCGCCCGTACAGCGGCCAGGCGTGGCCAACGCTCGCGGAGACTATGGATCTGAAAAGATTCGCGCGCTCGCCAGCTCTTTCCAGAACGCTCCTTCCCTGAAAAGCGCAGCGGCTTTGCTGCAGGCGCGCCGCGCAGCCAAGAGGTAACAACATGGCCGATGAACGGAACTTTATCGAGAAATCGCAGTCTATGGCCGAGAAGATGACGGGCAAGCCGGCATCTGTCGATACCATGGTTACCGAGTTTTCGAAGTACGATCTCGAGCGCAGAGCGAGCGCGCTAGACGCGATCGACGCCGATCTGTCCAGTGACGAGCCGATGACCATGAACGACATGCGCAAAGGGGTGAAGATGCTCCAGTATCGGCGCGCGCTTGGCGCGGCACACGACGCCTTGCGAAAGGCCGGCCGGTGAATGGAGCTTTCGCCCGATGGTGCCAGTTGAAGGGCATCCCGCCGCTGCCGGCGCCGCCGGCAGCTGTTGCGGCATTCATCACCGAGTGCGCTTCGCTCGGCGCCGATCGCATTTGGGACGCGGTTCGGGAGGTGTCGCGGGCGCATCAGCAGCACGGGTATGCCGATCCGACCCTCGGCGCCCCGGCAGCCCTTGCCATGAATGCGGTGTCCCGGATGGAGCCACCGCGATCGTGGCCGAAGCA
>NZ_JBVUBB010000092.1:0-1525 GCF_055791185.1 Bradyrhizobium ingae
TAGTCTTACTGCGTCACAAACGGTGGTCTGTGGAATGGGCGAACTTGATTGCACAACAAGGGCATCTCGACAACGTTCGGACCAGCCCTTGTTCGAGTCGCCGTCGCATCGTCGTGATCGAATTTGGAATGTGACGTTGGGTCCGTAGCGGCAGAACCGCGGGGTCTGTAATCTGCGGGAACGCGAGCGAGCGGGATCGGCCGGGCGCGCCGAGCGCCTGAGGGGGGAATCGTCTCCCGCTCGGAGATCAGGAATCCGAAGGCTGCAATGCACATCGTTGCGTGATGATGAAAGCCGCGCCAGCCGCGTCCCTCGAAGTGGCCAAGCCCGACTTCCTGCTTGAGATCCTGATAGTCGCGTTCGATGCGCCAGCGCAATTTAGCGGTCTCAACGAGAGTCCGGAATGCCACATCCTCCGGCAATGTCGAGAGCCAGTATTTGGTAGGCTGGTCCTCGCCTTTCGGCCATTCAATCAGCAACCATTCCTCCAACCGCTGGGTGGTTTGCCAATAATCACGGTGCGCGGCACGGACCCGCACGCGGGCAAAGCGCGAGCTCAGCTTTTCGTTCGTTCCTTGCCGCCACGTGATGGTGCGCCAAGCTTTGGCCGGCAGGCCGATCGCGAGCGCTTTGACGGCGGCCGGCCGATGCTGACGGTTGCGGCGCATCAGTTTCGGGGGACGGCCGCGGCCCGACCATGGCTTCGGCGGCAAGGGACCGGTGCCGGGCGCCCATACCGTTGTGCTCGACAGAAGACCCGCCACATAGGTCAATCCCAGCGCCGTGATCTCCGTGCGCAGATCGCTGTTGTTGCCATAGCCCGCGTCCATCAGCACGACACCGCGCGGAAGGCCGGTCGCACAGGCCCACTGCAACTGCTCCAGCGCGATCTCCGGCTTGGTCCGGAAGCCGACTTCGGCAGGAATGCCCACCTTGCGCCGCCGATCGCAATCCTCAGTCCATTCCTTCGGAAGATAAAGGCGATAGGCGACAGGCAGGCTGGCGTGGTGGTTGGCAATCGACAGTGACACCGCCACCTGGCAACTATCCTGCTTGCCGAGCTGCCCGCAATATTGCCGTGCAACTCCAACCGAATGTCGCCCCTGCTTGGGAAAGCCGGTGTCATCGATGATCCAAGCTTCGATCGGGCTCTGGCGTTCAATCGCCGGCAGGACCATCTCGCGTACCTTGCCCAGCACCTTCTCATCCGACCAGGTGCCGCTGCCGACGAAATGCAGCAGCGATTGATGCTGGGCGGCCGTCCGTTCCGGAGCCGTCACCGCCGCCATCGGCTCCACGCTCTTGCGACCGCCACAGGCCATGAGGCCGACGCAATAGTCGCGCAGCGGTGCCTTCCGATCAGCATGACCGATGACGCTGGCAAGCCCTTCCAAATACGCCGCAAATCGCATCTCACTGGTCTTGGTGCCACGCCCGCTCATGTAGCCTCCTCGGCTGATGGTCCATGCTTCAACCATCGCTGATTCCGGCCGGACAAAGCCTGCGGTTTTGTGACTCAGTCAGA
>NZ_JBVUBB010000093.1:0-1379 GCF_055791185.1 Bradyrhizobium ingae
CATCTGTGGACGCCCCCGTAAGTGCAAGTAGAATCTTTCGTGAGGCGCTGCGCGTAGTCGGGTGCTGACATCTGTCCGGCCTCTGATGCGACCGGTCATGTGTCGCGGGCCCGTATGGGAGTTCGCGGATCGGAGGCCAAATCACAGAAGCGTGCTCGACTCAGGCACTGTGGGAGGAACTGGCTTTCCCGATCCCGTCTCATCGACTGTTGCGCCATACCTTTCCGTCTGACCTTCCTACACTCTCGACGACCTCTGGCTGGACGGCTATGCCGCCGCGGCCGGAGCTTGGTAGACGCCGCCTTTCGCCAAAAGCGCCCAGACAGTGCGGGCCATCTTGTTGGCAAGGGCGACGATCACGAGCATGGGCGGCTTGCGGGAGAGCATCCTCGCCAACCACGATCCTTGGGGAGAAGTGCCGCGGCGGCGAGCATGCCGCACGACGGCGCAAGCGCCGATGATGAGCAAGCGCCGCAAGGTTCGCTCACCCATCTTCGACGTTGCGCCAAGCTTTTGTTTTCCGCCGGTCGAGCGTTGCAGCGGTGTCAGTCCCAACCAGGCAGCGAAGTCGCGGCCTTTCTTAAATGTCGTGGCCGCGGGGGCCAGAGCGACGAATGCTGTTGCTGTTATCGGGCCCACACCTGGTATGGTTGCCAGCCGCCGCGCGGTTTTGTCTTCCCGGGCACGGCGTGCGATCTCGACGTCGAGATGTTTGATCCTGTGATCCAGCAACCGCAGCGTATCAACCAGCAGCTCGAGTGCCAGTCGGGCGGCTTCTGGCAACTCGCTGCTCGGATCCTCCAGCTGTTCAATGAGCTTGACGACGTGAGATGGCCCCTGGGGAACGATCACGCCGTACTCGGCAAGATGGCCGCGCAGGGCATTGATCACCTGGGTGCGCTGTCGCACCAGGAGATCGCGCGCCCGAAACACGACCGCGCTGGCCTGCTGTTCCGCACTCTTGACGGCGACAAAGCGCATTGTCGGCCGTTGAGCGGCTTCACAAATCGCTTCGGCATCGGCCGCATCGTTCTTCTGCCGTTTTACGAAAGGTTTCACGTAGGCAGGCGGAATGAGGCGAACTGTGTGACCGAGCTTGCCGATCTCGCGCGCCCAATGGTGTGCGCCCCCACAGGATTCCATCGCGATCAAACACGTCGGCTGCTTGGCGAAGAACTCCAGCACCTTGTTACGCCGCAGCTGTTTGCGAAAAACAGTGGTGCCTGCAGCATCTGCCCCATGCAACTGAAATACATTCTTCGCCAAATCTATTCCGATCGTGCTAACTTCCATGGCGGACGCTCCTTCTCTGCAGTGGCTGTTTCAACACCACCATCTTGGCACATTGATGCCGTCGAGGGGGGCGTCCACCCCATCAC
>NZ_JBVUBB010000094.1:0-1301 GCF_055791185.1 Bradyrhizobium ingae
GTGCTGCGGCTGCGCAACAAGCTGCTGCCGCTGATCCACCTCAAGAAGCTTTTGAAGATCGACGACGGCGCGGCCTCCGATCCCGAGAACGGTTTTATCGTGGTCACCCAGGTCGGCAGCCAGACCTTCGGCATCGTGGTCGACGGCGTGTTCCACACCGAAGAAATCGTGGTCAAGCCGATGTCGACCAAGCTGCGCCACATCGACATGTTCTCGGGCAACACCATTTTGGGCGATGGCGCTGTCATCATGATCATCGACCCCAACGGCATTGCCAAGGCGCTCGGCGCCGCCGGCTCCTCGGCCCATGACATGGCCGACGAGAACGGTGCGCACCACATCGGCTCGGGCGAGCAGACCACCTCGCTCCTGGTGTTCCGCGCCGGCTCGTCCCAGCCCAAGGCGGTGCCGCTCGGCCTCGTCACGCGCCTGGAGGAGCTGCCCGCCGACAAGATCGAGTTCTCCAATGGTCGCTACATGGTGCAGTACCGCGAGCAGCTGATGCCGCTGGTCGCCATGGAGGGCGTCACCATTGCGAGCCAGGGCGCCCAGCCGATCCTGGTGTTCGCCGATGACGGCCGCTCCATGGGCCTCGTCGTCGACGAGATCATCGACATCGTCGAGGAGCGCCTCAACATCGAGGTCGGCGGCTCCTCGGCCGGCATCCTGGGCTCGGCCGTGATCAAGGGCCAGGCCACCGAGGTGATCGATGTCGGCCACTTCCTGCCCATGGCGTTTGCCGACTGGTTCACCCGCAAGGAGATGAAGCCGTCGATGCATTCGCAGTCGGTGCTGCTGGTCGACGACAGCGCGTTCTTCCGCAACATGCTGGCGCCGGTGCTGAAGGCGGCCGGCTACCGCGTCCGCACCGCCCCGACCGCGCAGGAGGGCCTGGCCGCGCTGCGCGCACAGAGCTTCGACGTGGTGCTGACCGACATCGAGATGCCCGACATGAACGGGTTCGAGTTCGCGGAAGTTATCCGCTCCGACCACAATCTCGGCGCGATGCCGATCATCGGGCTGTCGGCGCTGGTCTCGCCGGCGGCGATCGAGCGCGGCCGGCAGGCCGGCTTCCACGACTATGTCGCCAAGTTCGACCGTCCCGGCCTGATCGCGGCGCTGAAGGAACAGACCGCCACCGCCGCCGGCGCCTCCGAGCTGAACCGGGCCGCGGCGTAAAGGGGACGAGGAGAGACATCCATGAGCAGCAAGACCCAATCCGCCGAAGGCGCCATGGTCGAATACGTCACCGCGATGATCGGCGGCCAGCTCTTCGGCCTGCCGATCTCGCGCGTCCAGGA
>NZ_JBVUBB010000095.1:0-1064 GCF_055791185.1 Bradyrhizobium ingae
CCGGCGTCCTCATCCAGGGCACCCCCTATACCGCGCTTTATAACAACGCGGACGGCGCGTTCTATCTGCAAGGCTTCTACGGCAATCCCTACAATGTGCCGCTCGGGGGCATGCTCGATTACATCGGCCCGACCGCGCCAAATTCCAGCTTCGTTCTTCCGTTTGGGCAGGCCATCTCGCGCGCAACGTACGCAACGCTGTTCGCGCTCATTGGAACGAACTATGGCGCCGGGGACGGCTCGACGACGTTCAACGTTCCCGATCTGCGCGGACGTTTTGTCGCCAGCCCCGATAACATGGGCGGGAGCGCCGCTGGTCGGCTTACGGCGGCTTACTTTGGCGGGTCCACCTCGATCTATAATACGGGCGGCGCTCAGTCCCACACACTGACGCTGGGAGAACTGCCGACGGGCATCAACTCTTCGGTGTCTGTCAGCGGCACGCTGACGGGCGCTACGACTGAAAACGTCGACAAGGGCCTTACTCCCAGTTCGACCGGCGGCGGTGGATTCGGGTTCAACTATCCGTCGACCCAAGGTACTGCCGCAGTGTCCGTCAGCGGCACGCTGAACGGTTCGGCTACGTCGAACAATACCGGCGGCAACGCGCATTCGATCGTGCCGCCCACCATCATCGTGAACAAGATTTTGAGGGTCGTCTAATGGGCGGAACTTCATCGCAGACCACCACGCAACAGAGCACCACGCAGCCGTGGGCGGCGGCCCAGCCGATGCTCAATCAGATCCTCGGGCAGATATCGCCCATGATCTCGAACAGCGGCCTCACGTCCTCGCAGAGCGGCGCCATCGGTCAGCTCACGGCGAATGGCCAGGCTGGCAATCCGTATGCGCCCGCAGTCGGCAACGTTGCCACGAGCCTGCTCAACGGCGGGGGTGCGACGTCGCAGAACGGTGCGCTGCAGTCCAATTTCGACGCCTACAAGTCGGGGATGTCGCCCTACGTTGACCCGAACTACAGCACCTTGAGTTCGCCGGCAGTGCAGGCCGCGCTCAGTCAGGCCGGTACGGATGCTGCCAACAACGTCCGCAGTCAGTTTGCCGCGG
>NZ_JBVUBB010000096.1:0-1049 GCF_055791185.1 Bradyrhizobium ingae
CTAAAGCGGGATGGGGTTAGGTTGAATCGATTTGGGATTCCCAAATCAGTGGGTTTCTGATTCACCATGCAGGCTGGATTGGAGGCCAGCATGGATGGGCAAGCCTTATTCTCTGGATCTTCGCAAGCGTGTTGTGTCTGCGATCGAAGGCGGGATGTCGCGCAATCGGGCCGCCAAGCAGTTTGGGGTTGCAATCAGCACTGCCATCGGCTGGATGCAGCGGGTCGAGGAGACCGGCAGCGTTGAACCTGGCCAGATGGGCGGTCACAAGCCGAAGGCGGTTTCGGGAGAGCACGCGGTCTGGCTGTCGCAGCGGATCAGGGACGGCGATTTCACCATACGCGGTCTCGTTATCGAGCTTGCCGAGCGCGGCCTGAAGGTCGACTACCACTCGGTGTGGGACTTCGTTCATGCCGAGAAGCTCAGCTTCAAAAAAAAGCGTGGCGGCCGGCGAACGCGATCGACCCGAGGTCGCACGGCGGCGAGCCCAGTGGACAAAATATCAAGGTCGCGTCGAAGCTGAGCGGCTGGTCTTCATCGACGAGACCTGGACCAGGACCGACATGGCTCCCTTACGGGGATGGGCCCCGCGTGGGCACAGACTTCCGGCCAAGGTTCCCCACGGTCGCTGGAAGACCATGACCTTCCTGGCGGCCCTGCGTCATGACCGGATCGATGCGCCATGGTTCATCGAGGGGCCGATCGATGGCGTGAGCTTTCGCACCTATGTCGAGAAGGTTCTTCTGCCCGTCCTTCGACCCGGCGATATCGTCGTCTTGGATAACCTCGGCAGCCACAGGAGCAAAGCAGTTCGCCAGCTCATCCGTTCGGTCGGCGCCAAGCTCTTCTTCCTGCCAAAATACTCGCCCGACCTGAATCCGATCGAACAGGTCTTTGCCAAGCTCAAGCACCTGCTCCGTAAAGCTGCCGCGCGAACCGTCGACGCGGTCTGCGCCGCAATCAGCCGCGCACTCGATGCCTTCACCTCCGAGGAATGCGCCAACTACCTCAAAAATTCAGGCTATCGAACTTAATGCCATCACGCTTTA
>NZ_JBVUBB010000097.1:0-1049 GCF_055791185.1 Bradyrhizobium ingae
CCGCCTCAAGGAAGCTGCCGAGGCCCTTGCACGCAAAACCCAGTCAACCTAATAACCTCTCGTCCTGCTCCACAAGTGGGGGAGTTTGCGCGACCACAGGTGGGGGAGTTTGAAGTGACCGTCCGGGATTGCGAGAAGATCAGCCAGGCCCCGGCGCCCTTCCATGTGATTGCTGGCGGCTGGGCAGGACCCAGCTTGTTGGCGATGGTGCTGTTTGAGAAGTTCGGCCAGCATCAGCCGCTGAACCGGCAGGCCGAACGCTATGCCAAGGAAGGCGTGCCGATCAGCTTGTCGACCCTCGCAGACCAGGTTGGCGGCTGCACAGTTGCACTGACGCCCTTGTTCCGGCGCCTCGAGGCTCATGTGCTGAGTGCCGAGCGATTGCACGGGGACGACACGACGGTGCCGGTACCGACACCGGCCGCATCTGGGTCTATGTGCGCGACGACAAGCCTTTTGGCGGGCAGGCCCCGCCGGGGGCAGTGTTTTATTACTCACGCGATCGCGCCTGCGAGCATCCCCAAGTGCATCTGGCCGGCTACAGCGGCATCTTCCAGGCCGACGCCTATGGCGGATATGGCAAGCTTTACACCCCGGGCCGCAACGCAGGTCCGATCCTGGAAGCGGCGTGCTGGGTCCGTGCCCGACGGCCGTTCTTCGTGATGGCTGATTTGGGGGAAAATGCGCGCCGCAAGGTGCTAGGCAAAAAGCCAGCGGTGATCTCGCCGCTGGCGCTGGAAGCAGTCCGCCGGATCGACGCCTTGTTCGAGATCGAGCGAGGTATCAACGGCGAGACATCCGAACGGCGCCGGGCCGTGCGCCAGGAGCTCAGCGCGCCGCTCGTCGCCGATTTGGAAGTATGGATGCGTGAGCAGCGCGCCAAGCTGTCACGGCGTAACGTTGTCGCCAAGGCGATGGACTACAGTGCGCCACGAAGGCGAAGGAACGAGGGAGAACATGAAAATGTAACCCAAACTTCGAGTAGCCTTGCTGCGCGAGAGATGGGGGTTGGCCCTCCGGACTCGGATTACAGGATCAGGGTCCAAACC
>NZ_JBVUBB010000098.1:0-1043 GCF_055791185.1 Bradyrhizobium ingae
CCGGCGTCCTCATCCAGGGCACCCCCTATACCGCGCTTTATAACAACGCGGACGGCGCGTTCTATCTGCAAGGCTTCTACGGCAATCCCTACAATGTGCCGCTCGGGGGCATGCTCGATTACATCGGGCTCACCGCGCCGAACAGTCAATTCGCGCTCGCCTACGGTCAGGCCATTTCGCGGACCACATATAGCAGCCTCTATGCTCTTTGCGGAACGACCTTCGGCGTCGGAGATGGGGCGACAACCTTCAACCTCCCGGATTTGCGCGGTCGTGTGACGGCCGGCTGTGATGCGATGGGAGGCGCCTCAGCGAACCGCTTGACGGTGGCCTATTTCGGCGGAAACCCGGGAAACGTCGGAGCTGTTGGCGGCGCTGAGACCGTGACGCTCACGACGGCTCAGATCCCGTCTCACTCGCACGCGAACACGCTGACCGATCCAGGCCATTCGCACACGTATTTCGAAGACGATGGTGGATCTCTGCACGCGGGCGGTACAGGTGGCGGCATTCAGGTTTCGCACAATACTGGCACTTCAACGACCGGAATCACGATCAATAACGCATCTGCCGGCGGAGGGGGTGCCCACACCAACACGCAACCGACGATCATCGTGAATAAGATTTTGAGGATTATCTGATGGGCGGAACCTCTTCGCAGACCTCCACGCAACAGAGCACCACTCAGCCTTGGGCCGCAGCCCAGCCGATGCTCAATCAGATCCTGGGGCAGCTCTCGCCCATGATCTCGAATAGCGGCATGACGTCGGCGCAAACCGGCGCTATCGGTCAGCTCACCGCGAACGGGCAGGCTGGTAATCCCTACGCACCGGCCGTCGGCAACGTCGCCACGAACCTGCTCAATGGTGGTGGCGCGACGTCGCAGAACGGGACGCTGCAATCCAATTTCGACGCGTACAAGTCGGGGATGTCGCCCTACGTTGACCCGAACTACAGCACCTTGAGTTCGCCGGCAGTGCAGGCCGCGCTCAGTCAGGCCGGTACGGATGCTGCCAACAACGTCCGCAGTCAGTTTGCCGCGG
>NZ_JBVUBB010000099.1:0-997 GCF_055791185.1 Bradyrhizobium ingae
CCGGCCTCCCGATTCAATCATCGAGAGAATCACGTCCAATTCCGTGCCAGAGACTTCTTCAACAGCCTGCTAGACGGACTCCAGGCATCGCTCGCTGCGCGGAGTGGCTGTGGTCGGACGCTCGACCAGCCGTTCACCGAGCGGAAAGAGGCGCAAGCCCCAACGCCCGTGAATGGCGCCCCACAATCCGCCGGGCAGCGCCAATGCGAAGACGACGGCGACGAGCCCCGTGCCGAACAGATACCAGACGCCGAAATCGCCGAAGACTTCCTGCAGCACGAAGAAGATCAGCGCCCCGAGAATCGGCCCTTCCATCGTTCGCAAGCCGCCCACCAGCACCATGAACAGCATGAACACGGTCCACTGCACCCCGAAATTCGTGCGCGGGAGGAACGTGACGGCGCTGGCGAGCCAGATAACGCCTGCGAGCGCGCAGCCGAAGGCTGCGAGAACGTAGATTGTCTGCTTAGTCCGGATGATCTCAACGCCGAGCGACCGCGCGGCCTCCTCGTCGTCGCGGATGGCCTGCACCGCCGCGCCGATCCGGCTGCGCAGCAGCACGAGCGAGGCGAGCAGCATCACCGCGACGCTGGCGAGCGCGAGCCAGTAGGTCAGCGCAATGCGTTGCGCCGGGTCATAGCCGTTGAGTGCGATCAGCGACGTACCCGTCTCGCCCTGCACCAAGAGATCGAACATCACGAGCACGCGAACGACTTCCGCCACCACCCATGAGGCGACGGCGAACTCGCCGTCGCGCAAGCGCAGCAGGAGGACCGACACGAGCGCCGCGACCAACGCCGCGCCGATCGCGCCGGCGAATAGCGCGGGATAGGGCGGCGCACCGAAGCTGACGAGCCGCAGCGCGAAGTAGGCGCCGAGACCGAAATAGGCCTGCTGGCCCACCGAGACCAGACCGGCATAGCCGGAGAGCAGGTTCCACATCGCGGCAAGCAGGATGTAGACGAACAGCGTGGTCAGCTTGTCCAGGACCTGGGCG
>NZ_JBVUBB010000100.1:0-824 GCF_055791185.1 Bradyrhizobium ingae
TCTTGTTCTGTCGGTTCTTGACGAGATCGTCGACCACGGCGGGATCGGCGAGCGTCGAGGTGTCCCCCAGGCTGCCCGGCTCGTCCTCGGCGATCTTGCGCAGGATGCGGCGCATGATCTTGCCGGAGCGCGTCTTGGGCAGGCCGGGCGCGAACTGGATCTGATCGGGCGAGGCGATCGGGCCGATCTCCTTGCGCACCCAGGTCACGAGCTCCTTGCGCAGGTCCTCGGTCGGCTCGACGCCGGCCATCAGCGTGACATAGGCATAGATGCCCTGGCCCTTGATGTCGTGCGGGAAGCCGACGACGGCGGCCTCCGAGACCTTCTCATGCGCGACCAAGGCACTCTCGACCTCGGCGGTGCCCATGCGGTGGCCGGAGACGTTGATGACGTCGTCGACGCGGCCGGTGATCCAGTAGTAGCCGTCGGCGTCGCGCCGGCAGCCGTCGCCGGTAAAATACTTGCCCTTGTAGGTCGAGAAGTAGGTCTGCTCGAAACGGGCGTGGTCGCCATAGACCGTGCGCATCATGCCGGGCCAGGACCGCGTGAGGCACAGATTGCCTGATGTCTCGCCATCCAGCACCTTGCCGTCGGCATCGACGATCTCCGGCACCACGCCGAAGAACGGCAGCGTCGCCGAGCCGGGCTTGAGCTTGGTGGCGCCCGGCAGCGGCGTGATCAGGATGCCGCCGGTCTCGGTCTGCCACCAGGTGTCGACGATCGGGCAGCGGTCCTCGCCGACGACGCGGTGATACCACTCCCAGGCTTCCGGATTGATGGGCTCGCCGACCGAGCCGAGCAGACGCAGGCTCGCGCGCGAGGTC
>NZ_JBVUBB010000101.1:0-806 GCF_055791185.1 Bradyrhizobium ingae
CAGCGAGACGAACGCGTGCCGGCCTTGGCCCGCGAACTGTTTGCGATGCTTGCTCGCCAATATGATCAGGTGCAGGTCGAACTGAAGGCGATCGAGGCCAAGCTTGTGGCCTGGCACCGCGCCAATGCCGTGAGCCGACGCTTGGCCGAGATCCCGGGCGTCGGTCCGGTCACGGCCGCCGCGCTGGTGATGAAGGTGCCCAATCCGCACACCTTCCGCTCGGGGCGGCTGTTCGCCGCTTGGCTTGGCCTCACCCCAAAGGACCATTCCACCGCCGGAAAGACCAGGCTCGGCAAGATAACCCGTGCCGGCGACGAGAGATTGCGTCAGCTCCTTGTGGTCGGGGCGACCGCGGTGGTCAAGCAAGCGAACGGGAAGCACCGTCGCGGATCGCGCTGGCTGCTCGACCTGATCGAGCGCAAGACGCCGAAGCAGGCAGCCGTGGCGCTGGCCAACAAGACCGCACGTATCGCCTGGAAGCTGATGACGACGGGAGAGAGTTACGACGCTGCTCGGCTCGAGGCCAAAACGGCCACCGCCGCGTAGTCGAGAGATTCGGCCGACCGGCGCTCACCGGCCGAACCGGAGCTGCAAGAGCAGAGGAGATGGTGAGATCGATCGATCCAGGGCGCGAGCAAATCCGTGGGACCCATTGGCCGAACGAGGTCGCTTGGGTGATTGGAACTCGTGTCGCGGAAACCATCTTGGCCAGCGGTCCAACAAGCCGCATCAACAGGCCGGACATATGGATGCAAGCGATCCGATCAAACCTCACTTGGCTCTTGTGCCACGGGGGCCGTCCACAT
>NZ_JBVUBB010000102.1:0-752 GCF_055791185.1 Bradyrhizobium ingae
AGTCCTCCGTGAAGAATGCGGATTGACCTGAAAAATAAGCAAAAATGGTCTTGAGAAAGTATTCGATTTTGCAGGAAAGCGGTGTGTGGGACCTCGCTTTCCTGCGTTTTGGGATTTCGTTTTTGAGCGGTTTGTGATTCCCTGACTGCGTCGTCGACATTGGGGAATGCGATGAGCAAACCGCGGGATGATCGCCAGAAGGACCTGCTGCTTCCGGCCCTGGATCAGATCATCGACATGGGTCATCCGCTGGTGCGGTTGGCGGCGCTGATCGACTGGAACGTGCTGAATGAGCGCTTTGGTTCGGTGTGCCAGGCAGGGTCAGGGCAGCCGGGGTTGCCGACGCGGCTGATCGCCGGCCTGTTCATTCTGAAGCACATGCACAACCTGTCGGATGAAGCGCTGTGCGCCCGCTGGATCGAGAACCCCTATTACCAGCACTTCTGCGGCGAATTGAGCTTCTGCCACCGGTTGCCGTTCGATCGATCGTCGATGACGCGCTGGCGGCAGCGGCTCGGCGAGGAGCAGCTTGTCGCGCTGATCCAGGAAAGTCTGTCGGTGGCGCACAAGACCGGCGCGATCGGCGCGAAGGACCTGGAACGAGTGGTCGTCGATACCACGGTGCAGCCCAAGGCGGTCGCCCATCCGACCGACGCGCGGCTGATGCATCGAGCAATCGTTAAGCTGGTCGGGCTCGCCAGGCGCAACCGTGTGCCGCTGCGCCAGAGCTATCTGCGCCTGGCCAAGCGCGC
>NZ_JBVUBB010000103.1:0-696 GCF_055791185.1 Bradyrhizobium ingae
GTTCGAAAATGCGCTTTGCTGGGTCAGGCCCGGCGTCTGCGCAGAAGGTCCCAGAGCCAACGTGGCTCCGGGGTAAACGCCGGTTGAGGCTGATTTCGGCTGCGGGCTGACGAAAGGTTGCTGAGCGACATGGCGCATCCCCGATGTGACATTGATGACCGTCACAAGTGCGTCTTGTGGCGCCGCCGTGTTCACGACGAACAACACGCAAGACCTGATGGAAATGTTGACCGGGACCTGGCCCACTGCCTGTCGGCTCACCAAAAATGTCGCCACCATGTCCTGCGCGTCAGGCCCGACGTTCATTTCCGCTACGGTCAATAGGCGACAGCGCCGTCTAGAGACCCAGGCTCTCATGTTAGGAGGGCTAGCTTTCAAGAAGCTGACGCGTCTGAAAGCGATCCACCAATGACGATGGCAAATCTAGGAGTTCTGCCGGAAGCTGCAGCGTGCTCTTGACGTGTCTGGTCAGCTCAGGCGCGAGCACGATGCTGTGTTGAAGGGTATGGCGAGTGCGACATCAAGCGAATTTCGCAAGCTTTTCCGGCACGATCATTCTGCGGCTTCTACGATAGTGGAGGTTTGAGCGGCTCGCGGCTGGTCGCAAAGGTGGGCATGCAGCGCCGCTACGCATTCATCCACTTGCGTCCCATGCGACATGTCACGCGATACGCGCTTCCACCCAAATTGCCGCGC
>NZ_JBVUBB010000104.1:0-675 GCF_055791185.1 Bradyrhizobium ingae
TACAAGTCGGGGATGTCGCCCTACGTTGACCCGAACTACAGCACCTTGAGTTCGCCGGCAGTGCAGGCCGCGCTCAGTCAGGCCGGTACGGATGCTGCCAACAACGTCCGCAGTCAGTTTGCCGCGGCCGGTCGGTCGTTCTCAGGCATGGAGGATCAGTCCATAGCGCGCGGCATTTCGCAGGCGCAGACGCCGATCATCCTCAACCAGGCCAACCAGGATGCGGCGACCCGGCAAGCTGCTCTTAATTCGGTCTACGGCGCAGGCAACACCACGTCGGGCGCCATTGCCGCGAACAATCAGCAGGGCGTCAACAACCAGGCCCAGGGCGTGACGGCAGCAAATGACGCGCTCAGTGCCAACAATTGGGGACCGAACCAGGTGTTGCAGGCGCAGCAGTACCTCAGCTCGATCCCCGCATCCAATCTCGGGCTGCTCGCGCAGATCGGCATTCCGATCGCAGGCCTCGGCTCGAGCACGAACGGGACTTCCACTACGCAGGGGCAGATGAGCGGTGCGCAGCAGTTCGCCACCATCCTCTCTGGAATCGGCTCGCTCATTCCGAAGGGCCCGCTGAACTTGAGCTTCGGAGGTTAAGCGCGTGGGTTTGTTCGACAGCTACTACTCGCCCGACACCTACCAGGACAGCGGAGGCCTGCTCGGCCGCCTGCTGTC
>NZ_JBVUBB010000105.1:0-638 GCF_055791185.1 Bradyrhizobium ingae
GTCACGAAGCATCCGGTTAACGGTGTGACGCAATTAGTAAACGCAGTATAAGGAGGAAAATAGCATGAAAATGAAATGGCTTGTTCAAACATTCGTAACAGTATTTATCACAATGGTTTTCATGTGGATCATTAAGAAAGCTTCAGCAAAATATCATATCCCGGTTGTTTCTAAAATCGCGGCAGAAGTTTAAGGAGGAATTTTAAATTATGGCAACTCAACAACAATTATCAGCACAAGCAAAGGCGCAACTATTCTCACAAGCGACCCGCCAAACATGGCAGATGATGGGTACACAGACAGTGACAGAAGACGCACAAACGGTCGTGTTCAATCTTCCGAAAGTACGCCTACTATCACAAATTTTAGTTGAATTTGACGCGACAGTAACTCTCAAATCACAGAACGCGGCAATTCCAACAAAACCATTTTCACCATACCAGATTATCAGAAATATTGCACTGGAATTGAACAGCGGATTCCGTCCGTTTGTCGTATCAGGCGAAGCCCTTCACCTATACAGCTTAAACCGATTGAATCCAGACGTTCTATTACCTGCATCAAGTCCGCGGGCGTTATCTTACATTGAAACAGCCGCGAGCACGTCAGGTAAAGAAGCTGTCTCTTATACACATCTG
>NZ_JBVUBB010000106.1:0-625 GCF_055791185.1 Bradyrhizobium ingae
ACCGTTAGCTGTCAGCTGCCTGACAACAAGCTCTACAAGCAGGCTTGACAGATTCTCAATCCGGCCGTCTTTTATTTTTTGAAATGTTGCGTCATATAATCCGGGATTGGCTTCGGCGAAATTGATATAGGCATCGGCAAGAGCGAGCAAAGCCGTTTCACCCGTCAGTCCTTCTGCAGAGGCCGCCATTTTTTCAAATAACATAGTTAAACCGGAGACAGCCAGCTCTGTTTTAATTCCTTGAAGGCCATTGACAAAATTGTAAAGGGAAGGCGGTTTTACGTTTAAGGACTTTGCAACGGCCGCAAGCGTCACTTCGTTCAGCCCTTTTTCGTCAGCGATGCCTGCTGCGGCTCTCAATATCATGTCAAGGCTCATTCCGACTCTCGGTGACATTATGATCGGCCTCCCGGCAGGCTTCGTTCAGCTTCCTCAGCAGCCTCAGCCATCATTTCAACGGGATTGCAGAGAACATTTCCATGTCCGGCGGCCAGACTGCTTGGTTGATGAGCGATAAGCGTTCTTGCTGTTTTTACAGCTTCTTCTTTATTCCACGTAGCAAAAGCCGGAAACGGAAATTTCCATTTCAGCTTCCCTGAAACAGCAAGGCCGCCCCGTACTTGAA
>NZ_JBVUBB010000107.1:0-614 GCF_055791185.1 Bradyrhizobium ingae
AAGGCGTCGACTGGGTCATCGTGGTCAAGCGCACCGGCGGCAAGGTCGACATGAACCCGTCGCGCGACCTCTGGTACCACGACGCCGCCAAGATGGTGACGACGGACTGCCCGGCCGAGCACATGCATGCCGAGGATCCGCTGTTCATCCTCTACACCTCCGGTTCGACCGGCACGCCGAAGGGCGTGCTGCACACCTCGGGCGGCTATCTCGTCTATGCCGCGATGACGCATCAATACGTGTTCGACTATCACGATGGCGACATCTACTGGTGCACCGCCGACGTCGGCTGGGTCACCGGCCACAGCTACATTCTCTATGGCCCGCTCGCCAACGGCGCGACCACGCTGATGTTCGAAGGCGTGCCGAACTACCCCGATAACTCCCGCTTCTGGAACGTCATCGACAAGCACAAGGTCAACATCTTCTACACCGCGCCGACCGCGATCCGCGCCTTGATGCAGGGCGGCGACGAGCCGGTGAAGACGACCTCGCGCGCGAGCCTGCGTCTGCTCGGCTCGGTCGGCGAGCCCATCAATCCGGAAGCCTGGGAGTGGTATCACCGCGTCGTCGGCGAGGACCGCTGCCCGATCGTCGACACCTGGTGGCAGACC
>NZ_JBVUBB010000108.1:0-575 GCF_055791185.1 Bradyrhizobium ingae
CGATCAGGTCCAGCATGCCGCCGTTGCGGAAGTCGGCGGCAACGACCGCCCGGCCGTCGCCGTCGCTGTCGGCCCCCGTCAGGTGGCTGACGTCCAGGAAGTCCTGCCCCCGGACGTTGAGGAAGAAGCGGTCGCGCTCGAAGGCGCTGAGGTTGTGCCCGTTGGCGACGATCTGCCAGGGGTTGCTGACCCAGAACTCGCGCAGGGCGGGGTCCAGTCGGCCCGGCAGGGTGACGGCGCTGCTGCGGTTACACGGCTGTGACACGACAGCCAGCCAGACGCAGTTTCAGCCGTCGGGCTCGTCGCGGCTGCGGCTGACGAAGCCGGCGGTGGCGAACACGTCCAGCCAACCGTCGTTGTCCAGGTCCGCCATGCAGGCCCCGTACGACCAGCCGACGCCCGCCACTTGCATCCGCTTGCCGGCCTGATCGAACTTCAGCCCGCCCTTGTTCAGATGGAGCTTGCTGCCGGCGACGAAGCGGCGCATCTTCTCCATCACGGGCGCCGGGAAGGCGTCGGCGGCGAGGTTGCCGATGACCCGGTTGCCGGCCTTGGAGTACATGTTGGCGCAGAAC
>NZ_JBVUBB010000109.1:0-557 GCF_055791185.1 Bradyrhizobium ingae
AGGCGGGTCTGTCAGGATGAAATCCACCGCATTGCGGGGCAGCCTCCGCATAAGCTGGACGCTGTCACCGTTGAGGATGGTGTTGCGGAAATCGGTCGCCGTGGTGGTGTTACCGGTCATGGTCTTTGCTCTTTGTTCCGCGAGGAACAGCCCCCGCTGTTCCTCTGCCTCGCGGCGAGCAGCGGGGTAGCAACGGCAAGGGCGGCCGATGGGGAGGGGTATCGCCATATCTGCACGGAGCGCAGCGCAGGAAGATCGGGGACACCCCATCGGCTGGCGTCAGCGCGCTGACGCGAACCCTTGCCGGCGCGAGGGCGGAGCCATTAGCCTTTTCTCTTTTAAGGCTGTCATTCTTCCCACCCGACTCTGCGTCAGGGTCGCGACAGCATCATCCGGACGTAATCGATCTGCCCCATCAGATTACCGGATGTCGGGAACACGCCGTCGAATGCCGCCGTGCCGACCGTAAAACCGTCGGCGCCCGCCGACACCACAGCCCGGATCCGTTCCTCCCGATCAATTGAGCCTGCCACGATGACCGGCTTATCCCATACGGC
>NZ_JBVUBB010000110.1:0-537 GCF_055791185.1 Bradyrhizobium ingae
TTGATAAGGTGCTTGTGTCACGCTGTTTTGAAAGCAGGAACTGACTGCTAGATGTGTAAATGTGGCTTCTGGCCCTAAATAACCGACTTTCATGTCTCTTCTCTCCTTACGCGCCTGACCCTAAGATCTCAACTTTTTCTATAAAATCAAATTTTCTCATTTTATTCATTAACGTATGAATGTTTTCTTCCATTGCGGACGTACTGATTGAGAGCGTGACATTCGCCCTGCCCTGAAGCGGAATCGTCTGGTGAATGGAAAGCACGTTGCTTCCTGAGTCAGCCACCGCCTGCAAAAGCTGGGATAACGCGCCTGACCGATCCTCCAAATGAAAGAAAAGTGTGATTATTTGTTCTTTAACCATCGTGTAAAAAGGGAAAACCGCATCTCGGTATTTGTAAAAAGCGCTTCTGCTTAAATCAACTTTCTGCACGGCATCTGCAACCGATCCAGCCTTTTTTCTGTCGAGCAGCTTTTTGACTTCAAGGGTTTTCCGCATCGCATCAGGCAGAACGTCTTCACGCACTAAATAAAATG
>NZ_JBVUBB010000111.1:0-535 GCF_055791185.1 Bradyrhizobium ingae
TCCTGGTTCCGTCGCTCAGGATGACTTCTTTTCCTTTATATCTAGTCAAACGGACGCGGAATACATTCGATTGCCGTTTATCAATCAGCGTCAGCCGGGTAAAGAAGAAATAAAGCGGATCAAGTAAGTACCATATAGACAGCAGACAGCTTCTCACATGTTCACCTTCTTTATATTCAAAGCACCCTCATATTTTGGCATGCGGCATGACACATTATGATTGGTAAATAATGATGCCGCCCTGTATCAGCTTCTGCAAAAACCGCTTAAGGCTCTACTGTCCGAAACAGAAAAAAACACTCTTCATGAAGAAGAGTGTCTGTATCCGCTTTCTTTTAACGGAAAAGCAAATGCTGGCTGTGAATTCCCGCTTTTTTCAGTAAGGCTATCAGCTGTTCCTGTTCCTCAGGCATAAGTCCTGAAAACGCTCTCGCAATTCTCAATGAATGAATCGGATAAATTTTATCCAAATACTCGTTTCCTTTATCAGTTAAATGGGCGTAAACAGACCGTTTGTCCTTCGGGTCTTGTTCTC
>NZ_JBVUBB010000112.1:0-521 GCF_055791185.1 Bradyrhizobium ingae
CCTGAAAGCCTTTGCGCTCGAGGCGGCGCGAGAGCATGTCGCGATTCATCTCATTGTCTTCGACGAGCAGAATCTTGACCATCGCTTGAAGCTCCCCGACTAACCGGCCGCGGCGGCGCGCGGTTTCGGACGCGGCCGCAGCACCTCGCGGATGGCGGTCCGAATATCGACGCCGGTGGTCGCGCCCTTGGCGATCACCTTGCGCGTCGCGTTCTGCAGCAGATCGAGCTCTTCGGCGCCCAAATCCATTGCCGTGACGACAACGACCGGGATGCCGGTCCACTCATCGTTCTGCTGCATGCGATCGAGGAATTCGAAGCCGTCCATCACCGGCATCATCAGATCGAGCAGGATGATCGAGGGCAGTTGGTTCGCCTCCAGCCAGGCGAGGCCTTCTTCGCCGTTCTCGGCCTCGGCGACGGCCATGCCCATGCGCTCGAGCATTTGCCGTGTCATCGCACGGATTTCGGGGTCGTCGTCGATCAGCAACACGGTGCCTTCGATCGTTTTGTGGCCATACT
>NZ_JBVUBB010000113.1:0-518 GCF_055791185.1 Bradyrhizobium ingae
TCCGAGACCTTGACGATCGTCTTGCGCCGCTGCTCGATGGCGCGGATCAGCCACTGCGCGTTGCGTAGCTTCTCCCCCACGAACTCCTGCGCCGCGGGGTCCTTCAGCAGGCGCTGGGTGAGTGCTTGATTGATGTGCAGCTTTTGCACGCCGCGGTCATTGTCGGCGACGACGAAGTTGTCCCCGTCCTTGATCACGTAGACATCGGGCGTGATGCCGATGCTGCGGTCGGAGTGATCGACGAAATTGCGCGCCGGACGGCTCTCGAGCTTCTGAATTTCTTTCGCGGCTTCGTAGACCTCTTCCAGGTAGATCTTCATGTCGCGGGCGATGGCCTGGTAGTTGTGCTTCTCCAGGTTCGCCATGTGCTTTTCCAGGATGGCGAGCTCCGTCGCGTCGTAGCCGAACGCTTTCGCTTGCACGAGCAAGCACTCTTGCAGGCTGCGCGCGGCGACGCCGACGGGGTCGAAGTTCTGGATCATTTCCAGCACGAGCGGCGCGTCGTCCGGGTGCAAGCC
>NZ_JBVUBB010000114.1:0-453 GCF_055791185.1 Bradyrhizobium ingae
CTAGTCGTCGGCAGCGTCAGATGTGTATAAGAGACAGTCATTATCCTGCTCGGTATGTTCACAAATGAAAAAATCACATACACGTTCTTGGTGCTTGTTCTCGCAAGTATGGCTGTCCTGAACGTGGATAAGGTAAAACAAATCATGGGAGGTCTTGTGGATGGTTAACAAGTTTTTTGACGTGATTGCGGGTATCGGGATTCTCATTGGTATTTATCTATTCCTAAAGAATGCCAAGTCTACGACTTCCATTATCAGCACAATCGCAAGCAATTCGATTTCAGGTATCAAAGTATTACAAGGGAGGTAATGCGGCATGATGGAAGGTTATCACCTTCAAAACCGGGTTCATGCTCTTCAGGAACTTTCACGCCCTGTGGAAGTACCTGACGCACAGCTCGGTATTGGGGACGCTGAAGAACTGCGCCCGACTCATGCCAATTTCATCTATCC
>NZ_JBVUBB010000115.1:0-506 GCF_055791185.1 Bradyrhizobium ingae
TACCTGACCCTGACGGGCGAAGTGGTGCAGGCGGCGGTCGGCTATGCCTCGCTGCGGGCGCAGATCGACGCCGTGAAGGACCTGACCGCCGCCCAGCAGCGGATTCTGGATTCCAGTATCCGCCAGCAGGCACTGGGCCAGTTGGCGGATGCCGACGTGGCCATGCAGCGCGCCCAGTTGGCCCAGGACCAGGCCATGCTGGTGCACCTGCAGCAGCAATTGCAGCAGCAGCACGACCATATCGCCGCCCTGACCTGCGACATGCCGGACGACCCGACGCCGGATTTCACGCTGGACGCCTTCACCCTGCCCCAGGACCTGCCGGTCAGCCTGCCGGTGCGCCTGATCGACCAGCGCCCCGACATCAAGGTGGCCGAGGCGAACTGGCACGCCGCCTGTGCCCAGGTGGGCGTGGCCGTGGCCAACCGCCTGCCCAACATCCAGTTGAGCGCGCAGCCCGGCGTGGCCGCCGAGACCATCGCGCAATTGTTCACCCCCGGATATGG
>NZ_JBVUBB010000116.1:0-505 GCF_055791185.1 Bradyrhizobium ingae
GTCAATGCTTCGAACAGTTCGTCAATGAGCAGCTGCCGGTTTTCAATCATTTGCATGGCCGCCATTTTTCCCGATTCGGAAAGCGTCATCCATACCGTGCGGCGGTCTTCATTGTTTCTCGACCTTTCCACGAATCCTTCTTTTTCTAAATGATTGAGAGCGGTTGTCGTGGCGGAAGGCGATAATGTGACCTCCTGCAATATATCTTTAATCGTGCACGTGCCATGCCGGTAAATAATCCTCAGAATAAATCCTCTGATATTGTTTATACTCTTTGGAATTGTCGCCTCATCAAGCTTTTTCGTGCTCTTTAAATATTTCGTGAGCGCGTAATCCAGTACATTTGCTTGCAAGTTATCGTGCTTCATGCAGAAACTCCCCATTTCAAGATGCATCCATCATCATTTGTTTGTTTTTTATTACATTTTACTGATACCTTACGGAGAAAGTCAAAATTCCGGCCGGAATGCCCGCAACTTTTATCCTGCCCTGCACAGACTTTTGT
>NZ_JBVUBB010000117.1:0-502 GCF_055791185.1 Bradyrhizobium ingae
TGCTGGCCCTGGCCCGCCAGATCGGGGTGCTGCACGAACGCATCGCCCCCATCGGCCTGCAGCAGCCCCAGTCCGGGCTGGATGTCGGGCAGGTGATTCCGCGCATCACCATGCGCACCCTGTCCGGCGCGCCGTTCCCGATGGGCGAGGCCCTGCCGCCGGGCACCGTGCGCATGCTGCTGTTCGTGGCGCCCGACTGCCCGGTCTGCAAGCGCGTGCTGCCCGTCGCGCTGGACGTGGCGCGTGATCGCGGACTGGACCCGGTCCTGGTCGGGGACGGCGCCCCGCCCGAACTGGTCGCGATGCGCGACCGGATGGGCCTGGGCGGCGTCGCCTTCGTCACGGGGGTCGAACTGGGCCTGGTGCTGCAGGTCAGCCGCCTGCCGACCCTGGTGCTGCTGGATTCCAACGGCACCATCCTGGCGAAGGACGTGGTCAATACGCGGCGGCAGGTCGAAGCCCTGATCCCCGCCGCCGCCGGGCGGGCGGCGTAGGGCCAGGG